>JAKQCW010000338.1 GCA_029558955.1 Chloroflexota bacterium
GGCCCTCGAGCATCTGGACCACGGCCGCGAGTTCCTGACGCGCGGAGGGGTCTTCAGCAATGACTTCATCGATGCCTACATCGCCCTCAAAATGGAAGAGGTCACGCGACATCGCATGACCACACATCCCATCGAGTTCGAGCTCTACTATTCACTGTGAGCCCTCGTCGCGCTGAATCGCGAATGCCATGCACGATCCGACATCCCCCGATACCCCGGCTGCACTCGCGGGCCTTGACCTGCTGGTGTCGGCCGTGGTGTTGCTGGACGAGGCGTTGTGCATACGCTATTGCAACCCGGTGGCGGAAAACCTGTTCGCCATCAGCCGGCGCGCCTGCCTGGGCAGGCCCGTGCAGCGTCTTTGCCAGCTGCCTCCTTCCTTCATCGCCAGCCTGGAAGACACCCTGCACCAGCGCTGGAGCTACACCCGGCACGATATCGTCGTCCCGCAACAGGGTCACGACCCTTTGCACCTGGACTGCTCGATCAGCCCGCTGGAAACCTCCATGGCCCGCCTGTTGCTGGAGTTTCATCCCATCAATCAGCAGCTGCAGACGGCGCGCGAGGAGCACGAGGCCATGCAGCAGGTCATCCATCGGGAACTGCTGCGCAATCTGGCACACGAAATCAAGAACCCGTTGGGAGGCATCCGCGGTTCGGCCCAGTTGCTCGAGCGCGAACTGGATGACCCCGAGCTCCGGCAATTCACCCAGGTCATCATCGATGAGACCGACCGCCTGCAGGCCCTGATGCAACGTCTGCTGTCCTCGTATCGCACGGTACAGCCCACGCCCCTCAACATCCACGAGGTGCTGGAGCTGTGCCGGACACTGATGTGCGCCGAGTTTCCGGCGGTGCGCATCGAGCGTGACTACGACATCTCGCTGCCCGACCTCAGCGGCAACCGCGAGCAACTGGTGCAGGCGCTGCTGAACATCGTGCGCAATGCCGCGCAGGCCGTGCAGGGTCGGGGCCGCATCCAGCTGCGCACGCGCATCCAGCGCCAGGTCACGCTGGTCAAGAAGCGCCACCCGCTGGTACTGGAGGTACAGGTCATCGATGACGGCCCCGGCGTGCCGGAAGAGATCCGCGACCGTGTCTTCTATCCCCTGGTTTCGGCCCGTGCGGGCGGCAGCGGCCTGGGGCTGGCGCTGGCGCACGACTTCATCCAGCAGCATCATGGCAGCATCGAGGTGGAATCGGTGCCGGGACGCACCTGCTTCACGGTGCGCCTGCCCCTGCCGCGCCTGGCCACGGAGGATGCGCAGTGAACATGGTCTGGATCGTCGATGATGACCGTTCCATCCGCTGGGTGCTGGAAAAGGCCCTGGCACGCGCGCAGCTGCCCTGCCGCTGTTTCGCCAGCGCCGAGGAGGCCATGGCCGAGCTGGCGCGCGGCGAGATGCCTGGCGTGCTGCTCTCCGATATCCGCATGCCCGGCAGCAGCGGCCTCGAGCTGTTGCGGGTTGCCAAGGCGCGCCATCCGGATCTGCCCATCATCATCATGACCGCCTACTCTGACCTGGACTCGGCGGTGGCGGCGTTTCAGGGCGGCGCCTTCGAATACCTGCCCAAGCCCTTCGATGTCGACCAGGCCATCAGCCTGGCGCGGCGTGGTCTGCAGCGCGGCAACAACGGCGCGACCACGCACCATGCCGCCCCGCTGGAGACGGAAATCCTTGGACAGGCCGCGGCGATGCAGGAGGTCTTCCGGGCCATCGGCCGCCTCTCGCAATCCGATGCCACGGTGTTGATCAATGGCGAGTCCGGTACCGGCAAGGAGCTGGTGGCACGCGCCCTGCATCGGCACGGCCCGCGGAGCGCCGGCCCCTTCATCGCCCTCAACACGGCGGCCATTCCACGCGATCTGCTGGAATCGGAGCTGTTCGGCCATGAGAGGCACGCCTTCACTGGCGCGCAGAGCACACGCCGTGGCCGCTTCGAGGAAGCGGCCGGCGGCACCCTGTTTCTCGATGAAATCGGTGACATGCCGAACGATCTGCAGACCCGTCTGCTGCGCGTGCTGTCCGACGGACAGTATTATCGGGTAGGCGGCGAGCAGGCCCTGCGCGCCGAGGCACGCATCATCGCGGCGACCCACCAGGACCTGGAGCAGCGCGTGCAGGACGGGCTGTTCCGCGAGGACCTGTACCATCGCCTCAACGTCATCCGCCTGCGCCTGCCCCCGCTGCGTGAGCGGCGCGAGGACATCCCCGCCCTGGCCCGCCATTTCCTGGCCGGCAGCGCCCGGCAGCTGGGCTGCCCGCCCAAGCACCTGACGGAGGAATGCCTGGCCGTGCTGCAGGCCGCGCCCTGGCCCGGCAACGTGCGTCAGCTGGAAAACCTCTGCCAGTGGCTGACGATCATGGCACCGGGCACGCGCATCGAGATCGGCGACCTACCCCCGGAGATGCAACCCGTTGCGCGGGGCGGTACCCATGCCGAGTGGCAGATCCTGCTGGCGCGTGCCATCGATGACCGGGTCATGCGCGCGCGCGGCCGGCTGTGGGGTGATTTCAGCCGCGGCTTCGAGACCACCCTGATCGCGCGCGCGCTCGCCGTCACCGGGGGGCGACGCAACGAGGCGGCGCAGCTGCTGGGCATCGGTCGCAACACCCTCACCCGCAAGATCCAGGAACTCGGGCTGGAGACCACCCAGCTCAACAAGGAAAGCTGACATGCAAGCACCACGTCCACAGGGCCTGTACGAGCCCGCGCACGAGCACGACGCCTGTGGCGTCGGCTTCATCGCACACATCCGGAATCAGCCCAGTCACGCCATCGTGGCCCAGGGCCTGCGCATCCTGAAGAATCTCGAACATCGCGGCGCGACGGGCTATGACCCGCAGCTGGGCGATGGCGCGGGCATCCTGATCCAGATTCCCGATGCCTTCCTGCGTGCCGAAATGCAGTCGCAGGGCATCACATTACCCGAGCCGGGCCGCTATGGCGTGGGCATGCTGTTCCTGCCGCGCGATCCGGAAAGCCGGCGAGTGTGCGAAGCGGCCATGGAACGCAGCATCCGCTACGAGGGGCAGAACCTGCTGGGCTGGCGCGACGTGCCGGTGGACAGCCGCGGTCTGGCGCAGGCGGCGCGGGAGACCGAGCCGGTCATGCGCCAGGTCTTCATCGGCGCGGGCGCGGACCTGACCGACGCCGATGCCCTGGAGCGCAAGCTCTTCGTCATCCGCAAGGAGGTCGAGCACCACGTCGATGCCCTCGATCTGGCCGAGGGCAGGATGTTCTACGTGGCCTCCATGTCCTGCCGCACTCTGGTCTACAAGGGCATGCTGCTGGCCGATCAGGTGGGCGAATACTTCCACGACCTGCGCGACGCGCGGCTGGTGTCCGCCCTGGCCCTGGTGCACCAGCGCTTTTCCACCAACACCTTCCCCTCCTGGGACCTGGCCCATCCCTTCCACATGATCGCGCACAACGGCGAAATCAACACCCTGCGCGGCAACATCAACTGGATGCATGCGCGTGAGCACGGCATTTCCTCCCGCCTGTTCGGCGAGGACCTGCGCAAGATCTGGCCCCTGATCCATGATGGCCAGTCGGATTCGGCCTGCTTCGACAACGCCCTCGAACTCCTGGTCATGGGTGGCTACGGCCTGGCCCACGCCATGATGATGCTGATCCCGGAGGCCTGGACCGGCAATGCGCTGATGGATGCCGACCGGCGCGCCTTCTACGAATACCACATGGCCCTGATGGAGCCCTGGGATGGTCCAGCGGCGGTGGCCTTCACCGATGGCAGGCAGATCGGCGCCACCCTGGACCGCAATGGCCTGCGCCCGGCCCGCTACCTGCTCACCGACGACGACCTCATCGTCATGGCCTCGGAGGCCGGCGTACTGCCCATCGACGACGCGCGCATCGTGCGCAAGTGGCGCCTGCAGCCTGGCCGCATGCTGCTGGTCGATCTCGAACGCGGCTGCATCATCGGCGATGACGAAATCAAGCATCAGCTCGCCACCGCCCGGCCCTACCGCCAGTGGCTGACCCAGTCGCGCCACTACCTCGAGGATCTGCCGCGCGTGGCATGCCACGAACACCCGCGCCTGCCACTGTCCAGCCTGCAGCGGGCCTTCGGCTACAGCCAGGAAGACCTCAAGTTCATCCTCGGCCCCATGGCGCAGGACGGCGAGGAGGCGGTCGGCTCGATGGGCAACGACAGCCCGCTGTCCGTGCTCTCCGACCGCTGCAAGCCGCTGTTCAACTACTTCCGGCAGCTCTTCGCGCAGGTGACCAACCCGCCCATCGATCCGATCCGGGAAGAGATCGTCATGTCGCTCATTGCCCTGGTGGGGCCCAATCCCAACCTGCTCGATCTCGACACCGTGCAACCGGCGCCACGACTGGTGGCGCGTCAGCCCATCCTGGCGCCGCTCGACATGGCCCGCCTCAGGCAGATCGAAACCCTGAGCGCGGGCCGGTTCCGTGCCCGGGTCATCGACACCACCTGTCCGGCGGCCCAGGGACCGGCCGGTCTGAGCGAGGCGCTCTACCAGGTCTGCCTGCGCGCCGAACACGCCGTCGGCGCGGGCTATTCCGTCGTCATCCTGTCCGACCGCGAGATCGACGCCGAGCGTGCGCCGATCCCCTCGCTGCTGGCCTGCTCGGCCGTGCACCAGCACCTGGTGCGCGCCGGCCTGCGCACCCGTTGCAGCCTCGTCGTCGAGACGGGCGACGCGCGTGAGGTGCACCACTGCGCCGTGCTCGCCGGCTACGGCGCCGAGGCCATCCACCCCTGGCTGGCCTTCGCCAGCATCGCCGCCCTCGCCCCGGAGCTGCCCGGATCGCCCACGCTGGAGTCCTGTCAGGCGCACTACATCAAGGCGCTCGACAAGGGGCTGCTCAAGGTCATGTCGAAGATGGGCATCTCGACCTACCAGTCCTATTGCGGCGCGCAGATTTTCGAGGCCATGGGTCTGGCCTCCGATTTCATCGCCCGTTACTTCACCGGCACACCCAGCCGCATCGAGGGCATCGGCCTCAAGGAGGTCGCCATGGAGGCGCTGCGCGTGCATGCCTCGGCCTTTGGCCAAGAGACGCCGGATACGGCGCGCCTCGACGACGGCGGCGAGTACGCCTTCCGCGCCCAGGGCGAGGAACACATGTGGACGCCGGATGCCATCGCCAAGCTGCAGCATGCCACGCGTTCGGGCAGCTTCGAGACCTACGCGGAATACGCCGTCCTCATCAACGACCAGAGCCGGCGCCACATGACCCTGCGCGGCCTGTTCGAGCTCAGGCCGGCGGGCGACCCGGTGCCCCTGGACGAGGTCGAGCCGGCCAGGGAGATCGTCAAGCGCTTCGCCACCGGCGCCATGTCGCTCGGTTCCATTTCCACCGAGGCACACAGCACGCTGGCCATCGCCATGAACCGCATCGGCGGCAGGTCGAATACCGGCGAGGGCGGGGAGGATCCGCGCCGCTTCCGCGCGGTGGAGGCCGGCGAGACGGTGGCCAGCCTGCTCGGCGCCCACCGCATCGAACGTGACACCCCGCTGCGGCCAGGCGATTCGCTGCGCAGCGCCATCAAGCAGGTGGCGTCCGGGCGCTTCGGCGTCACCGCCGACTACCTGGCCAATGCCGAGCAGATCCAGATCAAGATGGCCCAGGGCGCCAAGCCGGGCGAGGGTGGCCAGCTGCCCGGGCACAAGGTGAGCGAATACATCGCCGAGCTGCGCCATTCCATACCCGGCGTGGGCCTCATCTCGCCCCCGCCGCACCACGACATCTATTCCATCGAGGACCTGGCCCAGCTCATCCATGACCTGAAGAACGCCAATCCGGCCGCCTCGATCTCGGTCAAGCTGGTCTCCGAGGTCGGGGTCGGCACCGTGGCCGCCGGCGTGGCCAAGGCCAAGGCCGATCACCTGGTGATCGCCGGCCACGACGGCGGCACCGGCGCGGCGCCGCTCTCCTCCATCAAGCACACCGGCATGCCCTGGGAGCTGGGCCTGGCCGAGACCCAGCAGACCCTGGTGCTCAACCGCTTGCGCGGCCGGGTGCGCGTCCAGGTCGACGGGCAGATCAAGACCGGCCGCGACGTCATCCTCGGCGCCCTGCTCGGCGCCGACGAGTTCGGCTTCGCCACCGCGCCGCT
>JAKQCW010000315.1 GCA_029558955.1 Chloroflexota bacterium
GGCGCTGGCCCGCTACGGGGAGGCGCTGACGCTGTTCCGGGCGGTGGGCGACCGGCTGGGCGAGGCCAACGTGCTACGGGCGCAGGGCGACGTGCTGGCCTTTCTGGATCAGCGAGAGGAGGCGCTGGCCCGCTACGGGGAAGCGCTGACGCTGTACCGGGCGGTGGGCGACCGGCTGGGCGAGGCCTACGTGCTCCAGGCGCAGGGCGACGTGCTGGCCTTTCTGGATCAGCGGGAGGAGGCGCTGGCCCGCTACGGGGAGGCGCTGACGCTGTTCCGGGCGGTGGGCTCCCGGCAGGGCGAGGCCAACGTGCTCCAGGCGCAGGGCGACGTGCTGGCCTTTCTGGCTCAGCGGGAGGAGGCGCTGGCCCGCTACGGGGAGGCGCTGACGCTGTACCGGGCGGTGGGCGACCGGCAGGGCGAGGCCAACGTGCTCGCTTCTCAAGGGCAAGTTACACTGGTCGAAGGAGATCGAGACCGCGCGGACCAGATGCTGCAGGATGCGGTGGCCATCTATCGCAGCATCGGTGCTCGCTACAGCGTTCCTGCCCAAATCGGCAACTATGGTTGGGCCTTGATGCGAGTCGGAAGGGTCGATGAGGCTCGTCCTTACCTGCTGCAAGCAGCCCAACTGTTTACTGATATGGGTCTGGACGACTTTGCAGAGCGTCATTTGCAAGCTGCTGGCGTTTCCACCGATCCACAAGAAATGCGAAGGCTGCTCGATCAGGCTTTGGAGGCGTCCCGCCAGCAAGATGACCAGAAGCAACTCATTCAGGTTCTGGCTGCCGCGGTTGAACTGCTTCAGCAACTGGAAGATTGGCCAGGCGTAGTCACAGCGGCTGAAGAACTGGTGAGTTTGGGCGTCGATAGTGCCGAGATTTGGGCTGCTCTGGCGCATGCCCGATCGGCCCAGGACGACGAAAGCGGAGCGGTTGAAGCCTACCATCGGGCTGTAGACCTTGCGCCTGACCAAGCCATGCTCCGCCGCAACTATGCCAACAGCTTGATCGCTCTCGGTCGTTTGGACGAGGCGGCCACCCAGCTCGCTGCCGCCGCTGAGCTGGAGCCGGACGCACCCTATTTGGCGCTGCGTCGGGCCGAGTTGGCCAAAGCGCGCGGCGACCGTGACGAAGCGACGCGTTGGGCAACGGAGGCTCTGCGCCGGCAACCCGACTGGGATGAGGCGCAGGCGCTGCTGACTTGGGCCGCTGATTGACCACACCCGCACAGCGGGGGCAGGCGGATTGGCACGCCGCGCCTGCCGGTGAACTACACTAGTTTCTCCGCCGGACCGCCAGCCCTGCGGAGGCGGGGGATTGTGGCAATGGATGCATGGCCCTTGGAATGATCCCCAGGCGCCTTTGTCACGAAGCTGGGCGCAAGATATAATGCTGAGCAAGACCAATCCATCCGGCGCTTCCACTCACCAACAGAGAGCATCGGCATGTTCGCAAAAATCCTGATCGCCAACCGCGGCGAGGTGGCCGTGCGCATCATCCGGGCCTGCCAGGAGATGGGCATCCGCACCGTGGCCGTCTACTCCGACGCCGACGCCGACGCGCTGC
>JAKQCW010000321.1 GCA_029558955.1 Chloroflexota bacterium
TGCGCTGCTACGACGCGGCCTGGTCGCCGGCGCTGATGCGCTATCATCTCCTGCTGGACGACGTGTCAGCGACCCACGTGGAGGCGGCCGACAAGGCGCCGTCGTTGGAGTACGGCCTGGCGCTGGCCGAGGCGCTGGCGACCCTGCACGCCCGCTGGTGGGGCGCAGCGCGGCTGGCTGAGGCCAATGCGCCGATCCACGACGCCGACCACATCCGCCGCTTTGCAGCGATTGCCGAGCCGGGCGTTGGGCACATCCTGGCGCGCTTCAGCGATCAGTTGCAGCCGCACTGGCCGGCGCTGCTGCGCGATCTGTTCGCCCGCCATCCGCAGGCCATGGTCAGCCGCACCCGTGACCTCAACGGCTTCACCCTGATCCACGGCGACGCGAACGTGGGCAACATCCTGGCCCCGCGCGCCGGCGATCGGCCGCTCTACCTGATCGACCGTCAGCCCTTCAACTGGAGCCTGACCACCTGGCTGGGCGCCTATGACCTGGCCTATGCCATCGTGTTGGATTGGCCGGTCGAGCTGCGGCGGCAGTGCGAGATCCCGATCCTGGAACGCTACCACGCCTGTTTGATCGGGAAGGGGGTGCAGGACTATTCGTGGCAGCAGCTTTGGGACGATTACCGGCTGTGCGCGGCCATGGGCGTCTACGTGGCCGTCGAATACTGCCGCGGCGGCGTCAACGAGCGCTGGATCGACCGCTGGCTGACTGCGTTGCAGCGTTCCCTGACGGCCTGTGATGATCTGGACTGTGGCGCGCGCTGGCAGGAGGAGGCCGTCCCATGAAGGCAAAGACACTGAAACATACATCCCTGCTGGCCTGGTGTGTCTTCGGCCTGATCGTGCTGATTTCCGTCTGGGCGGCGTTGTTGGATATGGCCGCCGCACGGCAGGGCGGACTGGCCCCATCCTGGTTCAGCTATCTCATCGGGCCGGCCTTCGCCCTCGTGGGGGCGCTGATTCTGACCTACCGCCCGGACAACCGCATCGGCTGGCTGATGATGTTGCCGGGCATGTCCGCCTTTGTGCTGGTGGACGCCTATCTGGAGCCGTTGATCGACGGCCGTGTACCGCTGCCGCCGACGCTGACGCCTGGCCTGTGGCTGGCGTTGTGGTACAGCAACTGGAATTGGACGCTGCTCATCTTCCCGCTGTTCTGGATGATGCTGCTCTTTCCCACCGGCCGGCCCATCAGCCGGCGTTGGGGATGGTCGGCGTTGGGTTGGCGCTGTTTCTGCTGCTGTTATCGACCTTTGGCACGCCTATGATGCCTGGCAGCGGCGGCGCTGACTGGAGTTACCCCAATCCCATTGGCCTGTTCCAGGCTGCGGAGGCTGGGAAAGTTGTGGTGTTTCGCTTGTTCGTCGCGATCATGCCAGTCTGGGTGATCCTCTGTCTGGCGGCGCTGGTTGTGCGCTTCCGGCGCGCCGGGTCGGTGGAGCGCCAGCAGATGACGTGGCTGGTTCTGGCCACTGCCATATTCGCGGCGGCCTACCTGCTGGGGTTTCTGACGACCTCCTGGAACAGTGAGACGAATCGTTGGAATATTCTGTGGATGGTGGCGATGCTGTTGATTCCGGCGGCCATTGGCATTGCCATCCTGCGCTACCGCCTGTTCGACATCGACGTCATCATCCGCAAGACGCTGATCTACACGGTATTGACCGCGCTGCTGGCGCTGGTCTACTTCGGCAGCGTGATTCTGCTGCAAGGGCTGTTGGGGGCGCTGACCGGCGTTGAAGGGTCCACGCTGGCGGTGGTGATCTCGACCCTGGCCATCGCCGCGCTGTTCACCCCGTTGCGCCGTCGCATCCAGGACGGCATCGATCGGCGCTTCTTCCGCAAAAAGTACGACGCGCAGCAGGTGCTGGCCCGGTTCGCCCAGACCGCGCGCGACGAAACCGACCTGGACGCGCTGCTGGCCGAACTGGTGCGCGTCGTGGATGAAACCTTGCAGCCGGAGCATGTCAGCGTGTGGCTGCGGCCCAGGGACCAACGAGACATGATGGAACCGCCACAATCTACCAGCTAAGGCTGCCGCGCTGCGACCTTGGCCTTCAATAACGCGAACTTGCAGTGTCGCAGGATAGCGAAAGCACTGGCCGAGCCGTTGCAGGAACACCTTCAGCTCGTGTGCGCCGATGGACGTCTCAGTCATAGTGCGCCTCGTCCAAAGCAAGCTGCTGCAGAAAGAGGTTCATCGTCGTTTGGTAGACGCTCAGCCAGTCCATACCGGTCCTGTCAGCGTAGAGTCTGGCAAGGCCGCGCAGGCCCGCTTCACCAAACTTCACTTCGGGCGCCGGAAGATGGTAAAACCGTTGCCCGAAGTGATCTGTTAGCAGCGGGAAACTGCCCAGGTGCAGGCGCAGCGTGCTCAACCACAGCCGCTGCAGGAAGACCGCTGCCGTGTAGAAGTGGCGCAGCGTGTCGGCAGTCGCAGGATCCAAGCGCTTCACTAATTCGGTTACACAGGCGGCCAGATCGGGATGGCGCAGAAAGAGCAGCATGAGTGTCTCGCGCAGGCGCGCATCGGTATGGCTTGCCAAGCGGATCAGCAGGTCCGTATCATCGAGGGTGACATACGATGCAGATGGTTCGGCAAGCGACAGGTGACGCACGCCGTGCGCGTCCAGTGTGGCCAAGAGGTCTGTATCGTGCTGGGTTGCAGTTACTGACAGGGGCGTGATATCGGTCATGTTCAGAGCCATGCGGCAATAAAACGGTGCGATCGAATGGAGAGATTATACCATCGTAACGACCGCCGCCCAAGCAGCGCGCTTCATGCGCAGGTATGGAGCCAACTCAAGAATCGCTGAGCCGGCGGGACGCGTTGGCGGACGTTCTGCGTTCAACAGGCAGAAGAGCGATGCCCCGCCATACCCTCACAGGAGTTTTTCATGCACTACGACGAAGTTGATCTTTATTCCGGCCTGGCTGCGCTGCACTGGTCGGCCTACGACGAACCGGCCTGGGACCACGACTTCTACAAGGCTGTGGTTCAGCAGGCTGGCGGGCTGGCGCTGGACGTGGCCTGCGGCGCGGGTCGGCTGCTGCGCCGCTTCCTGGCGGCCGGCCTGGCCGTGGAAGGGGTGGACAGCTCAGCCGATATGCTGGCCGTCTGCCGTGCGAAGGCCGCGGCGCAGGGCCTGCAGCCTGTGCTCTACTGCCAGCCCATGCAGGAGCTGGACCTGCCCAAACGCTACGATTGCATCTACGTCCCCTGCGGCAGTTGGACCTGTGTGGTCGGGCGGGACAACGCGCAGGAGGCGCTGCGCCGCTTCCACGAGCATCTGCGGCCGGGCGGCGTGCTGGCCCTCAACGTTTATTACGGCGACTGGGGCGATTTCGACTACAACAGCCCCGACAAGGCGCGCGCCTACCCGACGGAATGGGCGCCGCACGTGGTCAAGGAGCTGGGCGGCGAGCGGCGGCTGGTGGTCGACCGGCGGCTGACCGGCGTCGATCCGGTCCGGCAGCTCAGTTGCGAGGAGCGGCGCTACCGGCTGCTGGAGGGCGAAACGCTGCTCCAGGAGGAGGTTCACGCTGGCCAGAACCACTGGTACTTCGCCGCCGAGGTGGTGATGATGCTGGGCATGGCCGGCTTCGCGGCGGTCGAGGTGACCGGCGACTACACCGGCGAGCCCTTCGGCCCGCAGCACACCGGGACCATCGTCTTCGTCGGCCGCAAGGCCGGTACGGCGCAGCAGGAGGTGTGACCGATGCTTAAAGGCCTACGGCGATCTGGTGATCATGGGGATTCTGCGCTCTGCGGCGAGGCCAATTGCCAGTTGAGACAGAGAGGCAACCTATGACTCCTACACCAAGCTATGACCTGATCGTCATCGGCGGCGGGCCGGCCGGCTCGACCGCCGCCCTGCGCGCCTGCGAGCTGGGCGCGTCCGTCGCCTTGATCGAACGCGGCGCGATGGGCGGGACCTGCACCAACGACGGCTGCGTGCCGACCCGCGTGCTGGCCCGCGCCGCCCGGCTGATGGCGCTGGCCGGCCAGTACGCCGACTACGGCATGGACGTGGCGCGGCCGGAGCTGGACTTTCAGCGCCTGCTGGCCCGCAGCCAGGCCATCGTCTACGAGATCCACGAGAAGAAGCAGCTCATCGCGCACCTGGAGGCGGCCGGCGCGACGGTCTACGCAGGTGTGGGCGAGGCGCGCTTCGTCGATCCACACACGGTGGCCGTGCCCGACGGCCGCCAGTTTCACGGCGACAAGTTCATTCTGGCGGCCGGCGGCCGCGCCCGTCGGCTGGACTTTCCCGGCGAGGAGCTGGCCCTGACCCACGGCGACATCTGGCGCGTGCAGAAGCTGCCGAAATCCGTTGCCATCGTCGGCGGCGCGGCCACCGGCTGCCAGCTCGCCGCGATCTTCAACGCCTTCGGCAGCCGCGTGACGGTGCTGGACGTGGCGCCGCGCATCCTGACGGCCGAGGACAGCCTGGTGTCGCAGGCCATGACCGAAGCCTTCACTTGCCGCGGCATCGACGTGACCGCGGGCATCGGCGGCATCGAGCGCATCGAGCGGGCCGGCGGCGAGCTGGCGCTGGTTTTCAGGCGCGGCGTGGCCATGGAGACGCTGCGCGCCGAGGCTGTGGTGCTTTCCACCGGCTGGCTGGGCAACCTGGACGGGCTGAACCTGGCGGCCGCGGGCGTGGAAACCAACGGCCGCTACGTGGTGGCCGACGACGCCTGTCGCACCACTGCGCCGCACATCTTCGCCTGCGGCGACATCGACGGCCGCATGATGCTGGTGCAGAGCGCGGGCTACGAGGCGAGGATCGCGGCTGAGAACGCCGTGCTGGGCGGCGCTGGACGGCAGGAGCACCAGATCGTGCCCCACGGCGGTTTCACCAACCCCGAATACGCCAGCGTGGGGCCGACCGAGGCGCAGGCCGTCCAGGAGCGGGACTGCGTGGTGGCCGTCGTCCCCTACGCCGACCTGGACCGGGCGGTGATCGACGGCCGCACCGAGGGCTTCTGCAAGCTGATCGTGGATCGTGAGACGCACCGGCTGGTGGCCGCGCACGTGGTCGGCGAGCAGGCGCTGGAGATCGTGCATGTGGCCGCGGCCGGCATGGCAGCCGACATGTGGGTCGAGCAGTTGGCCGAGCTGCAGATCGCCTACCCCACCTTCACCGCCATCCTGGGCCTGGCCGCCCGGCGTATCGTGGCCGAACTGGGCGTCCTGCCGCTGGCGCCGGAGTGGCTGGCGCTGGGACGAAGGCCAGGCGAATGGGAACAACGGGATCAGGATCACGGTTGATCGACCATAACCCGGTCCCGATAGCGGGCTTCGAATTCGACGCCTGGCAATGTGGTCAGCCTACCAGGTAGCGGACGCCGCTACCGTTTAACGATTGTAAGAACTCTCTGAAGTCTCGGTTGAGTTTCATCGTTCCACCCGTGAACCTCGCGGCGAATCTCCTCCAGGGCCGCCAAACGCGCCTCCGGGGGTTGGCTCTGCCAGTAGGCGAAGTCGGTCGGCTGATCGTACAGACCGACAATGCGACAGACTGGCTGGATCGTGCGCTGTTGTTGTTGCGTTTCCATGGCCTGATTGTACCGCCTGGGCC
>JAKQCW010000012.1 GCA_029558955.1 Chloroflexota bacterium
ACCTGCCATCATTGTAACCAACGATTTGCCGCCATGACAACACTACCCATACGTCTCCTGCACATCGCCGACATCCACATCGGCATGGAAAACTATGGCCGCACCGACCCACAGACCGGCCTGAACGGGCGCGTGATGGACTTTCTGCGCCGCCTGAGCGACGCGGTGGACTACGCGCTGGATCATGAGATCGACATCGTGATCTTCGCCGGCGACGCCTACAAGACGCGCGACCCCAACCCCACCTTCCAGCGCGAGTTCGCCCGGCGCATGAAGCGGCTGGCCGACGCGGGCATCCCCGTGGTGATGCTGGTGGGCAACCATGACCTGCCGGCCGTGGCCCAGCGCGCCACCAGCATCGGCATCTTCAGCACCCTGGCAGTGCCCAACACCTTCCTGGGCAACCGGGAAAAGCTGTGGCAGATCACCTGCCGCCGCGGCCAGCCGGTGCAGGTGGCCACCGTGCCCTATCCGCTCAAGTCCGGCCTGCTGACCGACGAGGAGAGCCGCGGCAAGTCCATCGCCGAGGTGGACGCGCTGATGCAGCAGACGCTGGCCGAGAACATCCGCGCCCTGGCGGGCGAGGCCAGGCAACAGCCCGACATCCCCGCCCTGCTCACCGGCCACTTCACCGTGCAGGAGGCCAGCACCGGCAGCGAGCGCAGCATCATGATCGGCCGCGATGTGGCCGTGGCGCGCAGCGTCCTGGCCGATCCCGCCTGGGACTACGTCGCGCTGGGCCACATCCACAAGCACCAAAGCCTGAACGGCGATGCCCATCCGCCGGTGATCTACAGCGGCAGCATCGAGCGCATCGACTTCGGCGAAGAGCGGGAACCCAAGGGCTGGGTCGTGGCGACCATCCAGCGCGGCCGGGCCGACTGGCAATTCGTCGCCCACTACAGGCGGCCGGCGCGGCCCTTCATCACCATCGCGGTGGATCTGCGCGGCGAGGAGGGCGACCCCACCCCGGCCGTGCTGGCGGCCATCGCCCAGCGGGAGCTGACCGACGCGGTGGTGCGGGTCAACCTGCGGCTGCGGGCCGAGCAGGAAACCTTGCTGCAAGAGCGGGAGGTGCTGGCCGCCTTGCACGGCGCGGCCTATTTCGTGGCCGGTTTCAACAAAGATGTGGAGCGGCCCGAGCGGCAGCGGCTGGGCGCGGTCTCGGTGGAATCGCTGGCCCCGCGCGAGCTGCTGGCGCGCTACTTCGAGGTCACGGAGGTGTCGCCGCAACGGAGCGCGCGCCTGCTGCAAGCGGCAGAAGAGCTGATGGCCGAGCCGACATGAGGCAGTCGATGCGTTTGTCAGGCCTGGCTCAATGTGTTACCATGCAGCCTCCCTGCTCAGGCGCCGGGCGCCGATGGCTGAGCAGCAACCCTGCCCGTGAGAATGAGAGAGATCCAGATTGACACCCCTTGTACTTCTAGCTGTCTTTGCACACCCTGACGACGAAGCCTTTGGCACGGGCGGCACGCTGGCCAAATATGCCGCTGAGGGCTGCGACGTGTATCTGGTGACGGCCACGCGCGGCGAGGCGGGGGAGATTGCCCTGCCCGGCCTGGCCACGCCCGCCAATCTGCCGGCCGTGCGCGAGGCAGAGCTGCGCTGCGCCTGCCAGAGCTACGGCATCCACCCGGCCATCTTTCTCGACTACCAGGATGGCCAGCTTCCCATCGTTCGCCAAGGGCAGGCCGTGGGCAAGCTGGTCAGGATCATCCGCCAACTGCGGCCGCAGGTGATGATCACCTTTGGCCCCGAGGGCATCTATGGCCACTACGATCACCTCGCGGTACACCGCTGGGCCAGCGCGGCCTATGAGCTGGCGGCCGATCCCGACTGCTTCCCTGACTGCGCCCCCTGCCAACCGCACCTGGTCAGCAAGCTCTATCATCGGGTGTTGCACGAGGAATCGCTGCAAGCGCGCAGCGAGAGCGGCCAGCGCGCCGCAGTGATGATGGACGGCGTCCCCTTCCCCTTCGTCGGCTATCCGGCCAGCCATATCACCGCCCAGTTGGACGTCAGCCCCTTCGTGGAGCAGAAGCGCCAGGGCATTCTCTGTCACGCCACCCAGGTGGGCGACGCCAGCCGCTACGCCGTCGCGCCCGACGAGGTGTTCGCCGACCCTTGGTTCAGCCACGAGACCTACCATCTGGCCCAATCCACCGTGGGCTGGCCGGCGGGGCAGGAAGAGGACCTTTTTGCCCGTCTGCGCTGAGCCAAAGCAGGCAGATCGCCATGCAGAACGGCGCCAGGTCTCACGACCTGGCGCCGTTTTTGATCAGCGGGAGGCAGGGGGAGGCAGGCACTGTGCTGCCTGGCGACAGACGCTACCAGTTGGCCATCGCCAGGGCAACCAGCCCGCTGGCCATGCAGACCAGGCAGAGACAAAGCAGCAGCAGGATGCCCAGGATCCACCAGAAGGCGCGCGCGCCGCCGGTGCTCTGCGCAGAAGTTCCGCCAAACGGTGAACAGCCTCCGCCCGGAGGCGGCGGCGGTGGCGGCGGTGGCGGCGGGGGCGGCGGAGGAGGAGGCGGAGGAGGAGGCGGCGGTGTGACGCCATACTCATAGGCCGCCATGACATCGCCGCGCCCCGTGCCCTGGATGTTGGCGTCCACCCCCAGATTGACCGCCGTGGCCATCAACCGTTCCTTGATCTGAGCCGGGGTGAGGCTGGGCAGCGCCTCCAGCAGTTGAGCGGCCGCGCCGGCCGCGTGGGGCGTGGCCATGCTGGTGCCGGAGGCCGAGGTGTAGTGGGCATCGACGGCTGAGCCCATGGAGGTGCCCTGGGCGCGGGCGGCGACGATGTTGTGGCCGGGGAAGCAGAGATCAGGCTTGACGCGGCCGTCGCTGGTCGGCCCGCGCGAGGAAAAGCTGGTCACCTGGTCGGCGTCGGTGGTCGCGCCGATGGTGATGACCTGGCGTGCGCAGCCGGGAGAGCCGACGGTGCTGGCGCCGGGGCCGGAATTGCCGGCCGCCACGCACACCACCACGCCGCGGTTGGCGGCCTCGTCGCACATGGTGGAGAGCGCGTCGCTGCCGTCGCAGGGGCCATTGGATCCCAGCGACAGGTTGAGCACCTGTGCGCCCTGCTGCACCGCCCAGTCCACGCCGGCCATCACATCGCTGGTCATGCCGCTGCCGTTGTCGCGCAGCACCTTGGCCACCAACAGCCGCGCCTGCGG
Organism: Chloroflexota bacterium; assembly: GCA_029558955.1. Lineage (GTDB taxonomy): Bacteria > Chloroflexota > Anaerolineae > JAAEKA01 > JAAEKA01 > JAAEKA01. The sequence goes on from JAKQCW010000012.1 coordinate 3,183, forward strand.
GGCCATGCCGATGTAGAGGCCGCCAGAGGCCTCGCCGCTGCCGGCGATGATGCCGGCCACGTGGGTGCCGTGGCCATGGCCATCGACGCCCCCCGGCTTGGTGTTGGTGAAGTCCTTGGCCTCGAGGATGCGATCGCCGAAATCGGGATGGTTTGGATCGATGCCGGTGTCGATCACAGCCACCTTGACGCCGGTGCCGTCGAAGCCCAGGTTCCAGAGCTGTGGCGCATGAACCTTGGGCACGGAGACGTCCAGCAGGGTGTAGACCGGCAGATCGGGCCAGATGCGCTCGACGAAGGGCTGGCGCTCCAGCTCCAGCAGCGCCTCAGGCGTGCCAACCACGGGCTGCGCCGGGATCAGCTCGTACTGCTGTCCCAGGGCGATCCCCACCTCGGCCGCCCTGGCCGTGTCGTTGAAGGCCTGCATGGTCTCGGTGCTGGAATACTTGACGATGGCCGGGACGGCCTGGCCGGCGGCGTCATTGGCCAGGCGGGCTAGAAAGGATTCGCTCATGGGTGTCTCCTGTTGAACCGAGAGAAGGGATGGTCGCACTATGCTGTTGAACGAAGCCAGGGGGAGCTTTAGGGCGCGGTGATGGGTGGATGATCGGGAAATGTGGCCAGCTACAGCGCGTAGACCGGCCCATCTTCCTCGACGCGCTGGATCCAGGGCACGCTCAGCAGGCTGAGCCCGGCAGCGCCGGCGCCGCTGACGGCATAGGTGGGGACCAGGCTCAAGCTGCGGCGAATGGTCATGCCGTGCGCCAGCAGCGTCTGCTCATGGCTGGCGTCGATCTGGTCAACCCGGATCAGCAGGTGAAATTCCTCGCTGCCCCGCTCCTGCATGGCCTGCCGAAGGCGGGAATCGATGGCTGTGGTGGTCATGGCTCACTCCAAGGGCATCGGCAACGCGCCAAACGGCGGCTGCGCTGACAGCACTTGCCGCCATTGTAGCACGCAACCTGCATCGACGCAACCGCCCTGCGCGCCGACCTGGCTCAGATGCCGAAGGGGCCCAGGTATTTTTCCGGCGTCCATTCGGCCGGCGGCGGGCTGAGATGGCCGTTGCCGTTGCGGTGCAGCCCGCGCAGCTCCATGATCTCAGCCTCCAGCGTCAGCATGCGGTCGGCGAAGGCGCGCAGCGCCTCGGCCGTTGCGTCGGGCAGCAGGTTGTGTTGCAGATCGCGCTCCGGGTCGGCGGCCTGCAAGAGGCTATCGCGCAGGCGGACGCGGCCCGGCACCCCCACCACCACCGATTCGGCCGGCGTGTCCTTGACCACCACCGAGTTGGCGCCGATGCGGCTGTGATCGCCCACCGTGATGGGCCCCAGCACCTTGGCGCCCGCGCCCAGCACCACCGAGTCGCCGATGGTGGGATGGCGCTTGCCCTTCTGCCAGCTCACGCCGCCCAGGGTCACGCCGTGGTACATGGTGACGTTGGCGCCGACCTCGGCTGTCTCGCCGATGACGACGCCCATGCCGTGGTCGATGAAGAAGCCGGGGCCGATGATCGCGCCGGGGTGGATCTCGATGCCGGTCAAAAAGCGGCTGGTCTGCGACACCAGCCGGCCCAGCAGCTTGAGGTCGCGCCGCCACAGCCAATGGGCCAGACGGTGCAGCCAGATGGCCTGCAGGCCGGGATAGGCCAGGAAGACCTCCAGCTTGCTGCGGGCGGCCGGGTCGCGGTCGAAGACGGCTTGCATGTCGTGGCGAAGGGTTTTGAACATGGCAAAGTACCTCACGGTTGCAGGAAATCAGACGGTATCGGTGGCTACGCAGCGCTGGCCCAGAAGCCGGGGCTTTGCGCTGCGGAATTCGTGAGGCGCCGAACGGTGCTCCAGTACACGTCGGCCTAAATCGGTCTTCACTCACTGCTCAAGCCGGTTCCGTGAACCGGCGGCGTTGTGGGCGCACACCCGGCGGATCACGGATCCGCCGGGAGCAACTCAACTGAAGAGATATTTACGCCAACTTGTACCAGGTCACGTCGGCCCAAATCGGTCATCACTCACTGCTCAAGCGGTTCCGTGAACCGGCGGCGTTGTTGGGTGCACACCCGGCGGATCACGGATCCGCCGGGAGCAGGTAAACTGAAGAGTTGTTTACGCCAACTTGTACTGGTTCTTGTTGTGAGCTGGCACGCCGCTAGTCGATGATCCAGCCTGCGAATTGATTGCCGTTCAGCGCGTCATACGTGCGCTGCACGCCGGGACGGGTCAGGTACACGTCGCTGTAGTAATACAGCGGGGCAATGGCCGCGGCCGTGTCGTTCAGAATGCGCTCGGCGGCCTGGTAGAGCGCCTGTCGCTCGGCCGGGTCGCTGCTCTGCCGGGCGGCCGCGGTCAACTGGTTGAAGCTGCGGCCATCGGCTGCCAGCGGCGCATTGGCGCTTTCTGCCCAGCGCAGCCGGTCCACCCCGCCGTCCGTGTTGAACTCCTGGCGCAGCCAGTTGTCCTGGTCCGGCAGCTCGCCGCAATAGCCCATGCGCCACACATGAGGCTGCCCACCCTCGCCCAGGCCGGTCTCCTGACCGAGCCCGCCGTCCCCCTCGCTCGGGCCGGTCTCCTGACCGAGCCCGCCGCCGCTGAGCACGTTCCAATATTCCTGCCACAGCAGACTCTCCACCGTCACCTCGATGCCCAAGCCGGCGCGCCACATGGCAGCCACAGCCTGGGCAGTCTGCCCCGGGCCGGCAGCCGCGTTGTGCAGCAGGGTCAGCGTGGGAAAGCCCTGCCCACCCGGATAGCCCGCCTCAGCCAGCCAGGCCTGCGCCTGCGCCAGCGCCTGCGCATAGCCCCAGCCCCCCTGCGCCTCGGCCAGCGCCCAGGGCGCGCTGGCCGCATCGCCGGCCGCGCTGCCCCAGACCATGGCCGGCGCAAAGCTGTTGGCCGGCAGCTCCCCACCGGCCGTCGCCTGCGTCGTCAACTGTTGGCGGTCGATCGCGGCCGACAAGGCCCGCCGCACCAACACATCGTCCACCGGCGGCAGGTTATGCGTAAAGCCATAGTATTCGCTGCATGAGGTGGGAACGAAAACCAACTGCGCGCCCAGCGCCGGGTCGGCCGCGATCGCCTGGCGCTGCTCCGGCGCCAGGGCGACGCTGTCCAGCTCGCCGGCCCGATAGGCTTCCAGCGCCTGGCCGGCCGGCAGCATGGCCAACAGGACCTGCTCCACGTTGCCGCCCCCCTCGGCCCAGCCCGGCCAGAGCGGATTGCGCGCCAAAGTCAAGCTGTCGCCGTGAAACCAGCCAGCCAGAAGATAGGGGCCATTGCTGACCATGTTGCCCGGCTCGGTCCAGGCCTGGCCATGCTCCTGCAGCGCGGCCGGCGGCAGGGGGTGGTTGATGGGCAGGGCGGCGATGGCGGGGAAATGGCCGGCCGGCTCGACCAGCGTGAACTCGACGGTGGTCTCGTCCAGCGCCTGCACGCCCACCCCTTCGACCAAGGCCTGCACCGCCTGATCGCTCAGGCCGGCCAGGTCAGCCGTGTGCAACGCCTGGCAGCCGGCAATGACGTAGTTCAGCCGCGCCTGCGTCGCGCCGGTGCGCGGATCGCAGGCGCGGCGCAGGGCGTAAACCACATCATCGGCCGTCACCGGGCCCAGGGCTGTCACGCCGCTGGCCGGCCGGTAGTTGACCCAGGGCACGTCGGCGCGCAGGGTGAAGGTCCAGCGCAGGCCGTCGGGCGAGACGCTCCACGCCTTGGCCAGCGCCGGCTGCACCTGGCCCTGCCCGTCCACGCTGGTCAGCCCCATGAAGAGGTTGGCGACCACGTCCAGGCTGCCAGGGTCGGCCGCCAGGGCCGGATCGATGGAGGTGGGCTCGCCCCCCAGGTTGAGGCGCAGCGTCGTCGGCTGCGCGCTGGGATCAGGGGTGGGAGTCACCTCGACAATGCGCTCGACGATCACCGTCTCGCGCACCAGCACCGTCTGCACCGCGGGGACGGCGGTGGGGGCGGGACGCTGGCGGGAACATCCAGCGGCCAGCAGCAGGAGCAGAAGCAGGCATGCGGCCAGACACCAAAAACCATGCCCCATCCTGGCTCGGTCAGAGATCTGCCAAAGGGGGGGTGGGAGGTTGTTCTTGGACGATGCCTTGCGGGAATGAATTCTCATGGTTCGGCGCCAGTCGAATGATGAATGATGCGTGACGAATAGACATCTGCGGGCGGGCACGCATTGCGAGTTACGGGTTACAGGTTACGCACAATCCTCATCCCAAAAAACCTCTACCACCATTCCGGGTTACGCATGGCGCATTACGCTGATGTAGCGCAGCATGGCCAGGTACTGCCGCCCCACCAGGTCGCGGCGATAGTTGGCCTCGGCCAGCGCCCGGCCGGCTGCGCCCATGCTGGCAGCCTGCGCCGGGTCCAGCAGCAGCCGCTGCACCCGCTCAGCCAGCGCGGCCGCGTCGCCGGGCGGGGTCACATAGCCGCTGCGGCCGTCGGCCACGATCTCGGCCACCCCTCCCACGCCGGTGGCCACCACCGGCCGGCGCGCGGCCATGGCCTCCATCAACACCGCGGGCGAGGTCTCCTGGCGGCTGCTGAGCACGGTGACGGCCGCGGCCGCATAGGCCTCGGCCAACTGCGGCTGGTCCAGCGCGCCCAGAAAGTGGACCTGCCCGGCCAGATCCAGCGCGTCCAGGGCCTGCTGGACGTGCGCGCCGAAGGGGCCGGCCGGCGGCCGGCCAGCGATGCGCAGCGTCACATTCGGCACAGCCTGGCGCACCAGGGCCAGCGCCTGGAGCAGCAGCAGCGGGTCTTTGCGCTCGTTCATTCCCCCCACCATCAGCAAGGTAGCCGGGTCGGGCGGGCGCTGCGGGGCCTGGAAGAAGACCTCGCCGATGGGCACGTTGATGCGGAAGAACTGAGCGCGGGTGCGCTGCTGGTACTGGCGCAGGGCATAGCCGTTGATGGCCACGAGATAGCGGGCCTCGCGCACCAGCAGCCAGTCCTGCGCCACGGTGAGCGCCAGGTCGAGCCGGTTGCGCCAGCGGCGAAAGGCGCGGAACTCCTGGCGCGGGATGCCGTGGATGGTGACCGCCGCGGGAAGGCCGCTGCGCACCGCGGCCAGGCCATACTCCGACTCGTGGGCGCTGATGGCCTCGGGCTGGATGGCGTGCAGCGCCTCGATCAAGGCCGGCACGGCGGCGGCGCGGCGCAGCGGCTGGCTGCGTCGCCGCGGCAGAAGCGCGGTGTGCACGGTGAGCGGCGGCTGGCCGGTGACCGTCACGGCGGCTGGCTGGCCGGCCGGCGCGGGAATGTAGCGCAGCACGTGTACGTCGGCGCCGGCCGCGACCAGGCCCGCGGCCAGGTTGCGGCCCACGGCCCAGACCCCGCCGGCCGGGGCGGCGGCGTCGTCAGGATAGTGGCAAAGAAGGGCGATACGCATAGCGGCGAGGATCTGTCCTCATCCTTCATCAAGCATCTGCTGGTAGACCGCGGCTGTCTGACGGGCGACGACGGCGGCGCGGAAGCGGGCTTCGGCCTCACGGCGCGCCGCCTGACCCAGCCGCTGGCGCAGGGTCGCGTCGACCAGCGTCTGGCGCAGGGCCGCGGCCAGGCCGGCCTCATCGCCCGGCTGCACCAACAGCCCCGCCCGTCCATCGGCCAGCAGGTGACGCACGCCGCCCACGTCGCTGGCCACCACCGGCCGGCCCGCGGCCATGGCCTGCTCGATGGCCACCGGCGCGGTTTCCTGCCACGAGGGCAGGGCCAGGCAGGTGCAGCGGCTGTACTCCGCCTGCATGGCCGGCTCATCCAGCCAGCCCAGGAAGGAGACGGCCCCGGTCAGGCCGTTGTCGGCCACGAATTGGCGGCACTGGGCCGCGTAGGCCGGCTCGGAGTGTTCATCGCCGGCCAGCCGCAGCCGCGCCTCAGGCAGCGCCCCATGCACCTGGGCGAAGGCCTGCAACAGGCCCAGCACGTTCTTGCGCCGGATGATGCGCCCGGCGCACAGGATCAGCCCTGGCTCGGCCGCCGCGGGCAGATCGAAATAGGCGTCGGCCACCGGGTTCTCCACCAGATGCATACGGGCCGCGGTCATGTCGCGGTAGAACCCGGCCACATACGGGCTGATCGCGATGAGGTGGGCGGCGCGGGCCAGGCTGCGCCGCTCGTACCACTCCTCGTAGCGCCAACTGATCTCCTGACGCCAGGTCAGCCCATAGCGACGAAAAACCTGCGCCTCCTGCTGGATCACGCCATGGACGGTGATCACGGCCGATGCGCCGCTGGCCAGAGCCGCATCGGCAAAGGTTCCCGCGCTGTGGGCATGGGCGATGTCGGGCGCAATCTTGCGCACAGCCTGGGCCAGCGCGCGGGCATTGGCCCGCAGGAGCGTCCAGCGCGGCGTTCGCCGCAGGCGCAGGGTGTGGATCGTCACCCCCTCGCGCTCCTGCACGCTGTCGGCGGCGACGCTGCCGCTGGTGGTGAAGATGTGCACCTCCAGGCCCGGCAGCGCGGCCAGCCCATGGGCCAGTTGCACCACCACCGCCTCCGGGCCGCCGCTGATGCGATTGTCGCGCAGGGCATAGGCGCCCAGTATCGCCACACGCATGGCCTACACCTCCATCCCGCCGTTGGCGCAATCGCCGGCTGAGCGGGCCGCTGCATCGAAATCGTCGATTGAGTAGGCCGCGGCCGTATCGAAATCGTTGATTGAGTAGGCCGCGGCTGCATCGAAATCGTCGATTGAGTAGGCCGCGGCCGTATCGAAATCGTTGATTGAGTAGGCCGCGGCCGTATCGAAATCGTTGATTGAGTAGGCCGCGGCCGTATCGAAATCGTTGATTGAGTAGGCCGCGGCCGTATCGAAATCGTTGATTGAGTAGGCCGCGGCCGTATCGAAATCAACCCGCCCCGCCAGCACACGCTGATAGAACGCCAGCACAGCCGTCGCCTGCGCCTGCACCTGATAGCGCCGGGCCGCCGTGCGCCGGGCGGCCTGGCCCAGCCGGTCGCGCGCCGTCCGGTCGGCCAACAGGTGCAACAGCGCCTCCGCCAGCGCGGCCGCATCGCCGGCCGGGGTCAGCAAGCCATCCTGGCCGTGGGTGATGATCTCGGCCGCGCCGCCCAACGCGCTGGCCACCACCGGCCGGCCAGCCGCCATCCCTTCGATGATCACCCGGCCAAAGGGCTCCGGCTTGACCGAGCAGTGCACCACCACATCGGCCGCGGCCAAAACCTGCGGCATGTCACGGCGAAAGCCGGCCCAGTGCAGCCGCTCGCCCAGGCCCAGCGCGGCGGCCTGCGCCTGGACCCGCGCCGCGTAGCCTGGCCCGTCAGCCTCCTCCGGCTGGCCCACGATGACGCCATGCACCGCCGGGCAGGCCGCGCTGACCTGCGCCAGCGCCTCCACGAAGATGTGCTGGCCCTTCCAGGGGGAGATGCGGCCGGCCATCACCACCAACGGCGCATCGACCGGCGCACCCAGCGACGCGGCCACGGCCATCCTATCGACCGGGGCCGCGAACTCGGCCAGATCCACCGCGTTGGGGATGACCGCGTGGTGACGCAGGTGCGGCATGACGCCCCGATGGGCCTGGGCGATGGCCTGTGAGATGAAGATCATGCCGTCGATGCCGGGCAGCAGCCAACGGGCCTCGGCGGGCGTGGCCAGGTCGAAGCTGCGGCAGTGGCAGATGGCAGCCAGGCCCGCCCTGCGGCTGGCCAGCGCGCCGGCATGGTTCAGGGATATCACGTCGTTCAGGTGTACCAGATGAGGCTGAAAGCGCTGCATCAGCCTGCCCAGGGCCAGGGCCACCGGCAGATCGTCGCGGCCCAGCCGGCGCAGGTCGCCGGCCGCGTGCCAGAGGCGCGCCCGGCCGGGGTTGCTGCGCATGGCCTCAGCCAGCCGGCCGGCCCTTCCTGACCCGCCAGACGCGGCAGCGCCACCTTCAAGACTCTGCGGGCTGGCGGCCGGCGGGCGTTCCCAGCGCGGGGTGCGCACCCGGACCGTGGGAATGCCGGCCTCCTCGAAGCGGTCGAATGGGTTCACCGCGGCCAGCGCCACCAGCGGCTGGACTCCACACGCCTGCACATGGCTGACCAGGTGCAACAGGCTGATGTTGGAACCGCCAGGGCTGGGGCAGAGATCGATGTAGAGAACGCGCAACACCTGACACCTTCAGCGACTTTCAGGATCAAGCTGGCGCTCGGGCCGGTCTCCCGACCGCGGGATCGGTCGGACCGGCCCGAGCGGTTTTCAATCGGCTACTCAGACAGCGGCGTCTGCCACAGTTGAACCACCGCGGTCAGGTCGTTGACGTCGATCACCCCATCGCGCACCAGGTCGTAGCGCGGGTTGTAGGCGGGCATCCAGGCGACCGCGTTCCAGGCGCCGGCCACCAACTGCACATCCACGATGTCGATCCGGCCGTCGCAGTTCACATCGCCAGGCGCGCAGGCCGCCGGCTTGACCAACGCCAGGGCCGGGTCGCCGGTCAGGCCATGCCCCACCGCGGCCCGCTCGTTCTCGGGCGCATAGGCGGGCGAGGCGGGCAGGGCGGCGAAGGTGCGGGCGCGCGCCACGGTGGCCGCCGCGCCCACCTGGGTGATGCCGTCATCCATCACCGCCTCGACGAAGTCGGTCAGCAGATGCGTCTGCGGCATCAAGGTGTCGAAGGTGACGCCGGTGAAACCGCCCACGGTGCCCTTGCCGGCCGCCCGCAACAGCCCTTCGTCGATGCCATCCTTGTTCTCCGCCACGAAGTAGCCGTTGACGCAGGAGGAGACCAGCAGGAAGGGGAGCGCCGGGTTGGTCGTCAGTTGATCGATCCAATAGACGCGGAAGAGCTGCTCGTGGGCCCAGGTGGGGATGCCGCCGTGGCCGGTGAAATGGAGCAACACGTGGCCCTGGTTCCACTTGCTGACGATGGCGGCCCTGGCCGCGGCCACGTCGGTGTAGATCCAGGGGTCGGGCGGGCAGTTGTTGATGCCGGGCACGCAGAAGTAGACGCGGTCCACCTGGAACTGCGGCTGCAAGGGGGCCAGAGTCGCCTCGCTGGCCAGGTGGAACTGCGTGCCAGAACCGGGCGAGTCGGAGTCGGGGTTATCAGCCACCCACAGCGTGTTGAACTGGCGGCTCTGGGGGAAGGCCGGCTGATAGTTGATGATCTTGTCCACCACCGCGCCAGTCTCGGTGGCGTTGTTCACCGGCAGCCGGCTGATGATCATCTCTCCCAGCAGATCGTTCCCCTGCACCCGCACAAAGCCATTGTCGGAGATCGACGCGCCGCTCCAGTAGTCGAAACCTCCCTGGAAGGGGGGAATCCAGTTTGGCCGCAGGGCAAAGCTGCCCGGCTGATAGCTGCGCGAGTTGACCGAGCCATCGCCGATCAAGAGCACGTAGGTGGGCGCCGGCCTCTGATAGGCGCTGTAGGCGTAGGCCAGATAGCTGCGGATGGCGGCCGCGGAGACGGAGCCGTCGCTGAACAGGTCGTAGATCTCCTGCACGTTGACCATGCGCACCGTCAGGCCATTGGCCGTGTGCATGTCAGCCAACGGCTGCGCGGCGGCCATCAGGGTGGGGTGCGCGATCATCAGATAATCGACCTGCTGGTTGGTCTCCAGCAGGGTGCTCCCCTGCCACAGCGCCATGGCTGCCGGCTGGCGCACCTCGGCCGGCGGCACCAGCAGGAAGCGGTCCGCGGCGGTGGTGGTGATCTGCCATTCTAGGGTGAAGGGTCCTTCCCCGGTGGCCACCGCGCCGGTCAGCAGCTTGGGCTGGCCGGCCACGCCCACATTCAGCACCCAGGGGGCCGCGGCTGGCTCATTGCTGATCTGGTAGCGCCACGTTCCCGCATCGGGGTTGTTGAAGGTAGCGCCGGAGAGGTACTCGCCGCTGTAGGGATAGGTCAGCCGCAGCCAGTCCAGCCAAAAGGCTGAGCTGGGGGTGCTGGGCTGCAGCTCCACGGTATTGGCGCCGTTGACCAGCGCGCCGGCCGGCAGGGTGACCGCGCCATCGAGCACCCGCACGCTGCTCCAGCTCTTGGACTGCAGCGCGCCGCCGTTCAGACTGAACTGCACCGTGTAGCTGGTCGGGTTCTGCTGATCCCCGGCCAGCCAGACCGACAACACCGGCGCCGCCGTAGAGCTGGTGTTCACCTTCAGATCGGGGAAAGTCACCAGCTTCGAGGTCGAGACCAGCCCCGCATACCAGTTGTCGTAGAGCACCGGCTGCAGCCACTCCACATAGGGGCGTTGCTGCTTGTATTCCTTGTTCTCCTCCGCGTGGGCTGTGGTGAACAGGGTTGTGGCCAGGGGCGCCGCAACGGGCGCGGCGTTCTGGGTCGCCATGCGCAGGCCGTTGGCCCCGCCCCAGGTCAGCCAGTAGACGTTGTTGTCGTCGGCGTGGGGGTCGGTGTTGCGCAGACCGTAGAAGAGGATGGAGTCGCTGGGGTCGAAGACGTTGTCCCCCTCGCCCAGCACGTGGATGTGCTGTTCCTGGCCCGCGTCCAGCAGGCGGAAGGTGCGCGGGTTGAGGCTGTTCAGCACGGCCGGCGTCAGGCCCGCGCTCTGCAAGTCAGCGTAGGTCACGCGGTAGAGCCCGTCCACGTTGACCGTGATCTTGACGGAGGGATCGACGGCGCGCAGGCGCTGGAGCGCGTCGGTCGGCGCCGCTTCGGGCGTGGGCAGGCTCTGCCAGCCAGCCGCCTGGGCGAAGTTCACGAAGCTCGCCTGAAAGATCGGGGCAAACAGCGGATCGGCCGCGGCGGGCGCGGCAGACGGCGCGGGATCGCCAAAGACAACGCGCACCCGCATGGCCGTGGCCGCCTGCAACTGACCGCTGGCCGGGTCGTAGTGGAAGGGGTGCAGCGCCAGCCGCACAAAGCGATAGCCGCGGAACCACCCCTCCTGCGTGATCTCGGCCTGGCCAGCCTGGCCGGCGCTTCTGGCGGCATAGGCCGCGGCGTCGGGCAGCGCCTGCTCCACCATGCGACTGGCGCCCGCGGCGTCATCCACCAGAACGCCGGTGGGCTTGGGCGCCAGGAGATAGCTGCCCTCCAGGGTTTGGCGCTGCACATCCACCACCTGCACCGTGACCTCCCCGGTGGGGGGCACTGCCAGCATCAGGCCGCGCTCAGGCAGGCTGGGCGCGCCCGGTTGGCCGCCGGGCAGCCAGTCGTCGCCGTCGATGACGATCTGCTGCCAGGTCCTCCCCTCGGCGGCGACATCGTCGATGCGATAGGCTGGCAGGCTCAGCTCCAGCAAAACGCCGTCGCTCTGGGGGGTCACGGCGAGATCAGCCTTGGCAGGCTGTTCAGGCGCGGCGGCGGCCGGCGAGGCCAGCACAGGGGCCAGCAGCAAGGCAAAGAGCAGCATCCAGTTAACTCGTACCATCAAATACCTCCTGACGCCAACTCGGCGTGATTCATCTGTCCACTCAAAGGGAGCGCATTGTACCGTCAGCGTCCGTTGGCGTCAATCCCAGCGACCTTGACACAGCAACTCCAAACAAGGCGCGGAGTCGAGGCTTCAGCCGGGTCTGGGCGACGCGAGTCGGGCGCGTCGACCCGGCTAAAGCCTCGACTCCTGTTTGACCGCCGCCAAATAGGGCGCGGAGTCGGGCGCGCCGACCCGGCTAAAGCCTCGACTCCTGTTTGACCGCCGCCAAATAGGGCGCGGAGTCGAGGCTTCAGCCGGGTCAGGGCGCGGAGTCGGGCGCGCCGACCCGCCTGAAGGCTCGACTCCTGTTTGACCGCCGCCAAATAGGGCGCGGAGTCGAGGCTTCAGCCGGGTCTGGGCGACGCGAGTCGGGCGCGCCGACCCGCCTGAAGGCTCGACTCCTGTTTGACCGCCG
>JAKQCW010000019.1 GCA_029558955.1 Chloroflexota bacterium
AGCCTGACGGCCAGCGGCACGGTCAGCGGCTTCCCCAAGAACCCCAACGCCACCGGCAAGATCCGCCTGCTGACCGGCCTGTCGGCCGCCGACGCCAAACACCTGCTCAAGGGGCAAGTGGCGGTGGCCAGCTACGACGGCGGCGGCGCGCGCGTCGACGCCACCCGCGTGCAGATCCAGAGCGTGCTGGACGCGCTCTACGCGGCCAACGCCAAGACGCAGACCCTGGGCGTGACCTACAGCGGCGCCATTCCCACGGTCAAGGTCTGGGCGCCGACGGCCAAATCGGTGACGCTCAAGCGCTACGCCACCTCGGCCGGCGCGGAGGTGGGCAGCCACGCCATGACACTGGACCCGGCCAGCGGCGTCTGGAGCGTCACCGGCGACGCCAGTTGGGACCGCCAGTTCTACCTCTTCGACGTGGAGGTCTACGTGCCGTCCACCGACGCGGTGGAGCACAACCTGGTCAGCGACCCCTATTCGGTCAGCCTGTCGCAGGACGGCGTGACCACCTACGACGTGCGCAGCCAGTTCGTTGACCTGGACGACGCCGACCTGAAGCCGACCGGCTGGGACAGCCTGAGCAAGCCGGCGCTGGTCAACTTCGAGGACAGCGTGATCTACGAGGTGCACGTGCGCGACTTCAGCGCCAACGACAGCACCGTGGCGGCCGGCGACCGCGGCAAATACGCCGCCTTCACCTACGACGGCGCCGGCCCGCATGCCAACCCGACCCTCTCCAACGGCATGAGCCACTTGCAGCAGCTGCAGCAGGCCGGGCTGACCCACATCCACCTGCTGCCGGCCTTCGACATCGCCTCGGTGATCGAGCCGGCGGCCCAGCGCACCGAGCCGAGCGTTCCGGTCGCGCCGCGCGACTCCCAAAACCAGCAGGCGGCCGTGGGCGCGGCGCGCGCCACCGACAGCTTCAACTGGGGCTACGACCCCTTCCACTACGGCCTGCCCGAAGGTTCCTACAGCACCGACCCCGACGGCGTGACGCGCATCCTGGAGTTCCGCGACATGGTGTCGGCGCTCAACCGGAACGGTCTGCGCGTCGTGATGGACGTGGTCTACAACCACACCGCGGCCAGCGGCCAGGGGGACAAGTCGGTGCTGGACCGGGTCGTGCCCGGCTACTACTACCGCTACGACGCCAACGGCGCGCTCTACACCACCTCCTGCTGCGACGACACCGCCACCGAGTACGAGATGATGCAGAAGCTGATGGTCGATACGGTGGTGCGCTTCGCCGAGGACTACAAGGTGGACGGCTTCCGCTTCGACCTGATGAACTTCCACACGCGGCAGAACATGCTCGACCTGCAAACGGCGGTCAACGCTGTCTCGCCCAAGATCTACCTCTACGGCGAGGGCTGGGACTTCGGCTCGGCCAGGGACAAGGGGCTGACCACCTGCCCCAACTGCTACGCCCAGAAGTACAACATGACCGGCGCCGGCATCGGCCTCTTCAACGACATCATCCGCGACGCGGCCCACGGCGGCTACAGCGAGGATCCCACCGGGATCCGCAAACAGGGCTTCATCAACGGTCTGAGCTACGACTGGAACGGCTACAGCTACGCCAATCGCAACCAGAGCGACCTGTGGGCGGCTACCGACCGCCTGCGCTCGGCGCTGCGCGGCAGCGGCACAGACTGGAACGGCCAGGGCAGCCCCTTCACCGACGACCCGCAGGAGGCGGTCAATTACGTCGAGAAGCACGACAACGAGACCCTCTTCGACCAGAACATCTTCAAGCTGCCCAACGGCAACGGCGCGGGCAACCCCGGCTGGATCGGCAGCGGCATCCCCACCACCTCCATGGCCGACCGCGTGCGCGCCCAGAACATGGGCCAGAGCCTGATCGGCCTGGCGCAGGGCATCCCCTTCTTCCAGATGGGCAGCGACATCCTGCGCTCCAAGTCGCTGGACCGCAACAGCTACGACTCGGGCGACTGGTTCAACCGC
>JAKQCW010000051.1 GCA_029558955.1 Chloroflexota bacterium
CGGTTCCGTGAACCGGCGGCGTTGTGGGCGCAAACCCGGCGGATCACGGATCCGCCGGGAGCAGGTGGTCTTCACTCACTGCTCAAGCCGGTTCCGTGAACCGGCGGCGTTGTGGGCGCAAACCCGGCGGATCACGGATCCGCCGGGAGCAGGTGGTCTTCACTCACTGCTCAAGCCGGTTCCGTGAACCGGCGGCGTTGTGGGCGCAAACCCGGCGGATCACGGATCTGCCGGGAGCAGGTGAATCACGGATCCGCCGGGAGCAGGTAAACTGAAGAGTTATTTACGCCATCTTGTACTAGCCGGCTGTCATGCTGACCGAAGGCGGCGAAGCATCCCCTTTCCGGCTCACCCAGGGGATGCTTCGGCGGCCCTCAATATGACGCTGGCGCTCAATACTGTCCGTAGAGCGCCCCAAAGTTGGCGCAGGCGCGGAAGTCGGCGCCCTCCAGGTCGGCGGTGCCAAAGGCATTCCAGGCGCTGGGGCGGAAGATGCGGGCGCGCGCCACGTTGTGCATGTAGACCGGGATGCGCAGCATGGAGGCCAGCGTGATCAGCTCATGGCCGAAATGGCCATAGCCGATCGCGCCGTGGTTGGCGCCCCAGTGGTACATGACGTTGTAGACATCGCGAAACGCGCCGTCGCCGCCGGTGTTGGGCACGAACCAAGTGGTGGGCCAGGTCGGGTCGGTGCGCAGGTCCAACACGTCATGCACCGCGTCGGGCAGCGCCACGGTCCAGCCCTCGGCGATCTGCATAGCCGGCCCCAGCCCTTTGACCAGGTTGACGCGGAACATGGTCACCGGCATGTCGCCGCGGGTGCGGAAGCGGCTGGACCAGCCGCCGCCGCGGAAATAGCCCACGGATGAGGTGTGCCAGGTGGTGGCCTCGATTGAGCGCCTCGCCTCCTCTGGCGTCACCTGCCAGTAGGGCTTCATGGCCGGCTGGCCGTCGATCTCCTGCTGGCCGGCGCCGTCCAGCGTGGCCGGGCCAGAGTTGATCAGGTGCAGGATGCCGCCGGCCGCGCGGCCGCTCAGCGTATGGCCGGCCACCCGCTTGACCGCGTCGGGGCTCCAGTAGGTGCGCACGTCGGCGAAGATCTGCGCCGTGCCGGTGAGCAGATGGCCGAACATCATGCAGATGCCGTTCAGCGCGTCGTTCTCGGTGGCCAGGATATAGGGCTGGCGGATGCCGGTCCAGTCGAAGGAGCTGTTGAGCATCGCCTCCATGAAGTCGCCGTTGGGCAGGTGATCGGTCCACTGGCGCTGGCCCTGGAAGCCGGCCGCGAGGGCATTGTGGCCCAACGCCTCCTCGCCGAAGCCCAGCTCAGCCAGCCGCGGGTTGCCCACCATCATATCCCGCACCACCAGCGCCATCTTGATGGAATATTCCCACGACCAGTCCTTCTGCTCCTGCGAATGCTGCATGGCGGGCGGGTTGTAGTCCTTGCCCCGGACCAGATTGGCGTTGCACCAGGCCAGCGCCTGCTGGAACTCGTCGGGGTCGTAGATGCCCCGGTCGATGCGCCGCGCCACCTCGGTCATGTCCACCGCCTCGACGCGCATGCCCAGAAAACGCTCGAAGAGCGACTGATCGACGATGGAGCCGGCGATGCCCATGCTGGTACCGCCGATGGAGAGATACGACTTGCCGCGCATGGTCGCCACAGCCAGCCCGGCGCGCGCGAACTGCAACAGCTTCTCGGCCACATCGGCCGGGATGCTCTGGTCGCTGCCGTCCTGCACGTCGTGGCCGTAGATGCTGAAGGCGGGCAGTCCCTTCTGGGTGTGGCCGGCCAGCACCGCGGCCAGGTAGACCGCGCCCGGCCGCTCGGTGCCGTTGAAGCCCCACACCGCCTTGGGCATGTGCGGGTCCATGTCCATGGTCTCAGCGCCGTAGCACCAGCAGGGGGTGACGGTGATGGTCAGGCCCACCCCCTCGCGGCGAAACTTCTCGGCGCAGGCGGCGGACTCGGCCACGCGGCCGATGGTGCCATCGGCGATGACGCACTCCACAGGCAGGCCGTTGGCGTGACGCAGGCTGTCGCTCAGCAGCTTGGCCACGTTCTGCGCCATGGCCATGGTCTGCGCCTCCAGCGACTCGCGCACGCCGCCCAGGCGGCCATCGATGGTCGGACGGATGCCGATCTTGGGCATGGCCCCGATCAGGCGGTTCTTGGGGGGATTGATGGTGAAATCGGTCATGGATAGATCCTTTCGATTGTGGCGCGCCCGTTGAAAGGGAGGCCCCCTTGGCCCAGCTCCGGCGTATCCATCGGCGGGAGGCTGAGCCCATGTCCGTTGTGGTGGGCCAGTTGGCTTCCACACGAGGCGCGAATGATCAGATGCGTCGGCAGCACGACCCGGCGGGGGGGCAGGGCGTCGCCGCCTTCCAGCCGGTCAAACAACAGCTCGGCAGCACGGGCGCCGATCTCATAGGCCGGCTGCGCGGCCACCGTCAAAAAGGGAAACAGTTGCGAAGAGGCGTCGGGCAGATCGTCGAACGAGACCAGGGCCAGGTCGTGGGGGATGCGCAGGCCGCGCCGCCCAGCCTCGGCGATCACGCCCATGGCAATGGCGTTGTTGGCGGCAAAGACGGCCGTGGGCTGGCCCTGCGCCTCCAGGATCTGTGCGATCATCTGCGCGCCGGACTGGGCCTTGTACTCGCCGAAGTGGATCAGGCGCTGATCCACCTCGATGCCGGCCTCGGCCAGCGCCTGGCGATAGCCTGCCACGCGGTCGCTGGCGGTGGTGGTGGCGGCGGGCCCGGCCAGCATGGCGATGCGGCGGTGGCCCAGCGCGATCAGGTGCTGCACCAGCGCGCGCGCGCCGCCCAACGAGTCGCCGCTGACGTTGTCCACCTCCCAATCATCGACGCGGCGGTCGATCACCACCGTGGGAATCGCGCGGTCGCGCAGCCGGGCCATGGGCTCGGCCGCGACGCTGCACGGCGCGATGATCATGCCATCGACCCGCTGGCTGATCAGCACATCCAGATAGCGCTCCTGCTTGGCCATGTTCTCATCGGTGTTGCACAGAAAAACCGAGTAGGCGCGGCTCTGGGTGGCATCCTCCACCCCGCGCGCGACCGTGGTCCAGAAGACGTTCTGAATGTCAGGCACGATCAAGGCCAGCGTGCGTGTGCGTTTGGAGCGCATGCTCTGCGCGGCACTGCTGGGCACATAGCCCAGGGCGTCGATGGCCTGCTCCACCCGCGCCTGGGTGGCCGGCTTGACGTTCCCCGCGCGGTTGATGACCCGCGACACGGTCACGGAAGAGACCTCGGCCAGCCTGGCGACATCGTGAATAGTAGCCATGAGAGTTGCTTCGTGAAAGGTGATGCGTGAAAGGGAAGCCTGGCGGCGAGCTGGCTACGCAGCACACCTTTCCCGTTGCGCCGCACAGCCCACGCGTCACTGGTCACGCGTCATGCACCATCTGCCCGATGGCCGCTGCCATGGCCTGCGCCTCGGCCGGCGTCAGCGCGCCCAGCGCCATGTCGCAGCGCCAGGTGGCGCCGCCGGCCAGGGTCTTGACGTTGCCCTTGGCCTTTTCTGCGCTGTAGCCTTCCGGCTCAGCCGTGGCGGGCAACACCATGCCCAGCGCGTCCTGGTCGGGGGTGCGGCTGATCCAGCGCACGCCGTGGTCCAACTGGCCCGGCCGGTGGCTGATGAAATCGGCCGCGCCGTCGGGGTGCAACTGCATGGAATGGGCCCAGCCGGCCGCGTCGGCCAGGTAGTCGATAAAAAAGACCACCTCTGGATCGAAGGCCAGCCCCGGCGTCAACACGTTGTGCTTCGCCGGCTGGGCGGCCAGCTCCGCCAGAAACTCGCGATAGCCAGGGGCCGGATGCACATGCGAAGGGATGCTGCTGCGCACCCGCACCTGCTGCGGCGTGCAGGGCGCGCTGTAGACCAGCCGGCCATGATCCACCGGGCGGAAGTTGGCGTGGGCCAGGTACATCAGCTCCATGGGGGTCTGCTTGAGGTTGTGCACCGCCAGCGACAGGGCCAGCCGGCTGGAGCCGGCGTAGAGCTTGACCAGCGGGCGGGCGACGTAGTTGGCGGCGAAGGCCACGGTGTGGCGATATTCTCCGCCCACGGCCAGATAACGGCCCCGCTCATCCTCGCCGACGCGCAGGAAGGCTGTTCGATAGCGGGCGTTGGGCAGCTCGCCATGCAGCGGGTGGCTGTCGCCGGCCGCGGGCACCCCCATGGCCGTCACGCCGCAGTGCAGCAGAAACGCGCCGTAGGTGCGCAGGTACTCGACATTGGGGTACGGCTGATCGAACATGGAGCGCATGGTCAGCGTGCGCCCGTAGAACTGCGCATCCCAGATCTGTTGGCCCTGGAAGGGCAGCACCACGATGCTGCCCACGCTGTTGCTCAGACGCACCGCCTGCACGCCGCTGGCAAAGGTGAAGGCCGCGGCCGTCAACTCGTCGCTCTCCAGCAACGGCCGTGGGGCCTCGCCGAAAAACGCCGGATGGAGATGAATGGTAGTTTCTGCTGTCATGATCTGTGTTATTGCGGCAGCGCGCTCAAGCGCGCGAAGATCGGCGTCAGCGCGGTGTAGCCCTCCTGAAACAGGGTGTAGAGCGCGGCATAGCGCGCCTGCGTGGCCGGGTCAGGCCGGTCGACGCGCACCACGGGGGCCAGCGCCTGGGCCACGCCGTAGTCGGGATAGAGGCCCACGCCCACGCCGCCGGCGATGGCCGCGCCCAGCGCGGTGGCGTTGGCCGGCAGATCCACCTGTCCCACCGCCAGACCGTACACGTCAGCCAGGATCTGCCGCCAAAGCGCGCTCTTGCCGCCGCCGCCGATCAAGCGAATGGTCTCCACCGGATACAGCGGTTGCTGACCCGGCGGCGAGCCTGCGGGCGGGTGGCGCAGCACGTCCAGAATGCTGCGCAGGTTGAAGGCCACCCCCTCCAGCACGGCGCGGGCCAGCTCCCCGCGGCCGTGGGGCATGGCCAGGCCGATGAACGCGCCGCGCGCCTGGGGGTTCCAGAGCGGACTGCGCTCGCCCAGCAGATAGGGGAGGAAGAGCAGCCCGCTGGCGCCCGGCGCCACGCTGGCCGCCTCGGCATCCAGCGCGGCGTAGAGCGGGTCCGCGTCCCGGTCGCAGCGCAGCAGCCGCTCGAACCAGTCGAACGCGCCGCCGGCCGTCTGCATGGCGCCCAGGGCCACGTTGAGTTGTGGGTCCAGGTGCGCCAGGTTGAAGGTGCGACGGGCCGGGTCCAGCACCGGTTGGGCTGTGGTCAGCGCCACCCAGGAGGAGGAGCCGATGTAGTTGTAGGCGTCGCCCGGCCGCGCCGCGCCCGCGCCCACGGTGGCGCAGGCGCCGTCGCCCCCGCCGATCACCACCGGCGTGCCGGCCCGCAGCCCGCTGGCCGCGGCCGCCTGGGCCGTCACCTGGCCGATGACCTGGGCAGAGGGGTAGAGCGGGGGCAGCTTGGCCACATCCAGCCCCAGCGCCGCGATCAGCGCCTCGGCCCAGCGCCGGCCGGCCAGGTCCAGCAACAGGGTCAGCGAGGCGTCGGAGTAGTCGGTGGCGGCCACTCCGCTGAAGAGGAAGGCGGCATAGTCCTTGGCCTGCAACACCCAGCGCGCGCGGCGGTAGATCTCCGGCTCCTCCTGCTTGATCCACAACAGCTTGGCGGCGGTGTAGGCCGGGCTGATGCGGCTGCCGGTGAGCTGGTAGACCTCGTCCTCGCCGCAGCGCGCTCGAATCATCTCAGTTTGAGCGGCGGCGCGCTGGTCGGCCCAGATGATGGCCGGGCGCAGCGGCGCGCCGGCCGCATCCACCAGCAGCGCGCCGTTCATGTGGCCGCTGAAGCTGACCACCGCCACATCGCCGGCGCTGTGGCCCCCCTCGGCGGCCGCCGCCATCAGCCAGCGGGTGGCATCGAAAAGCGCCGTCTGCCAGTCGGCCGGGTTCTGCTCGGCCCAGTTGGGCTGAGCGTAGACGGTGTCATAGCTGGCAAAGGTCGATGCCACCACGGAGCCATCCGCTGCGAAGAGCGTCGCCTTGTTGCCGGTGGTGCCCAGGTCATGGGCGAGGATCAGAGAGGGCATGATGATGAGATGCGGGGAATCGCGCCGCGCCTGAGCGGGATCTCAGCGCGCGCGGCGGCGCAGGATATCCAGGTAGACCGCCAGGATGACAATCACGCCGGTGATGACGAACTGCCATTCCTGGGGCACGCCCAAAATGCGCAGGCCGTTGGTCAGCGTGCTGATGATGAAGGCGCCGATGAGGGTGCCCAGGATGGTGCCCTCGCCGCCGCTCAGCGAGGTGCCGCCGATCACCACCGCGGCGATGGCGTCCAGCTCGTAGCCGGCGCCCAGGCCAGGCTGCGCCGAGTTCAGCCGGGAGGCGATCATCACGCCGGCCAGGCCGCTGAACAGGCCGCCCACCGCGTAGACCATGGTCTTCCAGTTGGCGACGTTGATGCCGGAGAGGCGGGTGGCCTCCTCGTTGCTGCCGATGGCCACGGTATAGCGACCGAACACCGTCTTGGCCAAAAGGAAGGCTGCCACCAGGGCCGCGCCGAAGAGGATGAGCACCGCATTGGGGACCGGCAGGTTGGGAATCAACGCGCCGATCACTGAGCCCATCATGATCTGGCCAAAGAGCGGCGAATCGCTGAAGTAGACCGGCCGCACCGAGCCAAAGATGGCGGCTGGGATCACCAACGCCAGGCCACGTGCGATCATCATCATGCCCAGCGTGGCCACGAAGGGTGGAATCTTCATGCGCGCGATGACCACGCCGTTGATCGCGCCGGCCAGCATACCGGTCAGCAGGCCCACCAGGATGCCCAGGGGAATGGGCAGATGCCACACCGCGATGGAGACCGCCGTGGTCATGGCTGCCAGCGTCATCACCGTGCCCACGGAGAGGTCGATGCCCGCGGTGATGATGACGAAGGTGACGCCCAACGCCAGCACGCCGTTGACCGCCGTGGCCAGCAGGATGCCGATGACATTGTCCTTGGTGAGAAAGAAGGGCGAGGCGAGAGAGAAGAAGACGAAAATGACGATCAGAGCGCCAAAGGCCAGCAGCTTCTGCGCGGCCTCTGAGCGAAAGATCGAGCGCTTGGCCGGGGTTGTGGTTGTTGTATTCTCCGTGGTGGTCATGTTCATACCTCCTGGACGCCCGGATCCCCGGACGCCCCATTCTCAGCCATCAGCACCCGGCGCTGGGTGGCGTAGGTCATGATGCGCTCTTGGGTTGCCTCGGCCGCGGTCAGCTCGCCGGTGATGCGACCCTCGCACATCACCATGATGCGGTGGCTCATGCGCAGAATCTCCGGCAACTCCGAGGAGATCATGATGATGGACTTGCCCTCTTGCGTCAGTTGGTTGAGCAAATGGTAGATCTCGCTCTTGGCGCCCACGTCGATGCCGCGCGTCGGCTCGTCGAAGATCAACACGTCGGTGTCTGCGGTCAGCCATTTGCCGATGACCACCTTCTGTTGATTGCCGCCCGAGAGGTTCTTGACTCGCTGCTGGATGCTGGGCGTCTTGATGGCCAGCGTCTCCACGTAGTATTTGCCGGTCTCGCGGGTCTTGTTGCTGTTCACCACGCCCAGCTTGCCCAGGAACTTCTCGAAGGCCGCCAACACGATGTTGGCCTCGACATCCAGGCCCACGGCCAGCCCATAGCGCTTGCGGTCCTCCGACAGATAGCCGATGCCGTAGCGCACCGCATCGCGCGGATGCTTGATGTTGGCCTTTTTGCCGTGTACATAGATCTCGCCGGAATCCAGCGGATCGGCGCCGAACACCGCACGCGCCACCTCGGTGCGACCGGCGCCCATCAGCCCGGCAAAGCCCAGGATCTCACCCTTCTTCAATTTGAAGCTGACATCCCTGATCACATTGCCGCGGTTCAGGTTGCGCGCCTCCAACACGATCTCCTCGCTGGGGTGCTCTGGCACTTCCGGCGCCGATTCGTAGATGGTGCGGCCGACCATCATGCTGATAATGCGCTCGATGGGGATGGCGGCGGCGTCCTCGGTGCCCACATAGCGACCATCGCGCATCACGGTGATGCGGTCGGAAATCTGCTTCAGCTCCTCCAGACGATGGGAGATGTAAACGATGCCGACCCCCTTGGCGCGCAGCTCACGGATGATGCGGAAGAGCTCCTCGATCTCCGCCTCGGTCAGCGCGGCCGTCGGCTCATCCATGATCAGGATCTTCGAGTTGAAGGAAAGCGCCTTGGCGATCTCCACCATCTGCTGGGTGGCCACAGTCAGGTTCGCCACCCGGGTGCGCGGGTCCAGGCGGAGACGCATGGAGTCGAAGAGCGCCTGGGTTTGGGCGTTGAGTTGCTTCTCGTCCAGCATGAAGCGGACGCCCTGACGCGGCTCGCGGCCGACGAAGACGTTCTGCGCCAGGGTCAGATGCGGCATCAGGTTCAGTTCCTGATGGATCATGCTGATCCCCAGGTCCTGGGCGACGCGCGGGTTGGGAATATCGACTTCCTTGCCCTGATAGATGATGCGGCCGCCGTCCTTGCTGTAGACCCCGGCCAGCACCTTCATCAGGGTCGACTTGCCGGCGCCGTTTTCGCCGATCAGCGCATGCACCTCACCGGCGCGCAGCTCGAACCTGGCCTGGTCCAGCGCCCGCACACCGGGGAAGCTCTTGTCGATTTCCTCCATCACAAGCAGGACATCGCTCATAGTCAGACCTCCGGTCTTTTCAAGACTTCCGAAGTCTCAACAAAAAAGGAGAGGCAAGAGAGCCCAGGGGCCAGCAACACGCTCTGTCTTGCTATCCACCTGCCACAGCTCTCTTGCACTCTCCTGTCTCATCCGTCACGCCCGCACGGACGGGCGGGGGGGTAGAGTCTACGTTGACGCCGTCTGGGGTTCAGCCTCAGTCATACAGCAGCGGGCCGAACTGCGATTCGTCCATGTTGCTGGCATCGTACCAGTAGAAGCCGGTGTCGATCACCGGTTCCACCGCCTCGCCCTTGATCGCCTTGACCGCGGCCTCGACGCATTTGAAGCCGATGCCCACCGGGTTCTGGGTGATGGCGCCGGCCATCAGGCCGCTGCGCACGGCATCCTTCTGCAGCTTGCCGGCGTCGAAGCCGATCACCACCAGCTTGCCAGCCATGCCCAGCTCGGAAACGGCATTGACCACGCCGATGGCCGATCCCTCGTTGGCCCCGAAGTAGCCCTTCAGGTCAGGGTTGGCCTGGATCACGGCCTTGGCGAGCTCGGTGGACTTCAGGTGGTCGCCGCCGCCGTAGTCGATGTTGACGATCTCGATGTCGGGGTAGGCTTCCTTGATGCGGTTGACGAAGCCGTCGCGGCGGTCGATGCCGGTGCGGCTGGTCTGGTCGTGCACCATCACGGCCACCTTGCCCGACCCACCGATCAACTCAGCCATCTTGTCAGCTGCCAGAGCCGCGGCCGCGCTGTTGTCGGTGGAGGCAGTGGCCACCGGAATGTCGCTGTCCACGCCTGAGTCGAAGCCCACCACCGGGATGCCCTTGGACTGAGCTTCCTTCAACAGCGGGATGGCGGCCTGGCTGTCCAGGGCGGCGAAGCAGATGGCCTGGGGATTCTTGGCCAGCGCCGCTTGCAGCATCTCGATCTGCTTGTCAACTTCCGCCTCGGTGGCCGGGCCCTCGAAGGTGATGTCGACATCATATTGCTTGGCCGCATCCTCGGCGCCCTGCTTGACGGCCTGCCAGAACTGATGCTGGAAGCCCTTGGAGATGACCGGAATGAACGGTCTGGCAGCCGTTTGGGCAGCCGGTTGCTCGCCGCTGCTGGCGGCTGGTTGCTCGCCGCTGCTGGCGGCCGGCGCGGCAGGAGTAGCAGCAGGAGTGGCGCAGCCGACCAGCATCGCCAGTACGACCAACAGGCTCGCTGCCATGAGTAGGTGTCTGCTCTTCATCGAAACCTCCGTTTCTGTCATCGAAACATGATGGTGCTCCCAAGGGAGCGACAACACGGTGTAAAGGGGGTGGGGACGCGGCCGGGGCCAACATCCCAGAAGCGAGGGCCGATCAGTTAGCCGATCGACAAAATGATATCGATTTCATTCCTGCTCAGGATACAACCAAAAGCCAAACTTGTCAAGCCCTCTGGCAGGATTTTTTTCAGACTCAGCCGGCGTCAGCCTGCGGCTGACGCAGACGCCGCAGAGTCTTCATCACGTCGTTCTCGCCGCGACCGAAGGTGTCGTACAGGCGGCGGTATTCGGCGTAGAGGATGTCGTAGGTCGGCCGGTGCGCCGGGATGGGGCGGTAGACCTGAGCTGGCGGCGGTGCCATCTGGGCCGCGGCCGCGGCCAACGTGGCGTAGCCGCCGCCGGCCGGGCCGGCCGCGGTCGCGCCCAGCATGGCCGCGCCCAGGGCTGAGGGCTGAGCGGAGCCGGCCACAGCCAGCTCACGGCCAGTGACATCGGCGTAGATCTGCATCAGGAAGGGGTTCTTGGTCAGGCCGCCGCCGGCCACGATGCTTTCCACCGCCACCCCCTGCCCGGTGAAGGCCTCGATGATCAGCCGCGTGCCAAAGGCCGTGGCCTCGATCAGCGCGCGGTAGATCTCCTCCGGCCTGGTGGCCAGCGTCGCCCCGATCAGCAGGCCGCTGAGCTCGGCGTCCACCAGCACCGAGCGGTTGCCGTTCCACCAGTCCAGCGCCAGCAGGCCGCTCTGGCCTGGACGCTGGGCCGCGGCCCGTTCGGTCAGCACAGCGTGCAGCGACACCCCGCGCTGCGCCGCCTCCTGATGATAGCTGGGGGGCACGCCCTGCTCCACCAGCCAGGCGAAGATGTCGCCGGCGCCGGCCTGGCCCGCCTCGTAGCCGAAGAGCCCCGGCACGATGCCATCTTCCACCACGCCGGCGATCCCCTCCACCAGCACCTCCTGCTGGCTCATCAACATGTGGCAGGTGGAGGTGCCCATGATCATGAACATGACGCCAGGCCCGGTGACGCCGCCGCCAGGCGCGGCCGCGTGGGCATCGATGATGCCGGCCGCAACGGGCGTGCCCGCGGCCAGGCCCAGGCGTGCGGCCCAGGCCGCGCTGAGCCCGCCCACGCGCGTGCCGGGCGCGACCACCGGCCCAGCCACCTTCTCTGTGTATAGTCCGGCCAGGCCTGGGTGCAGCGCGGCCAGGAAATCGGCCGGCAGGTAGCCGGCGCTCTTGTGCCACGTGCCCTTGTAGCCGGCCGCGCAGGCGTTGCGGGCCAGCACGCCGGTCAGTTGCCAAACCACCCAGTCCGCAGCCTCGACGATGTTGCCGGCAGCGGCGTAGAGCTCGGGGTCCTCTTCCAGCAGTTGCAGCGCCTTGGGGATCAGCCACTCCGAGGAGATCTTGCCGCCGTAGCGCCGCGGCCAGGCATCGCCGCGCGCCGCGGCCAGCGCGTTGACGCGGTCAGCCTGCGGCTGAGCCGCGTGGTGCTTCCACAGCTTGGCCCAGGCGTGCGGCCGGTCGCGGTAGGCGGCCTGGGTGTGGAAGGGCGCGCCCTCCGCGGTCGCGGGCAGGATGGTGCAGGCGGTGAAATCCAGGCCGATGCCGATGACATCCGCCGCGGGCAGGCCGCTCTGGCGCATGACCGCCTGGGTGGTGCGCTCCATGACCGCCAGCCAGTCGGACGGGTTTTGCAGCGCCCAGTCAGGGGGCAGGGGCGTCGCGCTGCCAGGCAGGCGCTCATCGATCACACCGTCGGGATAGGCCTCCACGGCCGTGGCCGCGATCTCCCCCGTGGCCACGTCTACCAGCAGGGCGCGGGCCGACTCGGTGCCGAAATCGAGTCCGAGGGCGAATCTGGACATGAGAAGCTCCTTTGCTCTGCGGCGCGCTAGGCCAGCAGTCCCAGCACCCGGCTGAGTTTCATCGCGGTGAAGCGGTTGCGCACGTAATGGCCGTAGACCTCGGCCAGCGCCATCTCCTCGTCGCCCAGGCCCAGCGCGGCCGGATCGGCCGTGCCGCCAGCGCGCTGCAGGAGATCAGTCAGCGCAGCGGGCGAGGGGACCTCAGCCGCCACGGCCTGCACCTCCGGCCAGCGGTCAAGGATGCGCTGCTTGAGCCGGTCGTAGTCAGCCTCGCTCCAGTCCAGGAAGGGCGCCTGCTCGGCCACCACGCTGTCGGTCAGGCTGCCGTAGGCCAAGCGGATGCGCTCGATTTCCTGCGCCCGGTCCGGGCGGCGGGCCTCGGCCAGCCGCCGGCCGGCCTCGGCCCGGCTCATGGCGCCGATCTGCTGATAGTAGCGGGCGACGATCACCGTGGCCATGCCGGTCTTGGCGCCGTGCAGCACCGGCTTGCGCCCCTCCCGCACCAGCTTCATCTCCAGGTAGTGCGAAATGTAGTGCTCTGACTGGCCGGCCGGCTGCGAGCCGCCGAAGGCCAACATGCATAGCCCGGCCTCGATCAGCGCGTCGATCAGGCTGTGGATGCCCTCAGGCTGGGCCGCGCCCACCTGGTCCGCCTGCGCCATGCAGCGGTCGCGCGCGACTTCCATGCGCCGGGCCACGGCGGCGTCGTAGGGGCCATCCCAGAGCAGCGTGGCCAGCTTCCAGTCGGCCACTGCGGTGTATTTGGCCACCACATCGCCGAAGCCGGCCGCGATCATCGGCCGCGGCGCGGCGCAGAGGGTGTCCAGATCGGCGAAAACCGCGGCCGGCGCCTGGCTGTAGATGCTCTGCTTCAGCCCGCGCAGGATCAACGACGAGCCGGTGGAGGTGTAGGCGTCCACCGAGGGGGCGGTGGGCAGACAGATGAAGGCGTTGCCGGTGCAATAGCTGGCGAAGCGGGTCACGTCGGTGATGACGCCGGAGCCGACGGCCAGATAGGGGCGCTGTTCACGGCCCGCGCCCAGCAGCAGCTCGACGATGGTCTGCTCGTCGGGCGTGACCTCGTCGCCGGCCAGCAGGATCGGCTTCACATCGACGCCCGCCGCGGCCAGACCTTGGGCGACGCGCGCGCCCAGAGCGCGCCAGGTGTTGGCGTCCGCCGTCAGGTTGAGGGCCATGAGCTGCTGGCTGTGCAGGAATTCGATCAACGCGGGGAGTGCGTCGGGGGCGATGACCACAGGGAGTTCGGACATGGGGAGCCTTTCTTGGCGCAAGGCGGGGTTGGCGCAACGCTGCAACGACCAGCGATACAGGAATCATAGACACCATGAAGAATTTGTCAAACCGCCCGATTCAGCAAATTCCCTCTTGACAAATCTTTCGTTTGGTTTTATAATGAAAGAAAACGAAAGTAATCGAAAGCAGCACCATGCCCAAAGAATCGTCCACCCAGGAACGACGACACGACATTCTCGACAGCGTGCAGCGCAGCGGCCGCGTTTTTGTGGCCGATCTGAGCCAGTCCTTCGGCGTGTCGGAGGTGACCATCCGCAGCGATCTGCAGATGTTGGCGGACCAAGGGCTGGTGGTGCGCACCCACGGCGGCGCGATCCCGGCCGGCCGCCTCTCCCCGGAGCTTTCGCTGGCCCTGCGCCGCCAGCAGCAGCCCCTGGCCAAGGATCACATCGGCGCGGCGGGCGCTGAGCTGATCGAGGACGGCGACGCCGTCTACCTGGACACCAGCAGCACCGCGCTGGCCATCGCCCGCCATCTGACCCACCACCGTTACGTCACCGTCGTCACCAACAGCATCGCCATCGTCAACGAATTGACCGATTGCCCCAACGTCCACGTGGTCGTGCCAGGCGGCCGGCTGCGCCGCGAGACCGCCTCGCTGATCGGCGCCGACGGCCTGGACTACATCCGCCAACTGAACATCCAAAAGGGCTTTTTCGGCGCCCACGGCGTCACCCCGGCCGAGGGGCTGACCGACGTCAGCGTCGAGGAAGCTGAGGTCAAACGGGTGTTGGTGGGCCTTTGCCGCCAGGTGGTGGCCGTGCTGGATGCGACCAAGTGGGGCCGCGTCGGCGTGGCCTCCTTTGCGACACTGGAGCAGATCGACGTCATCATCACCGACCAGGACGCGCCGGCCGAGCTGGTAGCGCAGGCGCAGGCTGCCGGCGTCGCGGTGCATCTGGTCTGACAGCTTCCGCGATTTCTGCATGAGGTACCCCTTCCTATGGCTGTTCCCGCAATCATTCCCAAATTAGGCAACACCGTCGAAAGCTGTGTCATCGTCGAATGGAAGAAGGCCGTCGGCGAAGCGATCGCCGAGGGCGAGACGCTGCTGGATGTCGAGACCGACAAGGCGGTGATGGAAGTGCTCAGCCCGGCCAGCGGCGTGGTGCTGGCCCAGCTATACAGCCCGGGCGACCTGGCGCCGGTGCTGGAGACCATCGC
>JAKQCW010000083.1 GCA_029558955.1 Chloroflexota bacterium
CCAGGCGGGGCGCACATCGCCGCGCGAGGCCTGAAAACGGGGCAGGATCCAGAAGGCCACGCCCATGGCCAACTGCACCATCCAGCCCACCAGCAGCACTTCGATGTGGGCCGGACGGAGCCGCCAGAGCATGGGCGCAAAGCTCAGCCCTTTGTTGGCCAGCATCAACGCGCCGAAGGTGAACCCGGTGGCCAGGTAGGCCAGCGCCAAACGAATGAACCAAACGCTCAAGCGGGGCATCTCAGCGCTCCTTGACCCGACCCCAGGTGTTGGCCACGAAGCCGACGCCGGCCAGCCACTGCAACAGCGCCGACAGGGCCAGTACCCAGCCCCACAGCGCGGCCGGCGACACGGCCCGCGCCGGCTCGCCCACCACGCGCAGCAGCAGCCCGGCATTGAGCAGGCCGTAGACGACCGCGGCCAACTGCTCGTTGCCGCGCGGCCGCTCCTTGCTCCACTTGGGGAACATCCAAAAGACGATGCCCATGATCAACTGCGTGACCCAGCCCACCAGAAAGAGGTGGATGTAGGTCGGCCCGGCCGCGGCCAGCCAGACCGGCAGCGTGGTCGCCTGCGCCAGAGCCAGCACCAGGGCCAGCACCAGGGCGGACGCCAGGTAGAGGAGGGAGGTTTTGACGTAGAGGCGGGTGAGGGTTGGCATGGTACGTAACGAGTAATGCGTGATGCGTAACCGGAAGTGTGTTGGTGTGAGGAGTGTTTGGTGGCGGGATGGGGCGTAACGAGTAATGCGTAATGCGTAAGCGGAAGTGTGTTGGTGTGAGGAGTGTTTGGTGGCGGGATGGGGCGTAACCCGTAACTCGTAACTCGTAACCCGGAGGTTGGTGTGATGGGTGTTTTGGTGGCGGGATGGCGTGGCCCGTACTCAGAAAACGCTCGCAAGGAGCGATATCTCCGGGTTACGCATTACGCATTACGCATTACGCATCACACATCACGCATTACGCTCAACCCGGAATGAACCACAACCACCCTCCATTCCGGGTTACGGGTTACTCCGGGCGCGCCTCCCCTGCACCACAGTAAATATCACCAGCGCCAGGAACAGCAGAATCGCGATCTCGTTGATCAGGCCACCCCAGCGACGCAGGGTGACGTTGGCCAGCAGGTCGCCGGCGACGCGCATGGCCAGCGAGATCTGCAACAACACCAGCGGAAGGTAAAAGCTGGAACGGTAGGGCATCTGCAGGCCGGTGACTGCAGGCACGATGATCAGCGCGTGGGCCATGATCATGGAGAAGACGAAGCCGATGAACACGGTGTGCAGGAAGGCGTCGTAGTGCAGCCCGGCCGTGACGCCGCCGAAGCGCAGGCCCAGCAGCCCCGACACCCCCAGCCAGAAATAGCCGGCCAGCAGCGCCGCAGCGATGTAGCGCGTCAGGCCGCTCTTGCGCACCGTGCGGCGGGCGATGTCGAAGGCCAGCAGCCAGGCGGCCAACGCCACCATGCCCAGGCTGGCCAGCCGCACGCCGGGCGCATAGGCAATGGCCGAAAGCACCACGCCGGCGACGAAGATCGCCAGCGCCGCCAGAAATGCTGCCCGCTTGCCGCTGGAAAGCTGCAGCACCCGGCTCAGCTCCAGTCGCTCGCCGACGATGGTCAACACCAGGAAGCCGGCCCACCAAAGGCTGATCCCGGCCACCGTCCAGCCGAAAAGCCAGAGCACGTTGCCGCCCAGCCAGATCAGCGCGCCCAGCGCCAGCAGCCAGTTGTGCAGCAGGGGCTGGATGCGCACGATGCTGAGCATGGCCGCCAGCATCACCGCGCTGCCCAGGGTGATCAGCAGCGGGCCGGGCAGGCCGGGCACGCCGATGAACAGCAACAGCCCGCCCAGGCCGGCCAGACCAGGCGCGGCGTAGGTCCAGCGTTTGCCGGGATCCAGCGCGCTCAGCCCGACGGCGCGCTCCAGGCTGATCAACGTGCCCAGAAAGCCGCAGACCATCAGCGGGCCGTGGGCCATGGGCAGCGTGGGACGCAGCGGCGGGAGGACCCAGCCCAACCGCAACAGCCCGGCCCACAGCGCGGCCAGCAGCGCGGTCACAGCCAGCAACATGAAGGGAATGGCGATGCGTCGTACACCCATGGTCACAGATCACTTTTGCAACATGGTCAGCATCATCACCACCGGCGTCTCGGCGAAGATGCTGTGGGGCAGGTTGGGCTGCATGAAGACCCAGGTACCCGGGCCGGCGTGCGACACGTCCTCGCCCAGCGTGATGCGCGCCTCCCCTTGCAGGAAGTGCATGATAGCCGGGCGGGACGAGGTGTGCTCGGAGAGCTCCTGGCCCGCGGCGAAGCCGAAGATGATGGCTTTGACGGACTGATCGGCGTAGAAGGTGCGGCTGACGATGCTGTCGGGGGCGATCTCGGACACCAGGGCCAGTAGATCGGCGACGTGGAAGTAGGGGCTTGCAACGGCAGATGACATGGGCGGCTATGCTCCTTGGTGATGCTTTGATTTGGTTTTCAGGATAGCAGGGCCGCGCGGGCTGTGCAGCGACTTTAGTCACATGGCCGGCAACTTGGACTGTGCCACCGGCTGTGTTACACTGACAGCCACGGCGCCCCGACAGATCTGACATGCTCGAAGCGTGAAGGCGCGCCGATGCCGGCTGCGCATGCACGGGCTGGCTCGGTCGGAGACCGGCCAGAGCGGTGCGTAGGCCGGCGCTTGTCCCCGTGCCATCGACCATTGAGCGTAGCGATGCGTAAAGCGATCCCCTTCATCTTCTTTTTCCTCTACTTCGCCGGCGCGGCCTTTTTGATCCCTTTTCTCGTCCTGTACTATCGGCAGATCGGCTTCAGCCATGTGCAGATCAGCCTGTTGGTCGGCGTCTCCCCGCTGATCGCCATGGTCGGCGCGCCGCTGTGGACCAATCTGGCCGACCGCAGCGGCCGGCACCGGCTGATCATAAGCCTGACCATCGTCGGGGTCATCGCAGTGGCCTTGACGATCCCCACGCTCCATGCGTTGCTGCCTGTGGCGGCGCTGATCGCGCTCTACACCTTTCTGAACTCCCCCATCGTTGCCCTCTCCGACAGCGCCGCCATGACCATGTTGGGCGACCAGCGTGATCAGTATGGCCGCGTGCGGCTGGGCGGCACCATCGGCTGGGCCCTGGCTGCGCCGCTGGCCGGTCTGCTGGTGCAGATCAACGGCCTGGCCATGGCCTTCTGGGGCTTCGCCGGCTTCATGGCGCTGACCCTGCTGGTCAGCCAGCGCCTGACCTTCGTCAGCCCGGCCGGCGCCCATCCGCCCGACCGGGCGCGGGCGGGGATGCGAATCCTGCTGTGCAATCGACGCTGGCTGCTCCTCCTGGCCATGGCCTTCGTCTCGGGCTGCGGACTGGCCGTGATCAACTCCTACCTCTTTGTCTACTTGCAGGAGCTGAACGCCGAGGCCAGCATGATGGGGCTGGCTCTGACTTTGGGCACCCTCGCCGAACTGCCCGTGCTGTTCTATGCCGACCGCCTGCTCAAACGGCTGGGCGCCTTTGGGCTGCTGACTCTGGGAATGGGGATGACCGGCGTCCGCCTGCTGCTGCTGGCAGCGGTCAGCGCGCCGGCCGGCGTCCTTGTCTTTCAGCTCCTCAACGGGCTGACTTTTCCGGCCGTTTGGGTGGCCGGCGTCTCCGTGGCCTATGATCACGCGCCGCCGGGCCTGAGCGCCACGGCCCAGGGGCTGTTCAGCGCGGCGGTCTTCGGCTTCGGCGCGGCCGCCGGCGGCCTGCTGGGCGGCCTGTTGCTGGGCGCCTTCGGCGGGCGGGCCATGTACGCAGCCATGGGGCTGCTGGTGTTGGGCAGCCTGGCGCTGCTGGCGCCGCTGGGACGACGCCTTATCCCGGCGTAACCCGATGCAACTGCCGATGGCAGCGCGGGCAGACGCTGATCAGGCCGTCGTCGGGAACGGTGTAGACCCCCGGCAACTGGTGCAGCTCCAGCGGTGCGCCGGAGACGCCGGGCGCTCCGCACACCCGACAACGAAAGCCATCGCGCCGGTGCAGACGGGCGTGCTGACGCCCCTTGGCGCTCAGCCGCCAGCGGACTTGCCGCCAGCGCGGCCCCAGCAGGGTGTGCAGATCGTCCAGCAGGCGGTGAAAGGCCAGCCCCAGCGCCAGCAGTCCGATCAGCGGCGTCAACGGGGCCAGGGCCAGCCCTGCCAGGATCAGCGGCCAGCGGTGCAGCAGGTGTTGCCGCTCGTCGCCCTCGCCGTTGCGGAAGTAGCGCCACATGGCAGCGGGGGAGGCCAGCCCCTGCCGCTGCACATAGGCGGGCACGTGATCCAGATCGACCAGCAGGCTGGCGGCCCAGGGCAACAGCACGCGCCGGCCCAGCAGCGGATAGGCCGCCGCGGCCGCGACCGTAGAGAGGATCAGATGATCGCGCGGGTGCATGAAGGCATTGTAGCCCACACCATGGGCCAAAGCTGCGACAAATGTCTCCCCGGCCGCGGTGGAAGAGTAACCAGCAATTCCAAATATGGGCGGAGTCGAGGCTTCAGCCGGGTCTGGACGATGCGAGTTGAGCGTGCAAACCCGGCTGAAGCCTCGACTCCAGTTTGGCAATCGCCATATTTGGAATTGCTGAAGAGTAACCGGTAACCGG
>JAKQCW010000109.1 GCA_029558955.1 Chloroflexota bacterium
GTCGAAGATCTGGAAGGAGCCGATGATCGACGTGACCAGAACGAAGACCAGCACAGGGCGCAGCAGCGGGATCGTCACCTTCCAGAACATCTGGTTCTCCGAGGCGCCGTCGATCTGCGCCGCCTCGTAGACCGAGCCGGGAATCGCTTGCAGGCCGGCGAAGAACAGCAGGGCGGTGTAACCGACGTATTGCCAGATGTTGATCAGGGCAATGGAGGGCATCGCCGTCTTGGGCAGGGCGAGGAAGGGCACGGTGCCGACGCCGATAGCCCGCAGAAACTCGTTGATGATGCCAAGGGTGGGGTCCATCAGCCACAGCCAGAGCAGACCAACCACCACACCGGGCATCAACCAGGGCAAAATGATGATCGCGCGAATGATGACAGACTTGGTCAGACGGGACATCATCACGGCAATGACCATCGCCAGCACGGTCTGCAAGGGGATGTTGAGCAGGACGTAATAGACCGTGACCTTGAGCGATTTCCAGAAAACCGGGTCTTTGAACAGCTTGACGTAGTTTTCCAGGCCCACCGACCTGGCCGGCGTCAGCAGGTCCCAGTCTGAGAAGCTGATGATGACGCCTCGCACTGCCGGGATGGCGTAAAACAGCGTGAAGCCAATCAGGCTGGGCAGGATGAAAAGCAGCCCGATAAGCGCCTCATGACCCCGGAAAGATCGTTTGTTCCTGGCGTTTCCCTTGGGTTGGGAGATCGCGGTAGGTTGGACAGTCATGCCATGCTCCTTGATCGTTGGTGGGGTAAATCGTCCTCCAAGCGCCAAACGGCCTTTGAGGCGGGCTTCGCTTAGCCTTGCAGGATGCCGTCGAGGGTTTCTCGCAGTGTTGCAGGAAGAACGGGCTTCACCAGGTAGGCGACCGCTCCCAGGCTCAGACCGCGTCTGCGCTCGTCCAGGGCGCTGCACAGCACGACCGGCGCCGGTGCACCGATCTGACTGCGGCGCATTTCCTCCAGCAAACGCCAGCCTGCGCCATCGGTCGAGGCGGGCTCCAGAACCACGATATCGATCTTGTTGTCCTGTAGGACTTCGACGATGTCATGGGTATTGCTGGCGCCTATCACCTGAAAATGGCGGCCAAGCTCGCGCTGATAGAGCTCACGGGTGGCCTCATCTGGCTCGATGATGAGCACAGTTCTCATCACAGGCTCCAAACTGGACAAAAGAAGGAATCGATGAGGCTATTTTAGCCCCTCTTGCCCCATCTGTCTTGTACAAAACACATCTGTTTTTGGAGAATTGAACGGATTCTGCAGCGCGGCTGCCTGGACAGCCGCCATGATTCGGCCGGTTTTGATGCCGGCCCGGACTAGCCGCCGGTTTGCTGGCGATAGGCGCGCGGCGTGCGGCCGGTCCTTTGGCTGAAGACACGGCTGAAATAGGCCGCATCGCTGTAGCCCACCCGGCCGGCGATCTCCGTGATGCTGTCGGCGCTGCTCCTGAGCAGCTCCTTGGCGCGCTCGATGCGCACATGCGTCAGATACTCCCAGGGCGTCACACCCAATACCGCGCGAAAGTGATGTGTCAGATGACCTGGCGTGATGCCCAGAGCCGCGGCCATCTCCTCGCGCGAGAATGCATGCCCATAGTGCTCCCATATGAAACGCACTGCTTGCCGCGTCAGCTCGTCTACGTGTGCGGGCAGCGCGTCGGGCTGATCCCAGAAGAAGGGGGTGCTGGGCGCGGCCGCCGGCTGCGGCGCCGTCTGTTCCAGGGCGGGCAAGGGCAGGTAGACGTGGAAGACCGTGCCAACATCGGGGGTGCTCTCCAGGCTGATCACGCCCTGGTGCAGCTTGACCAACTCGTGCGTCACCCGCAAACCCAGACCGATGCCCTGCCCTGGCCGGGCAGGCTGCTCGATGGTGCTGAAGGTGGTAAAGATGCGCGCCTGTTGCTCCGGCGCAATGCCGCTGCCGGTGTCCTCGACCCAGAGGTGCAGGTGACTCTCCTGCGCCTCTGCGGCCATCACAATGCGACCGCGTGCAGTGAATTTGCCCGCGTTGCTCAGCAAATTGAGCAGAATCTGACGCAGCCGGCCGGGGTCGACATAGATCGCGGGCAACGACGCCGGCAGATGCAGACGCCACGCCACTTCGTTCGGCGCGATTCGGCTGCCGGCCATGCTTTCGAATGCGTCTGTGATGACCGCGCGCGGGTCTTGCAGCACGGGCACAATCTCCAGCTCGCCGATCTCGGCCCGGGAAAGATCCAGCAGGTCGTTGATCAGTCGTTCCAGATGGGTGCTGCTGGTATAGATGTGGCGCAGGTCCTTCAACGCCGCGGCTGGCAGGGCGGCGCCGTACAGATCCGGCCGGGCCAGCGCGGCCTGGCTGTAGCCTTCGATCACGTTCAGCGGCGTGCGCAGCTCGTGGCTGACATTGGCCAGCAGGCGGCTCTTGAGCTGATTGGCGCGCTCAGCCTCAGCCCGCGCGGCGACGGCCTCGCTGTAGAGATCGGCGTTGCCCAGCGCCACCCCCAACTGGTCGGCCAGGGTTTGCAGGCCAAGCAACGCGCCCGATCGGTGCTGGATCGGCCGTTGACTGTGCAGGTCGAGCAGCGCAATGATGTCAGGCCCCTGACGGATAGGCAGGATGACGCGCGAGCGTGTCATGGGCCAGTAGGGATCGGGCGGAAAGCGATGGCTGTGGCGCATGTCAGGGATGAAGGTTGGCCGGTTCGCCAACAGAGTGTGGCCCAACAGACCCGATTGGGCCAGGGGAACGCGCACAGCCTGTTCCACCTCGCCGCCAAACTCGTCCAGCACGAACTCCCGCTTGCGCATCGACCAGAGGAAGATCTGCGCCTCGTCGTAGCCGTAGTTGGCGCGGATCAGATCGACGATCTCCCGATAGAGCTGCTGGCGGTCCATGACGCTGCCGATGCGCCGGCTGATCTCCAGGCTGGTCTCCAGTTGGACCAACTGTTCCTGTTCCTCCCGTCGCCTGAGGCCGACCAGCCGGTTGGGCAGGCTGGCGATGGCCACCAGCGTCTGATTGCTGACCACGGACACGTTGTCGCGGGTGACCAAACGCGGCCTATAGCCGAAATGGCGCGGCAATGTCCGGCCCTGGGCGGCTGCCCAGGCCAGCTCCATCGCCTGTCGTCCGAATTCCACGGCCGGCGTCTCCACCGTGGCCGTCATCGACCCGTCGAGGATCGCGGCCAGCGCCAGGGGATCGCCGTTGACGCCGACGACACAGGTGCGCTCGTCCGCCAGTGCCAGCTCACGCGCGACGTGTTGGCTGGCCAGCGCAATCGAGTCGGAGAGGCCAAAGATGGCGTCGAAGGGTTGAGTTTGCCCGCTCAGCGCGGCCCTGATCTGCCCAAGCGCGTCTTGATAAGACCAACCTGAAGGGGTGTGGGTTAGCTCGATCTGTGGGCAGGCATCCAGCACCGAGCGGAAGCCTTTGATTCGGCTCTGTCCCTGGTCGAAGCCCTCCACCAGCCCGCCGGCCATCAGCACCCGCCCCTGCTGTCCGATGTGACCGGCGATAAAGCGGGCTGCTATGCTGGCAACTTCGTGCAACCCATGCGGCGTGGCAATCAGCGGATGTGCGCTCTCGACCTCGGTCAGCAGCACAATTGGGACGCCGGCGTTGGCGATCATGCGGGCCAGCGCGGGCGACATCGCCTGCGCCACCAGCGTGTCCAGCTCCATGGCCAGCATCTCTTCGATGATCTCCATCTGCCGGTCGCTGCTGAGACGCCAGAAATCGACCTCGACTGGAACCAGATCAACGCCTGACTGCTCAGCGCGCCGATAGATTCCCTCTTGCACCAGCACCCAAAAGGGATCGCCAGAAAGAAACTGCATGCCGATACGTTTGATGGGCGCCTGGGTTGTTTCAGCCATCGTGGGTTTCAGTCCTTCCATACGGCAGGATGATAACGGTATTGTCGGCTTCTGTCAACAGAGCAAAGGGCGGACTCGTCGCTGCATCAGCGATTCCCAATATGGACGGAGTCGAGGCTTCAGCCGGGTCTGGTCGATGCGAGTTGAGCGTGCCAACCCGCCTGAAGGCTCGACTCCAGTTTGGCAGTCACCATGTTCGGAACTGTTGCCACTGCACAACGTCGGTTTCCGTGCTGGGCCAGAGTGCGGTATACTGAGCCGCCCGCGCGATCTATCCTCCTGTCAGAAGGGAAAACCATGCCAACCACCGACACTCTGCTCGATCAGGCGCTGCAATGGGCGCTGACTATGATCCCCAAGGTGATCGCGGCGGTCGTGATCTTCCTGGTGATGTTCTATCTGGCCGGCTGGGTGGCCCGCTGGATTGCCCGGGCGGCCGAGCGACGCAGCCTGGACCAGGAGATTGGGCTGCTGCTGAGCCGCCTGGGCCGCTGGGGCATCATCACGCTGGGCATCGTCTGGGCCCTGCAACAGGTGAACTTCAACCTGACCGCCTTTTTGGCCGGGCTGGGCATCATCGGCTTCACCGTCGGCTTTGCCTTGCAGGATATCTCGCGCAACTTCGTGGCCGGCCTGCTGCTGCTCTGGCAACAGCCCTTCGGCATCGGCGACCTGATCCAGGTCGCCGGCTATACCGGCCGCATCACCGACGTCTCCCTGCGCGCCACCGAGCTCCGCACCTCCGATGGCCTGCTGGTGCTGATCCCCAACGCCGACGTCTACACCAAGCCCATCACCAATTTCACCCAGGCGCCCAGGCGTCGGCTGGCCATCAAGGCCTGGGCGCCCTACGGCGAGGATCTGGAGCGGGCCACGGCCATCGCCTTGGAGGCCATTCGCCAGGCGCCTGACCTGGCCCTGGCCGACCCGGCGCCCAACGTGGTCTTCGAGAGCTTCGGCGACAACTCCGTCGCCTTCACCCTCTACTACTGGATCGACGTCGCCGCCATCAGCTTCGACGCGGCCCAGGATCGGGGGATCAAGGTGGTCAAGACCGCGTTCGAGGCGGCTCACATCGACCTGGCGACGCGGCTGCTTCCGGTGCTGATGCAGGGCAGCCGTGACGCGTGACACGACTTGGCATCTTGCCAGAAGAGGATACCGACGCCATCATGCTTGATCTCAACCACATCCGTGCTGCTTTTCCGGCCCTGGCCATGCAGATGCACGGCCGGCCGGCGGTTTTTCTGGACAACCCAGGCGGCGCGCAGGTTCCGCAGAGCGTCATCGACGCCATGGCTGACTATCTGACCCATGCCAACGCCAACCGCGGCGGCGCGTTTCTCACCGCCCAGCGCAGCGACGTGATCCTGGAGGATGCGCACGCGGCCATGGCCGACCTGCTCAACGCGGCCTCCCCTGATGAGATCGTCTTCGGCGCCAACATGACCACGCTGACCTTTGCGGTCAGCCGCGCCCTGGGCCGTGATCTGCAGCCGGGGGACGAGATCGTGCTGACGCGCATGGATCACGACGCCAACATCACCCCCTGGACCATGCTGGCCGAAGACCGCGGGGCCACGGTGCGCTGGGTGGATTTCGACGTGGAGGACTACACCCTGGACATGGCCGGGCTGCGCCAGCTGCTCAACGAGCGCACCCGGATCGTCGCGGTGGGCTACGCCTCCAATGCCACCGGCACGGTACACGATGTGGCGACTATCACCCGCTGGGCGCATCAGGTCGGCGCGCTGGTCTTCGTGGACGCGGTGCAGTATGTTCCCCACGGCCCGGTGGATGTGCAGGCGCTGGGCTGCGATCTGTTGACATGCAGCGCCTACAAGTTTTATGGCCCTCACGTGGGCGTGCTCTATGGTCGCTATGAGCTGTTGGACCGGCTGCGCGCCTACAAGGTGCGGCCGGCCAAGGATCGGCCGCCCCATAAGTTCGAGACCGGCACGCAGAACCACGAGGGGATCGCCGGCGTGCTGGCCGCGGTGGAGTACCTGGCCGATCTGGGGTCTCGATACGGCGCCGCCGACGGCGCCTACTCGACCAGCGGCGCGGCGGGGTCTCGATACGGCGCCGCCGACGGCGCCTACTCGACCAGCGGCGCGGCGGGGTCTCGATACGGCGCCGCCGCCGGCGCCTACTCGACCAGCGGCGCGGCGGGGGAGGGTGTGTCCCGCCGTCAGCGCCTCCATAGCGCCATGTCTCTCCTGCGCGCCTATGACCATCTGCTCAGCGCGGCCATCTTGGACCAGCTCGAAGGCATTCCCGGCCTGCGCGTCCATGGCATCAGCGACCGCGGCCGCCTGGCCGAACGCGTTCCCACCATCTCCTTTTCCTGGCAGGGCCATCACCCCCGCGCCGTGGCCGAGGCGCTGGGCCAGGAGGGCATCTTCGTCTGGGATGGCAACTACTACGCCCTGGCCGTCACCGAACGCCTGGGCCTGGAGGATCAGGGGGGCATGGTGCGCGTCGGCGCGGTACACTACAACACGACAGATGAGATCATCCGGCTCGGCGATGCCCTGCGGCGGCTGGCCTGACAGGCGCTTGCCGCTCCTGAATCCGTTGGAGAGACCATGTCATCGACCATGAAAGCTGTGCGGCTGACCGCCGTCGGCCAGCCCTTGCAGATGCAGGAGATCGCGCGGCCGGCTGTCGGGCCGCTGGAGGTGTTGGTGCAGGTGGCCGCGGCCGGCATCTGCCATTCGGACGCGCACTATCGCGCCGGCGTGTCGCCGGTGCATCCGTTGCCGCTGACGCTGGGCCATGAGGTCAGCGGCGTGGTGGCAGAGGTCGGCGAGCTGACCACCGGCTGGCAGCCGGGCGACCGGGTCTGCCTGCACTACCTGGCCACCTGCGGCCAGTGCGACTACTGCCGCCGGGGCGCCGAGCAGTTCTGCACGTCAGGCCAGATGATCGGCAAGCACCGCGATGGGGGCTACGCCCAGTTCATCGTCGCGCCGGCGGCCAGCCTCTTTCCTCTGCCCGACGAGATCCCCTTCGAACAGGGCGCGGTGATGATGTGCTCCTCGGCCACCGCGCTGCATGCCCTGCGCAAGGGGCGGCTGGCGGCCGGCGAAAGCGTGGCCATCTTCGGCGTCGGCGGGCTGGGCATGTCGGCCATCCAGTTGGCGCGGGCTCTGGGCGCGCTGCGCGTTCTGGCTGTGGATCTGGACGCCGGCCGGCTGGCGTTGGCCGAGCGGCTGGGCGCGCTTCCGGTGCGCGCGGCAAGGACTGACAGTCCTTCTGGGGACTGTCAGTCCTGCGCCGACGAGATTCACTGCCTCAACGCCGGCCGCGGGGTCGATGTGGCGTTGGACTTCGTGAGCGTCCCGGCGACGTTGCGGCCGGCCATCGCCAGCCTGGCCCCCTTTGGCCGCGTCGTGGCCGTGGGCCTGGGCGACCAGCCCGTGCCCATCTACCCCTACCAGGAGCTCATCAACCGCGAGGCCGAGATCATCGGCTGCTCCGATCACCTGGCGTCGGAGATCCCCCTGCTGACCGAGCTGGTGCGCCGCGGCAGCCTTGACCTGGCGCCGGTGGTGACGGAGGTGATCCCGCTGGACGCGGCTGCCATCAACGCCGCGCTGGACCGGTTGCAGCGGTATGGGGCGGGCGGCGTGCGGACGGTGATCCGGGTCTAGACTGGCGCTGCGCCCCTGCGCGCCTGACTCTTGGCATCTACCCGTTCTGTGGTACAATCTGTCTCAGTACTGGATGACTAACGAAAGGACAATGACTCATGACGAAAAGCAAAGTTGCAGTACTGCGCACATCCCCCCGCACCGTATTGGCGGACTATCATCGGCTGATGAACCTGGCCGGCTATCAGGATGTGATCGCCCGGGATGCGGACACGGCCCTCAAGGTCAACATCTCCTGGCACTATTTCTTCCCCGCCTCCTCCACCACCCCCTGGCAGTTGGAAGGGGTGATCCGGGCCATGCAGCAGGATGGCTATGACATGGACCTGCTCCATGCCTGCCACAACCGCACGGTGGTGATCGACGCCCACCTGGGCGAGCGCGAGAACAAGCAGATCAACGTGGTCGAAGCCCACGGCCTGCGCAACGTACACCTCTACGAGGGCGAGGAGTGGATCCACATCCGCGACGCGGTGGGCGACCTGGCCGACAAGTTCCTGGTGCTGAATGAGGTCTACCCCGATGGCTTCTACATCCCCAAGCGCTTCATCGGCGAGAACATCATTCACCTGCCCACAGTCAAGGCGCATATTTTCACCACCACCACCGGCGCGATGAAAAACGCTT
The DNA here is from genome assembly GCA_029558955.1 of Chloroflexota bacterium. Taxonomy (GTDB): domain Bacteria; phylum Chloroflexota; class Anaerolineae; order JAAEKA01; family JAAEKA01; genus JAAEKA01. Next base: position 8,155 of record JAKQCW010000109.1, read on the forward strand.
TCGGCGGCCTGCTCAACGAACGCCGTCACTGGACCCACCCGGTGATCCACGAAACGCTGGTGGACCTGCTGATGATCCAGCAGAAGATCCATCGCGGCGTCTTCGCGGTGATGGATGGCGTCTTCGCCGGCGACGGCCCCGGCCCGCGCTGCATGTATCCCCACGTCAAGAACGTCCTGCTGGCCAGCAGCGATCAGGTGGCCATCGACGCCATGGCGGCCAAGCTGATGGGCTTCAACCCGCTGGACATCAAATATATCCGCCTGGCCCACGAGCTGGGGCTGGGCTGCGGCGACCCCGACGAGATCGAGATCGTCGGCGACCTGGACGCGGCGGCCGAGAACTGGCATTTCCAGGGGCCGTTCAAGGAGATGACCTTCGCCTCGCGCATGCAGCACAAGATCTACTGGGGCCCGCTCAAGGCGCCCATCGAGTGGTCCCTCAAGACCGTGCTGGCGCCCTGGTCCTACCTGGCTTCGGTGGCCTACCACGACATCTACTGGTATCCCTTCAAGGCGGAGCAGATGATGTCCGACGCCTTGCAGAGCGAGTGGGGCCGGCTCTTCGCCAACTGGGAGCAACTGCAGCCCGACGAACTCGGCTGGGCCGATGTGGGCCAGGAAGGGGTGCGGCTGGAGCGCATGGGCATGGAGGTGATCCCGCAGTCGTTGCAGGTTTTCAAGACTGCCTTCACCGAGGCGCCAGAGGTTGCGGCCCAGCGGCGTCATCACGCCGACGCCGCGCACAACGCCGGCTTCTCCGGCCGCAGCACCCTGGACAAGGCGCTGATCGGCGCGGGCGTGGCCGCGGCCGTGGCCGTTCCCACCGTGCTGGCCGCGCGCAGCCTGCGCAAGCATAGCGGCAACGGCGACCAGTAGCCGCCGAAACCGCACCATCTCAAGCACGGCGATACCCCACGCTTCCACGGGCGTCCCGACCGGCTCTGGCGAACCATCTGCGCCTGACCCGGCGGGACGCCTGACGTTGGGGCGTTGACCAACGCGCGCTGATCCCCGCCATCCCAAGGGCGTCTCGCCGTTCCGGCGAACCATGCGCCCAACCCGACCCTCGCTCCTCATGCTTTCCCCCTCCCCCTCTGCCATCGCTGCCGCGCTTCTGGATTGGATCGAGGCCGGGCAACTGCGCGACCTGCCCTGGCGCGCCGAGCCGCGTGATCCCTACGCGGTCTGGGTCAGCGAGATCATGCTGCAGCAGACCCAGGTCGCGACTGCAATCCCCTACTGGCAGCGCTGGCTGGAGCGCTTCCCGACGGTGGAGGCGCTGGCCGCCGCCGAACCTGATCAAGTCCTCAAAGCGTGGGAGGGGCTGGGCTACTACAGCCGCGCCAGAAATTTACATAAAGCAGCAAAGCTGGTGGTCGATCAGCACGGCGGCCGGCTGCCGGCCGAGCGCCGCGCGCTGCTGGCGCTGCCCGGCATCGGACGCTACACGGCCGGCGCGCTGCTGAGCATCGCCTTTGGCCAGGCCGCGGCCCTGCTGGATGGCAACGTCAAGCGGGTGCTGGCGCGGGTCTACGACGTGGAGGGGGAGATCGACAAGTCGGCCACCGAGACGGAGCTGTGGCGTCTGGCCGAGGGGCTGGTCGCGGCCGTGGAGCCGCGGCAGGCGGGGCCGCTCAACGAGGCGCTGATGGACCTGGGCGCGACCATCTGTCTGCCGCAGGGGCCGCGCTGCCTGCTCTGCCCGCTGCATGCTCCCTGCCTGGCCCGCCAGCGCGGCACGCAGGAGGAGCGGCCGGTGCGCAGGGCCCGCAAGCCGCTGCCTCATTTCGACGTCAGCGCGGCGGTGCTGCGACGCCCTGGCTGCCCTGAGCAATTTCTCATCGCTCAGCGGCCGCCGGAGGGCATGTTGGGCGGGCTTTGGGAGTTCCCCGGCGGCAAGCGCCACGAGGGGGAGAGCCTGCCGGAATGTCTGCGGCGCGAGATGCAGGAGGAGCTGCAGGTCGAGGTGGCGGTGGGCGCGCCGGTGACGGTGGTCAAACACGCCTACACCCACTTTCGCATCACCCTGCACGCCTTCGAGTGCCAATGGCTGGCCGGCGAGCCGCAGCCCATCGGCGTGGCCGACTGGCGCTGGGTGACGCTGGCTGACCTGGCGGACTATGCCTTTGCCGTGACCGACCAGAAGATCATCCACGCGCTGCACGCCGCGTCCGCTCATTCACCGCTGCCAGCTTCCTGAGCCGGCGGGCTGACCGTGGCTGGCCCGCCAACCCGGCCCCTTCTGCCGTCCAACGAAAAACCGGGCGCTGCGACAACTTCGCAGCGCCCGGTCGATTCTGCCATTCACCCTTCACCGCGGCCGCTCAAACGCGCAGAACAGCGCGTCGGGCTGCGGCGCGGCCTAGACCGCCGTGGAGGCGAACTCCTCTTCCATCTCGACCTGGTCCTGCGCCTCGATCTCGGCGAAGACGGTTTCCACCTGTTCCGCCAGCCAGTCGATCTGCTCGCTGGCAATCACCAGCGGCGGCGCGAAGCGGATCACCGTGCCGTGGGTTTCCTTGCACAGCACCCCGCGCTCGGCCAGCGCCTCGCAGAAGCGGCGCGCGCCGTCGGCCTCAGGGGTGACTTCCATGCCGACCAGCAGGCCGCGGCCGCGCACCTCCTGGATGTAGGGGCTTTCGATGCGGCGCAGCCGCTCCATCAGGCGTTTGCCCTGGGCCGCGGCGTTCTCCACCAGGTGCTCATCGACCAGCACGCGCAGTGCGGCGCGCGCCACGGCCACGCCCAGCGGGTTGCCGCCGAAGGTGCTGCCATGGTCGCCGGGGTGGAAGAGCCCCATGATCGGCCGGTCGGCCAGAATGGCGGAGACAGGATAGAAGCCGCCCGACAGCGCCTTGCCCAACACCACGATGTCGGCGCGCACGTGGTCGTGCTGGCTGGCCAGCAGCTTGCCGGTGCGGCCCAGTCCAACCTGGATCTCATCGGTGATCAGCAACATCTTCTCGCGCCGGCAGAGGGTCTCCGCGAACTTGAGATAGCCATCGGGGGGCACGTTGATCCCATTCTCACCCTGGATCGGCTCGACCAGGAAGGCCACCGTGTTGGGGGTGACGGCATCGACCAGGGCGTCCATGTCGCCGAAGGGGACGAACTTGAAGCCGGGCGTGAAGGGGCCGAAATGCTTGCGGTATTTAGGCTCGCTGGAGAAGCTGATCACCGAGGTGGTGCGGCCATGGAAATTGCCGTCGCAGACGATGATCTCAGCCTGGTTGTCGGGCACTCCCTTGACCTCGTAGCCCCACTTGCGCGCCAGTTTGATGGCCGCCTCCACCGCTTCCACGCCGGAGTTGAGCGGCAAAACCATGTCATAGCCCAACAGCTCGCACAGTTCCTGGCTGAAGGGGCCAAGCTGATTGTTGCGGAAAGCTCTGGAAGTCAGCGTCACCTGCTTGGCCTGCTCTACCAGGGCGTCGACGATGGCCGGGTGACAATGGCCCTGGCTGACGGCCGAATAGGCGCTGAGGCAGTCCAGATAGCGTTTGCCGTCGACATCGGTCATCCAGATGCCCTCGGCCTGCTCGATCACCACATCGAGCGGGTGGTAGATGTTGGCAACGTAGCGGTTTTCCAGATCGATATACTTCTCGCTGGACATAGCAATCTCCTTTGATGCTGGTTGAATAAAAAACAGCTTGAGCAGTGCGCCCAAGCCGCGATGTGTGTTGGCATGCGTCGAGGATCAGGGCGTCTTTGGCCTGAGTTGCGACCGGCCAGGAAGCTGGGGTTGCCCGATGGCCGAGCCTGCAACCTGCTGCTTCCAACCGTGTCGCCAATTCTACCACGCCTGGCGGTTAATGGCAACCTTGAGAGTGGCCCTTCAGCGATTCCGAACACAGCGCGGAGTCGGGGCCTTAGCCCGGCTGACGGCTGGAGGTGAGAGGCAAAATCGCGCTCTACCGGATTTGACAAAGCCCCCGCCGCAGGCTAAAATGCGACACGCTAAGGCCCATTCGTCTAGCGGCCCAGGATGTAGCCCTCTCAAGGCTGAGACACGGGTTCGAGTCCCGTATGGGCCACCTTAGCTTACTGCCCTCCCCACCACAGGAGGGCAGTTGCATTAATGGCACAGTTAGGTCGTAGTCCTCTTTCGCGGGCATATACGGAATTGTGAGACACTTTCAACACGGGATCGAACATCATGGCGAAGCCCTCACCCCTACCGGGAACGTTTACTTGCCACGGTTGTGGTCAACGTTTTGACAATAAATATGTCCATCGCCGCCGCGCCAATACCGCCAGAACGTTCACTGGCGATTCCTGGCGCATCCACTCAAGCGTTGTCAGTTTGTGTCCCGATTGTAACAAGAGAGAAACACGCAGAGTCATCGTACGCACCCTCTTCTACATCATGGTCATTGTCGCCTTTGTAGCCGTCCTTGTGAGCTCCGGCATCATACGAGTTACAATTCACTAAGGGTCCGCACTAAGACCGGCCTTCTATCGGCGCAGCGCGCGGGCGCGGGCTTTGGCGGCTTCGACTTCACGATCCTTGGGGGAGGCTGTGGCCACCAGCGATGCCAACAAAGTAGCCGCCGCGCGGCTGGTCTCGTCGACCGCACGGTTGAAGGCTGCTTCGTTGACGGCTGTGGGCGCTTAGTGCGGTCATTCTACGCCTGTCGCTGCACGCCGTCAAACGGCCATCGACTATTCACCCGCGCCAACGAATTACCCCCATCAGCCATCGCTGCGTATAATGAGCGGGAAGGGATCTTCGTATGCCAAACACGTTCGACCTGCCACCCCAGTTCATCCAACCCCGCTACGAGGGCGGCTGTTTTGCCGATCTGCCCGGCTTCATCAAGTCGATGCTGCTGCCTGACGCCGCGTCCCCCCTGGCGCCGGTGGACTTTGTCCGGCTGCCGCAGCGCTACCGCAAGGTGATCTTCCTCTTCATCGATTCCTTCGGCTGGAGCTTCTTCCAGCGCCACCGCCAGCGCCTGCCCTTCCTGCGCCGCTTCACAGAGCAGGGCAGCGTTACCCAGCTCACCTCGCAGTTCCCCTCCACCACCGCCGCCCACGTCACCACCCTCTACACCGGCCTGCCGGTCGGCCGGCACGGCATCTACGAATGGCACGTCTATGAGCCCAAGCTGGATGCCATGATCATGCCCTTGCCCTATGCCTATTCGGGCGATCGGGCGCCGGAAACCTTGCAGAACAGCGGCGTGCCGCCGGAGAGCTTTTTGCCGGTCAACTGGCTGGTGGAGGACCTGGCGCGCCACGGCGTGGCCAGCTACCTGAGCCAGTTCCAGGGCTTCGCCCACTCCACCTATTCGCGCATGATCGGCCGCGGGGCCACCGTCGCGCCGCACAAAACCCTGCCCGAGGCGCTGGTCAACATGACGCAGACCTTGCAGCGCCACGGCGGCCAGGCGGTCTATTTCCTCTACTTCGGCTCCATCGACGCCATCAGCCACGACTACGGCCCCACCTCGGCCCAGGTGGACGCGGAGATCGAGGCCTGTTTTGACGCGCTGGAGCGCTGGTTCCAGCGCGACGCGGCCAGCCTGCCGGCCGATACCCTGCTTCTGCTGACCGCTGACCACGGCCAGGTGGCCACCGACCCGGCCACCACGCTCTACATCAACCAGCAGCCGGAATTTCATAAGCTGCGCCCCATGCTCAGAACCAATCGCCAGGGCCAACTGCTGACGCCGGCCGGCTCCTGTCGCGACATGTTCCTGCATGTCCGGGAAAGCGCGCTGGAGGATGCCGAGCTCCTGGTGGCCAACATGATCGGCGAGCGCGGCGTGGTGCGTCGCACCTCCGACCTGATCGAGGCCGGCTTCTTTGGCCCGCTGCCGGTCTCCGATGCCTTCCTGGGCCGCGTCGGCAACCTGGTGGCGCTGCCCTTCGAGGGGGAGGCCGTCTGGTGGTACGAGAAAGACCGCTTCGAGCAGAAATTCCGCGGCCATCACGGCGGGCTGACGCGCGGCGAGCTCGAGACGCCGCTGCTGCTGGCCGCGCTGTGACGCTCTGCGGCAATTTCCCAATCAGATCAAGGCAACTATGCATCTGGCACGCGTAACCGGCGCCCTGGTGGCCACACAGAAAGTAACCGGCCTGGAAGGAATCAAGCTGCTGATCATCCAGCCGTTGGATAAACAGCAGCAGCCAGCCGGCCAGCCGCTGGTGGCGGCCGATTCCACCGCCCAGGCCGGCCCCGGCGAGCTGGTCTTTTTCGTCGCCAGCCGCGAGGCCGCCCTCACCCTGCCCAACACCTTTGTCCCGGTGGATCATGCCATTGTCGGGATCGTCGACGCCGTCGCTTTGGAGTGAACCATGTACCTGGCCCGCGTTTTCGGCAATGTGGTCTCCACCGTCAAACACCCCTTCTTCACCGGCCGCAAGCTGATGCTGGTGGAGCGGCTGCAGCTCGATGGCACAGCCGATGCCCGCTACGACATCGCGGTGGATCTGGTGCAGGCTGGCCCCGGGGATATGGTGCTGGTGCTGGATGAAGGCTCCAGCGCACGCCAACTGCTGGACGCCGAGCCGCACGGGCCGGTGCGGGCGGTGATCGTGGGCATCGTCGATGCGGTCGATCTGGCCGAGGACGCATGAGCCAGCTTATCCGCTACGAGGCGCGCAAGGCGCCGGCCCGCCGCCCCACCGAGCAGCAACTGCGCCAGGAGATCATCCAGATCTGCCGCCTGCTGCATCAGGGGGGCTATTGCCTGGGCTATGACGGCAACGTCAGCGCCCGACTGGAGGATGGACGCTTTCTGGTGACCCCCAGCGGCGTCGGCAAGGCCTTCGTGCGCGCGGATCAATTGGTGATCGTGGACTGGGAGGGCCAGCCGGTCGGCGCCGGCCGCTACGGGCCGCAGCGCGGCCTGCGCCCCAGCTCTGAGATTCTGTTGCACCTGGAGGCCTATCGCCAACGCCCCGACGCCCAGGCCGTCATCCACGCCCATCCTCCCATCGCCATTGCCCTGAGCATCGCCGGCGTCAGCCTCGCCCGCTGTCTCTTGCCCGATATCGTCCTCTACTTCGGGCTGATCCCCACCACCGACTATGCCACCCCCGCCTCGGCCGAAGGGGTCGCCGTGATCAGCGATCTGATCCGGCGCTACGACGCGCTGATCTTGCAGCGCCACGGCAGCGTCACCCTCGGCCCCACCGTCGCCGACGCCTATCTCAAGCTGGAAAAGCTGGAGCACACCGCGCTGATCACCAAGACGGTGGTCGAGCTGGGGCGGGAAAAGCCCTTTCCCCAGGAGGAGATCGCCAAGCTGGTGCAGTGGCGCGACGCCGCCGGTCTGATGCGCCCCGGCCAGGCCGACGACCTGTGCGCGGCCTGTGGGGTGTGTGGGGTGG
>JAKQCW010000148.1 GCA_029558955.1 Chloroflexota bacterium
GGCGGCCAAGCGCGGCCGGGTCCGGCGCGGCGATCACTGTGGCCAAGGCAACTGAGCGGCGGGCTTCGACGGAGGAGAGGAGGGCGTTGAGAATCTCGTCAGGCATGAGCATGTCGGCTGGCTCGGTCGGAGACCGGCCAAAGCGGGGTTGGCGGCTGGCTCGGTCGGAGACCGGCCAAAGCGGGTTGTCGGCTGGCTCGGTCGGAGACCGGCCAAAGCGGGTTGGCGGCTGGCTCGGTCGGAGACCGGCCAGAGCGGGGTTGGCGGCTGGCTCGGTCGGAGACCGGCCAAAGCGGGTTGTCGGCTGGCTCGGTCGGAGACCGGCCAAAGCGGGTTGTCGGCTGGCTCGGTCGGAGACCGGCCAAAGCGGGGTTGTCGGCTGGCTCGGTCGGAGACCGGCCAAAGCGGGGTTGTCGGCTGGCTCGGTCGGAGACCGGCCAGAGCGGGGTTGGCGGTTGGCTCGGTCGGAGACCGGCCAGAGCGGGGTGGGCGGCTGGCTCGGTCGGAGACCGGCCAGAGCGGGGCTGGCGGCTGGCTCGGTCGGAGACCGGCCAGAGCGGGGTTGGCGGCTGGCTCGGTCGGAGACCGGCCAAAGCGGGTTGTCGGCTGGCTCGGTCGGAGACCGGCCAGAGCGGGCGACCGTTCACCGTTCACCGCTTACCGTTCACCGTTCCCCGCCCCCCACCGCTCGACGAAGACGTTGAAGATCCCGCCGCACACGCCCAGGCTTTGCATGGTCGGGTCTTCGGTCAGGTCCACGTGGACGGTGGCAGGCTCGCCGGTTTGCAGCACGTCCAACGCGGCGCGGATCACGTCGCCCTCGCCGCAGCCGCCGCCGACGGTGCCATAGTGCTGGCCCAGCGGGTGGATGATCATCTTGGCGCCCACCTCACGCGGCACGCTGCCGCGCACCTCGGTGATGGTCGCCACGGCCACGCGCTCGCCGCGGGCCAGGTAGTCGTTCAGCTTGTGGTAGAAAGTGTCCATCGGTCATCCAACGGGTGAGAAGTTCACGCTGAGAAGTTCAACTTCTCCGAGAAGTTGAACTTCTCCGAGAACTTCGTCACCGGCTCTGATACTCGTCGTGCAGAATAGCATAGCCGACGAGGTCTTCGTAGCGGTCGTGTTTCCTGATGTGCTGGCGCTGCAAGCTGATGCAGCCGGCCAGCTCGCCGCTGTCGCGCAGCGTGATCGCCAGCGTCATGATCTCGCGTTGCTGGAAACGCTCGCCATGGCTGCTGATCCACTGCTCGGCCGCGCCGTCGGGGTAGGGGTGCGGGATGTTCAGCGTGGTGTCGGCCACGGCCCAATCGCCGGCCAGCCGCTGCACATCGGCCGCATCGCTCAGCCTGAAGGGCCGCAACACCAGTCGCCCGGTCGTCATGGTCGGCAAGTCACCATGCATCGCCAGATCTCCGTTCACCGTACACCGTACACCGTACACCGTACACCGTTCACCGTTCACCGTCTTCCGTTCCCCACTCACCGCCTCCGCATACTGCTCCGGCGTGTCCAGGTCAGCCAGCACGCTGGGCGTTTCCACCTCGACGTAGCGGATGGCCGCGGCGTGGCGTTGAATGACCGTGCGCAGGGTGGCGCCGGTTGGCAGCGCCAGCACCTCGGCCCACAGCCGGCGCGGCAGCATGATGGGATGGCCGCGGCGCATGGCGTAGCTGGGGATGACCAACGCCTGGTCGTCGGCGGCGAAGACCTGCAACACCTGCTGCACCACGGCCAGTTGCATCTGCGGCTGATCGGCCAGGGCCAGCAGCGCGCCGCGGCTGGCGGGCTGGGCCGCGGCCAGGCCCGCCTGGATCGAAGAGAGCATCTCGCCGCTGGCATAGGCCGGGTTGTGGACGCAGCGCGCCGCCAGGCCGGCCAGCGCAGCCTCGACGGCTGCGGCGCGGTGGCCGGTGACCACGATGATCTCCTCGACGCCCGCCGCCGCCAGCCGGCCGATCACCGTTCCGAGCACCGTGGACGCGCCCCAAGGGAGCAGCGGCTTGGGCAGCTCGCCGCCCATGCGGCTGGAGAGGCCGGCGGCCGGCACGATGGCGCTGATCATGGCGGCGCGGCGACGATCTGGAACTGCCGCTGGGCGGTAGCCGACTGCCCAGCGGCGCTGGCGACTGTCACGACCAGCACAAAAGACTCGCCGACGCGTGAGCTATCGGTCGGCTCGATCCAGATTTGGTGGCTGGGGCCCAGCGCCTCGATCTCGAAGCTGCGGTTGTCCGAAAAGCCGCCTGCGCTCCATTCAGCCCGGACTGCGTTCTGGCTGATGATGGTGAAATAGGTGCGCTGACCCAGCGGCGCTGTCAGGGGGCCCTCGATGGCCACCGTCGGGGCCGCCGTCGTCGTCGGGGTGGGGGCAGGCGTTGCAGGGGTGGATGAGCGGCGATCAGACGAGAGCAAGCCGAAGTAGCCGGCGATCAAAGCCGCCGCGATCGTTGCCGCCGCGCCGATCAGCGCGATCCATATCTCTTTGCTGATGACGGGGGAGGGCTTCTCGTCGGCTGGGTCGGACATCTTCGTAATCTCCGCAGGTTGGGCCTGGTCACGACAGGGGGCGCAATGGGTGTGATTATAGCATGTTCACGGTTTGTGGCAAAGCGGCCCCGGCCCTTGCTTTGGGCAAAGCAGGTTGGCGGTGCTACAATGTCCGCAGGTAATGGCCATGTCAGGTCTCATCATCAACGCCGACGACCTCGGCTACTCTCCCCTGGTCAACCAGGCTATCGCCGATCTGTTCGCGGCCGGTCGGTTGACCAGCGCCAGCCTGCTGGTCAACCAAGCGGCCAGCGAAGAGGGCGCGGCCATCGCCCGCGGCCTGCCACGCCTGTCGGTGGGAGTGCACCTGAACCTCAGCCGCGGCCGGCCGATCCTGCCGGCCAGACAGGTGCCCAGCCTGGTGGATGAGGAAGGGCAGTTTTGGGAATCGGCCACCTTCTTCCGCCGCGCGGTGCTGGGCCAGGTCAAATGGTACGAGGTGGCGGTGGAGCTGGAGGCGCAGGTGCAGTGGGCGCTGCAGCGCGGCCTGCACCTGGACAATCTGGATTCGCACGTGCATTTCCACTCCCTGCCCGCGGCGCGGCGCATCACCGAACAGTTGGCCAACCGCCATCACGTGGCCGCCTGGCGCACCCCCTACGTGCTCTCCGCGCTGACCCCCACCCGGCTGTGGACCGACGCGCTGGCCACTCCCATCAAGCCCTACCGGCCCGGCCGGCTGCTGGCGCCCGATTTTCTGCTCTCGCTGCATCAGTGGGGCGATCGGCTGCTCTTCGATAAACGGGTGGCCCGGCTGCTGGTCAAGCCAGGGGTGGTGACCGAGCTGGTGGTGCATCCGGGCTATGTGGAGGATGACGCGTTGCCCCCCGGCGATCAGCTCCAGCCCTTGCAGCGCCAGGTGGAGGTCGATCTGCTCAGCGGTGCGGCCTTTCAGCACTGGCTAAAGCAGTTGGGGGTGCAGTTGGTCAGCTTCTCCGATCTTGGGCGGGTTGGAACGGCTGATTGACAGGGGGCCGGCCAGCTTTTTGGGTTCTGACCGCCTGTCCGCCAGACCCGGCTAAAGCCTCGACTCCTCGCCATATTTGGAGCTGCTGCCGCGGCCGCGAGTCACTTGACCAACCTGAGCAATTCGTGTATCATGCGGCTGGCTGTGTGGGGGTGGATGTGTCCCGGTGGGCGCCCCGGTCTTCAAAATCGGTGGTGGGTACCGCAGAGGTAGCCACGGTGGGTTCGACTCCCATTCACTCCCGCCTCCCAGCCACAGCCAGTCAGGCGAACTCAACGCCGAGCCCGCCCGCTTCTTCCCATAACGATCCGACAATTCAGATCAGAGACGCGCCAGGCATCCACCTAAATGATCGCTGGGGATGCTTCGGCGGTCTCAGCATGACAATGGCCCGTGCTGGGGATGCTTCGGCGGCCTCAGCATGACACGTGAGATAGCGGCTACTGCGATGTACAACCAGCCCATCGAATTTGCCCACGAGGATGAGCCGCCGCGCTTTCTGCGCGCTCAGGCGCTGCCCTATCCTGACTTGCAGCGAGTCTGGACGCGCATCCTGCTGACCCCCTTCGCCGGCCACCCGGAGCTGGAGATGGCCATCCTTGACCCCGACGACCAGGCTGCGGCGGTCATGACCATGGTGGATGTGCAGTTCACCTACATCTCACTCACCATGCACCTGAAGCGGCCGCGGCCGGGGGAGGCCTACACGCTGCTGCTGCGGCTGACGCGCGACCACATGCTGCTGGACCAGCGCGCCGTTCCCTTCGATCTGGTCTTCGTCGACCGCGACGAGGCCATGGCAGAGGCCGAGACGCTGGAATGGCCCGCCCGCGGCGTGGTTATCGCCCCATTGCCGCCCGATGAAGACATCCCCGACGCGCTGGGCGATGACCCAGCGCCGCCCGATCCATTGCTCAACGGCAGCGCATAGGAGGCTGTATGCCCGCCATCAACTCAGCGATCAACGCCTATCTTGACCTGGCCACCCCGCAGATGCTGGCCGATTCCTGGGCCATCTTGGAACAGGAGATGCGCAGCGGCCATCTGATGTTCGGCGACCGCCTGCTTTCCACCGCGCTGCGCCCCCAGATGGTCACCGTCCAGGAGTGGGAGGCAGCCAGTCGCATGAGCAGCAGGTTGGTTTCGGCCTTCGACAAGGCCTACCACGCCATGCTGGCCAATCCGGCGCTGCGGGCCCAGGTCTGGCTGACGCCGGAGGAGGAGATCATCGTCGGCTACGAGGCCGGCGTCCGCATGCCCGTGCCCATCGGCCGGCTGGATTGCAGCCTGATGCACAACGAGGATGGCGAGCCAACCCTGCGCCTGCTGGAGTACAACGCCGAAAGCCCGGCAGCCATCGCCTACGAGGACGGCCTGGCCGAGGCCTATCTGCGCACGCCGCTGCTGCACGCCTTTCAGCAGCGCTATGCGCTGCGGCCGCTGTGGGCCCTGCCGGCAACCCTGCAGACGCTGCTTGGCATCTACCGCGAATGGGGCGGACGCGAGCTGCCCACGGTGGCCATCGTCGATTGGGAAGGGCTGCCCACCCAACACGAGTTCATCCTCTTCCAGGAGTTTTTCACCCGCCACGGCATCCGCTCGCTGATCGTCACCCCTGACGCCATGAGCTACGAGGGGGGCGTGCTCTATGCCGATGGTGTGGCGGTGGACTTCGTCTACAAGCGCATCCTGACCCATGAGCTGCTGGCCCGCTACGGCGTGGAGCACCCCATCATCTGGGCTGTGCGGGACCGGGCCGTCTGCATGATGAACCGCTTCTCCTGCAAGCTGCTGCACAAGAAGGCCAGCCTGGCCCTACTCAGCGATGAGCGCAACGCCCACCTGTTCAACCGCGAGGAGCAGGCGGCCATCGAGCGCCACATCCCCTGGACGCGCCGGGTCGAGGAACGCATGACGCTGTTCGAGGGCGCGGAGGTTGACCTGCTCCCCTTCATCCAGGCCAACCAGGAGCGGCTGGTGCTCAAGCCCAACGACGAGTACGGCGGCAAAGGGGTGGCGCTGGGCTGGGACCTGTCGCCGGCTCAGTGGCAGCAGGCTGTGGAGGAGGCGTTGCGCCAGCCCTCGGTGGTGCAGCTGCGCGTGCCGTTGGGCTACGAGGAGTTCCCGGTGGTGTTGCCCGACGGCAGCTTTGCCGTGCAGCCGCGTCTGGTGGACTTCGACCCCTTCATCTTCGACGCAGCCTATGCCGGCGGCTGCCTGACCCGGCTGTCGGCCGGCGGGCTGCTCAACGTGACGGCCGGCGGCGGCACGACCGTGCCGACCATGGTGGTTGCGGTGTGAGCCTGCGGAGAGCGGCCAACGCAGCGAATTCATCTCGGACGAACCGTCAGCAGTTGTCGATTCAAAGTTTGTGCATTGGAGGCGAACATGACCCCGGCTCCCAGCCTGCGCCTTGGCATTGAAGAAGAGTACCAGATCATCGATCCCCAGACGCGCAATCTGCGCTACATCGTGACGCGCACGGCGCGCGACGAGCAGCCGGTGCTGCGCGGCCATGACGGGGATACGTCGTTGAACGCCGAGCTGACCAACAGCATGTGCGAGCTGGCCAAGCCGCACATCAGCCATGTGCATGAGCTGAAGGCGGCGCTGATCGAGCAGCGCCAGGCCGTCTGCGCCCTGGCTGATGAGCGCGGCCTGCTGATGGCCGCCGCCGGCACCCATCCTTTCGCCTCCTGGAAACAGCCCGACATGCCGCTGCATGGCCGCTACGAAGGGGTCATGGCAGAGATGCGCGTGGTGGCCAAGCGCCTCTTGATTTTCGGCATGCACGTCCACGTGGCCATCGAGGATCCCGCCGTGGCCATCGACGTGATGAATGTGGCGCGCTACATGCTGCCGCACCTGTTGACGCTGACCACCAGCTCCCCCTTCTGGGCCGGCCGCGACACCGGGCTGAAGTCCTACCGGGCGATTCTGCACGAGAACCTGCCGCGCAGCGGTGTGCCGCACTTCTTCGCCTCCCCCACCGAATACCGCCACTACGTCGATCTGCTGCTCAAGACCCATTGCATCCGCAGCGAAAACGACATCTGGTGGGATGTGCGGCCACACCATGAGTACTCCTCTCTGGAGTTTCGCGTGTTCGACATGATGCCGACGGTGGATGACGCGGTGGGCGTGGCGGCGGTGGTGCAGGCGCTGGTGGCCTGGCTGGTCGACCTGCGCTCCCACAACATCAGCTTCCGCACCTATCCGCGCAGCTTGATCGAGGAGAACAAGTGGCGCGCCGAGCGCTACGGCCTGGACGGCAAGCTGATCGACTTCGGCAAGGAGCAGCAACTGGCGGCCCGCACCCTGGTGCGCGAGCTGCTGCGTCTGGTGGACCCCTACGTCAACAAGTTGGGCGCTCACCGCGAGGTCGATCACCTCTACACCGTCATCGAGCAGGGCACCAGCGCCGACCGCCAGCGTCGCGTCTATCAGCAGCACGGCGGCAACGCCAACCGCGAGGAGGCGCTGCGGGCTGTGGTCGATTCCCTGGTGGCGGAGACCATGATCTGCCGGTAGCATGACTGTCGCAAGGCTGCCAGTCTGCGAAAGGATTGACGGCCTTCAGAGAGCGAGAACCAACCATGATGAAATCCCCCTCCCTTACCATCGGCATCGAGGAAGAATACCAGATCATCGACCCGGAGACGCGCGAGCTGAAATCCTTCATCACCCAGTTCATGGAATCCAAGGCGGGCGCGATGGAGGTCAAGAAGGGCGAGCTCAAGGCCGGCGTCAAGGCCGAGCTGCACGCGTCGATGGTCGAGCTGGGCACTCCGGTCTGCCAAAGCGTCGCCGAGCTCAAGACCGCGCTCTTTGCCCAGCGCGCTGCCATTCACGAGCTGGCGGCGCAGCGCGGCCTGCAGATCGCCGCGGCCTCCACCCATCCATTTTCCCACTGGCTGGGCCAGGAGATCTCCCCCTTCGAGCGCTACGCCAAGACGGTGGAAGACCACCAGGTGATCGCCCAGCGCATGTTGATCTTCGGCATGCACGTCCACATCGGCATCGAAGACCGCGATTTCGCCATCGACTGCATGAACACGGTGCGCTATGCCCTGCCGCACATCCTGGCCCTTACCACCAGCTCCCCCTTCTGGGCCGGCCAGTTCACCGGCATGAAGTCCTACCGCTCCATCATCTTCGAGGACATGCCCCGCACCGGCCTGCCAGAGACCTTCCCCTCCTGGGCAGCCTTCGATCGCTTCGTGCAGCGTCTGATCAACACCGGCTGCATCGCCGACGGCTCCAAGATCTGGTGGGATGTGCGGCCGCACTATGCTTTCCCGACGCTGGAATTCCGCGTGCCCGACATCTGCACGCGCGCCGAGGAGGCTGTGGCCGTGGCCGCGCTCTTGCAGGCCGTCGTCGCCTGGATGTGGAACCTGCGCAAACACAACATGACCTTCCGCACCTACCGCGGCGACCTGATCGCCGAGAACAAATGGCGCGCCCTGCGCGACGGCCTGGATGGTCGCATGATCGACTTCGGCCGCGAGGAGGAGGTGGCCACCCGTCAGTTGGTGCGCGAGCTGCTCCTGCTGGTGGATGAGGAGATCGACGACCTGGGCAGCCGGGAAGAGATCGAGGTCATCTACCGCATCCTGGAGGAGGGCACCAGCGCCGACCGGCAGAAGAAGGTCTATCTCCAGCACGGCGGCGACGCCAACCGCGAGGAAGCGCTGCGTGCGGTGGTCGATCACCTGGTGCGCGAGACCGCCGAGGGGATTTGAGAATCGATACGCAACCGGTGCAGGAACTCTCCCCGCACGTGCAGTGGCCGCTGCCGCAGGGGGTTGTCGACCTGGTCTATCAGGACGCGGCCAGCAAGCGCGAGCTGGAAACGGCGCTGCGCGGCTGTTTTCGCGCCTGGAGCTACGACGAGCTGATCCCACCCAGCTTCGAATACGCCGACACCCTGGCCTCGGAGGCCGGCACGCAGTTGGCCGAGGAGATGTATCGCTTCACCGACCGCGATGGCCGTACCCTGGCGCTGCGCCCTGATCTGACCATCCCGGCCGCGCGCGTGGCAGCTACCCGGCTCCACGATCAGCCCATGCCGTTGCGTCTTTTCTACATCGGCTCGGTCTTTCGCTACGAGGCGCCGCAGGCCGGCCGCCAGCGGGAGTTCACCCAGGCCGGCATCGAGCTGATCGGCGCGGGCGCTCCGGCCGCCGATGCCGAGGTGCTGGCGCTGACGGTGGAGGCGCTGCGCACGGCCGGTCTGGCCCAGTTCCAGTTGGCCTTGGGCCAGATGGCCTTCTTCCATGCCCTGCTGGCGGAGCTGGAGGCCGCCGGGCCGGCCCTGCATGGCCTGCAAAGCGCGCTGGATCGCAAGAATCCGGCCGACCTGGCCGCGGCGCTGGATCAACTGGCCGTGGCCGGCCCGCTGCGCCGGGCCATCAGCGCGTTGCCTGAGCTGCAAGGGGGGCCAGAGGTGTTGGCCCGCGGCCGGGCGCTCTGCGTCAACGACGCCATGGCCGCGGCGCTGGATCGGCTTTCGGCCATCCATGAGCTGCTCCTGGCCTGCGGCGTGGCGGAGGAGATCAGCTTCGACCTGGGCGAGACGCGCGGCATGGAGTATTACACCGGCATCACCTTCAAGGGCTACACCCCTGGCCTGGGCTTTTCCATCTGTTCCGGCGGGCGCTACGACGATCTGGTGGGGCATTTCGGCCGGCCCCAGCCCGCGGTGGGCTGCGCGCTCTGGGTGGATCGCATCCTCCTGGCGCGCCAGCGGCAGGGCTGGCAGCCCGCGCCGCTGCGCCCCGACCTGCTCTGGCAGACCGGCGCCTGCCCTGACTGCCTGCGGCTGGTGGGCCAGTTGCGCCGGCGCGGCCTGCGGGTCGAGCTGGATCTCGGCGATCTGGACCTGGAGGCCCTGCGCGCCCGCGCCGCCGGGCAGGGCGCGCCGCGGGTGGCCCTCTGCGCCGGCGCCGACGCGGTGATGCTGGCCAGCGCCGGCGCGGCCCCGCGGCGGCTTTCCCTGGAGCAGTTTGCGGGCGAGGCGGCCACATGGTAGAATCGCTGCCGCTGGCCGCCAGCCAGCACGCTGACCCATCCCGCCTGGTGGTCGCCCTGCCCAAAGGTCGCCTGCTGGATGAGGCGCGCGGCCTGCTGGCGCAGGCCGGCTATGGCCTGCTGGAGGGCGACAATGGCCGGCAGTTGGTGCTGCCCAGCGCCGCGCCGCACGTGCGCTATGTGCTGGCCAAGCCGTCAGACGTGCCGGTCTACGTGGAGTATGGCGCGTGCGACCTGGGCATCGCCGGGTTGGACGTGCTGCGCGAGGCGCAGCGCGATCTGCTGGAGCCGCTGTTGTTGCCCTTTGGCTACTGCCGGCTGGCGGTGGCCGGGCCGGCTGAGCGGGCTGGCCGGCCGCTGCGCCTGGAGCCCAACCCGCGCGTGGCCACCAAGTTCCCGCGGCTGACTGAGGCTTTCTTTCGCCAGCGCGGCGTCAGCGCCGAGATCATCGAGCTTTCCGGTTCGGTGGAGCTGGCCCCGCTGGTCGATCTGGCCGACCTGGTGGTGGACCTGGTGCAGAGCGGCCAGACGCTGGCCGACAATGGCCTGGCCGAGCTGCGGGTGATTCTGCACAGCCAGGCGGTGCTGGTGGCCAATCGCGCCGCCTGGCGGCTCAAAAGCCAGGCCATCGGCGCGTTCGTGGCCAGTCTGCGCGACAGGAGCTCGGTCGGAGACCGGCCTGAGCTGTGAGAATGGAGTGATCTATGCCTGCTTTCGGTGTGCGTCCGGCTAACAAGAGTGAGATCAAGGGCATCGTTGCCTGGTTCATCCAGGAGCGGAGCAAGGACGCCCGCTTTGCCCAGATCAACCGCAGCCCCTGGCAGCGCTTTCTGATGCGCAACTGGGTGCTGCCGCGCTATCTGCGCTCCCAGGCCAATACCTTCGTGCTGGAGCAGGATGGACGCAAAGCCGGCTTTGCCGTGGTGGAGCAGGCGGGCGAGTGGGTGACGCTCTCCGAGTTCAGCATCGACGCGGGCTACGAGGTCGAGGGGCTGCTGCGGGCCCTGCTGCGCACCAGTGAAGATCTGGCGCGCGACCGTGAGTACCGCTACGTGCGCGTGGCGCCGCTGGACAACAGCCCGCCGCGCCTGGCCCTTTTCCGCTCGGCCGGCTATGAGCTGCTCGACTATTACCTCTGGTCCTTCACCGGCGAGCTGGCCGGCCAGCCGTCCACGGGCGGCGTGGAGCTGCGCGCGCTCAGCCCCAAAGATGGCCTTCAGCAGCGCATCGCCTACCTCAAGCAGGAACTGGACGCCTCGCAGGTGGCTGAGCGGGAGATGATCGAGGAGAGCCTCTTTCCCCGCAAGCCATCGCCCCACCCCTCCTACGCCGTTGTCCTGACCGGCGACGAGGCAGGCGCGGGCCAGGAGATCGGCTATCTCTCCCTGCGGCCCAACGAGCGGGACGATGGCGTGCTCTCCGTCGCCATGTCGCTGGACCCCGCGCACTGGGGCGCGCCGGTGGAGACGCAGGTCATCGCAGCCGCGGTTCACGACCGCGGGGGCGGCCAGGCCATCCCCGTGCGCGTGATGATCAGCACCAGCGCCCACGCCGACCGTTCCGAAGCCTCCTTGGTCGCCCTGGGCCTCGCACGGACCGTGGACGACCGGCCGATTCTCGCCAAAACGGTCCTGCCAGCGGCGGCGGCCAAGCCAGGGCTTTGACAGCGCGCCGGGCAGAGCGTATACTGACTCAAACCATGCTCATCTTTCCCGCGATCGACCTGCGCCATGGACGCTGCGTTCGGCTGCGCCAGGGCGACCCGGCCGCCGAGACTGTGTTCGGCGCCGACCCGGCCGCCATGGCCCGCCATTGGGCCGACTGCGGCGCACCCTGGCTGCACGTGGTCAACCTGGATGGCGCGCTGGGCGACCAGGGGCCAGACGCGCTGAACCTGCGCCGTCTGGCCGAGATGCGCGCCGCTGTCAGCCTGCCGATCCAGTTCGGCGGCGGGCTGCGCACCCTGGATGACGTGCAGCGTGCGCTGGATCTGGGCGCAACGCGCGTCGTGCTGGGCACCGCGGTGGTGCAACAGCCGGAGCTGGCCGCGGCCGCCGTGCAACGCTTCGGCGCCGAGGCCATCGTCGCGGGACTGGACGCCCGGGCGGGCCGGGTGGCCACCCACGGCTGGCAGGAGGTCAGCGAGCTGCACGTGCATGACCTGGGCCGCGCCCTGCGCCAGGCGGGCCTGCTGCGGGCGGTCTACACCGACATCGCCCGCGACGGGATGCTCGGCGGCGTGGACGCCGACGGCGCGGCCGAGCTGGCCCGCCAGACCGGCCTGCGGGTCATCGCCAGCGGCGGCGTGCGGGATCTAGCCGACATCCGGCGGCTGCGCGGCCTGGAACCCCAGGGCGTCGAAGGGGTGATTGTCGGCATGGCGATCTATGCGGGTAGTTTGGATCTGCGTGAGGCGTTGAGGCGTAACGAGTAACTCGTAACCCGGAGTGTGGATGAGGCAGTGTGGTGCGTAACGAGTAACGAGTAACTCGTAACCCATTCACCCATTCACCATTCACCCATTCTCCTATTCTCCTATTCTCCCATTCTCCCATTCTCCTCTTCATCCACTATGCTTGCAAAACGGATTATTCCCTGTCTGGATGTAAAAGATGGCCGCGTGGTGAAGGGCGTTGGCTTTGTCAACCTGCGCGATGCCGGCGATCCGGTGGAACAGGCGCGGGTCTACGACGCGGAAGGGGCCGATGAGCTGGTGTTCCTCGACATAACGGCCAGTCACGAGCGGCGCGGCGCGGTGCTGGAGATGGTGCGGGCCGTGGCCGAGAGCGTCTTTATCCCCTTCACCGTGGGCGGCGGCATCCGCACCGTCGAGGATATGCGCGCCATGCTACTGGCCGGCGCCGACAAGGTGAGCGTCAACTCGGCCGCGGTGCAGAACCCGAACCTGGTGGCCGAGGGCGCGCGCGAGTTCGGCAGCCAGTGCGTGGTGGCCGCGGTGGATGCCAGACGTCGCCCCGGCGGCTGGGAGGTCTATGTCAACGGCGGCCGCGTCCCCACCGGGCTGGATGCCGTGCAGTGGGCGCAACACCTGGTCGCCCTGGGCGCGGGCGAGATCCTGCTGACCAGCATGGATGCCGACGGCGCCCAGACCGGCTACGACGTGGCGCTGACCCGCGCCGTGGCCGACGCGGTGCCGGCGCCGGTGATTGCGTCGGGCGGCGCGGGCGCGTTGGAACATTTCTACGCCGCGCTGACCGAGGGACGCGCCGATGCGGCCCTGGCCGCCTCCCTCTTTCACTACCGCCAGCTCAGCATCGCCGAGGTCAAGCGCTACCTGGCCGAACACCAGGTGCCCGTGCGCCAGGCCTGACCCGGCGGCCCTTCCCGCCGGTTTCGTGAACCGGTCGAACCGTCATCCCACCACCACTCCGGAGGTCCCCGTATGAGCGCAACCGAAGAACTCAACTGGAACGAAGAGGGTTTGATCCCGGCCATCGTGCAGGACATTTCGACCCAGCAGGTGCTGATGCTGGGGTGGATGAACCCCGAGGCGCTGCAACTGACCATGACCAGCGGCTATGTCACCTTCTGGAGTCGCAGCCGGCAGGAGCTGTGGCGCAAAGGGGAGACTTCGGGCAATGTCATGCTGACCTCCGCGATCTTCTACGACTGCGACAGCGATGCCCTGCTGGTGCAGGCGGCCCCCAACGGCCCGGCCTGCCACACGGGCAACACCACCTGTTTCTACCGCCCTCTTCCCTTCGACGCGGTGGCGGCGGCCGCGGCGGAGCAGCGCAGCGTGGGCGATCCGCCGGTATTTGTCTGGCCGGCGGAGGCCGCCGAAGGCGCGGACGCTGCGTGAGAAGATGAGCTGTGTCTGGCGGCGCGAGTATGGTCGCACGCCAAGACGCAAAGGCCGCAAAGGGCCGGAAGCCATTCTGCTTGGCGGGCTTGGCGGCTTTGCGTGAGAAGATGAGCTGCAACAATCGGAGCATGGTCTTGGCCAACGATACCCTGGCCCAGCTTTGGGCCACCGTTCAACAGCGCAAGGAGCAGCGCCCAGCCGGCTCCTACACCGTACACCTGCTGGAGGCTGGCGAGAACGAGATCCTCAAGAAGATCGGCGAGGAAGCGGTCGAGGTCATCATCGCGGCCAAAGGCGAGGGCGACGACCGTGTTCTCTACGAATTAGCTGACCTGATCTACCACAGCATGGTCCTGCTGGCCGCCCGCGACCTGAGCTGGGAGGCTGTGGAGGCCGAGTTGGCCCGTCGTTTCGGATAGCAACCATGATCAAACTGGCGCACCTGGCTCGCTTGCTGCCCCTCCTGGCCCTCTTGACGCTGATCCTGCTGGCCTGCTCCCCCGGCAGCCCCACCGGCCCGCAGGATCCGGGCACGCCCGCGGCCGGCCCGGGCGGCCTGCTGGGCCTGCTGGCCACCGACGTGCCCACCGCGACGCCGATTCCCACCGCCACCGCCACGCCCACCGCCACCCCCACGCCGCTGCCCACCCCCACCCCGGTGGCCGCGCTCTCCGTAGGCAGCCTGCCTGCCGGCCAGGTGCTGTTCAGCACCCAGCGGGCGGGCGAGGCCGGCGAGCAGCTTTGGCGGGTGACGGCCGCGGATGGCCTGGTCGAGGCGCTGAGCGGCGTGCTGCCGGGCGGCTGGCGCTGCGCCGGCGAGCCGGTCAACTGCGCCTTCGTCGAGACCGATCAGGGCCTTTTCCTCTGGCAGCCGGTGTCGGCGACGGTGACGCTGTTGGATGACCTGGCGCCCGTGGTTGCCAGCCTCAGCCCCAGCGCGGGCCTTTCGGAAACCGTCGCCCTCACCGCCGCCGTGGGCATGACCGATACGACCCTGCTCAGCTCCACCGTGGGCGTGACCGGCACGGCCCTGCTCAGCCCCACCGTCGGCGTGACCAACGCCGTCGCATTCGTTCCCGCCGCCCCCATCGCCGCCGCTGCGCCCTTCACCGCCGCCCAGCCGATCAGCCAGACGTTCACCCTGCCGGTGCTGGCCCTGAATCCCGCCGGCGACCGCCTGGCCGTGGCCACGGAAGAGCGCGTCGTGGTCTATGACCTGAACGTCCCGGCCGTGCTGGCGACGCTGGACGCGGGCGGGCCGGCCGAGCTGGCCTGGTCGCCCGACGGTGGACGGCTGGCGCTGGCCTACCCGACCGGCGCGGGCAACGCCATTGCCCTGTGGAGCCTGGCCGACGGCGGATCGCGCGTGCTGGCCCAGATGGAGGCGGCCGGCCATCTGGCCTGGTCGCCCGACGGCAGCAAGCTGGCCTTCGACGCCCGCACCAGCCCAGGCGCGCCGGCCAGCCAGGGCAACCAGTCTGACATCTACGTGCTCTACCTGCGCAGCGGCGAGATCGGCAACCTGACCGAGCTCTTCCTGCGCAACAACGGCGTCGATCCGGCCGCACAGATCGCCGCCTGGGCGCCGCAGTGGATGCCCGATGGCGAGGCGGTGCGCTATGTGCGTGGCCTGCCCGATCAGATCGCGGAGCAGAACGTGGTGAGCCAGCCCTTGCGCTCCCGCTCGCCCACGACGCTCTGGCCGGCGGCCGAGACCGGCGCGCTGGGGCTGACAGCCGAGCCGGGCGGCGGCCGGCTGGCGCGGGTCATCCAGCGCGAAGGCCGCGCTGTGGTGCAGGTGGGCACGGCTGACGGCGGCTGGCAGGACGCCTCGCCGGGCAGCTTCAACGCCGTCGGCGCGCTGGCCTGGGCGCCTGCCGACGAGGGCGCTGCCGCCGGCCGCCTGCTGGTCGCCGACCGGCAGACCCTGCTGTTCATCGACCTGGCCACCGGCGCGATCAGCGGGCTGGCCGTGGCCTGTCCCGATTGCACGGTGACCAATGCCGTCTGGCTGCCGCTGGTTCAGGACTGACGGTCCTGACGCGCAGCTTGTAGCAACCTTGTCACAGGTCAGGACCGTCAGTCCTTGGCCGTGAAGGAGCAAGATCATGCCAGTTACCGCAGTAGTCGGCGCGCAGTGGGGCGATGAAGGCAAGGGCCGGGTGATCGACTTCCTGGCCGAAACCGCCGATATGGTGATCCGTTTCCAGGGCGGCGACAACGCGGGCCACACCGTGGTCAACGATCTGGGACTCTTTCGCCTGCACCTGATCCCGTCGGGCATTTTTTATCCCGCCACCAGGAACATCGTCGGGACCGGAACGGTGATCAATCCCGACAACCTGCTGGCCGAGATGCAGACGCTGACCGCGGCCGGCGTCGATCTCGCCAACCTGTGGCTCTCCGATCGCGCCCACATGATCATGCCCTATCATCCGTTGCTGGATGGCCTGGAGGAGACGGCGCGCGGCGGCACGGCCATCGGCACCACCAAGCGCGGCATCGGCCCGACCTACAGCGACAAAGCGGCCCGCTGGGGGCTGCGCCTGGGCGACCTACGCCACCCGGCCTGGCTGCGCCAGCGGCTGGAGCAGGTAGTTCCGCGCAAGAACATCCTGCTGGAGCACTACGGCGCGCCGTTGCTCAGCGTCGACGCGCTCTATGAGCAGTGCATGGCCTGGCAGGAGGCCTTGGGGCCGCGCATCGTGGACGTGGCGCCCATGGTCCGCCAGGCTGTCCAGAGCGCTCAGAATGTGCTGCTGGAGGGCCAGTTGGGCGTCATGAGGGACCTGGACTGGGGCATCTATCCCTACGTCACCTCCTCCAACCCCACCGCGGCCTTTGCCGGCGCGGGCGCGGGCCTGCCGGCCAGCAAGATCACCCGCGTCGTCGGCGTGGTCAAGGCCTACTCCACCTGCGTGGGCGCGGGCCCCTTCCCGGTGGAGCTGCTGGATGCGTCCGGCGATGAGCTGCGCGAGCTGGGCGATGAGTACGGCGCCACCACCGGCCGGCCCCGCCGCGTCGGCTGGTTCGACGGCGTGGCCATCGACTACGCGGCCTGGCTCAACGGCATGACCGATCTGGTGGTCACCAAGCTGGATGTGCTGGACACCCTGGCGGAGCTCAAGGTCTGCACCGGCTATCGCCTGGGCGACCAGGTGCTGACCCACGTGCCCGACACCGCCATCCTGGAGCAGGTGACGCCGATCTACGAGAGCTGGCCCGGCTGGCAGCAGCCGACCACCGGTTGTCGCCATTGGGACCAGTTGCCGGCCGCCGCGCAGCGCTACCTGCGCCGCCTGGAAGAGCTGGCCGGCGTGCCCATCACCTGGGTGTCGGTGGGCGCGGCGCGCGAGGCGATGTTTGC
>JAKQCW010000199.1 GCA_029558955.1 Chloroflexota bacterium
CGCGCGGCTGCGGTTTCGGCTTCGTGCAGGCTGCGCTGGGCGGCCAGCAGTTCGACCAGCGCAATGTCGCCTGCCGCATAGCGCGCCTTGGCGTGGCCGTAGCTGGTGCGCGCGGCATCCAGTGCCATACCGCGGCGCTCAAGCGTGTCTAGCCCGCCGTGGTAGTCGCCCAGCGCGCGCTCGGCGTCGCCCAGCGCCGTCAGCACCGCCTGCTCATAGGCCAGCGCGGCCTGCCGCTCGGCCGCCTCGCGTGCCCGAATTTCGGCGCGCACACGGCCGCCGTCGAACAGGCGCCAGGAAATCAGCGGCAGGATGGAAAAACGCGAGCTGGATGCATCGAACCAATCGCCCGTACTGAGCGCTTGGAACCCGCCGCCGACACCGATGGAGAGTTTGGGGAACAACTCGGCCGTGGCCACGCCGATGTCGGCGGAACTCGCTGCCAGGTGACGCTCCGCAGCCAGCACGTCCGGGCGCCGGCGCAGCATCTCTGCGCGCTCGCCCACCGGCAGCGCCCGCAGCGTGCTCGGCGTCAAGGGGCCATCCAGCAGTGCCAGCTCCCGCTCCGGCGGCGCGCCCAGCAGCACGCCCAGGCTGAGTATCGCGGCGCGCTGACGCGCCTGGATATCCGGGATGAGCGCGTTGACTGCTGTCCATTGGGCGTACGCCGCCTCCACGTCGGCGGCCGACGCGTCGCCCAGCGCATGCCGCAGGCGCACCAATTCCAAGGTCTGCTGCAGCGTATCCAGTGTGGCCTGTTGTGCGTGCAACTCGTAGCGGGCGCCGACGGCGGTGAACCAGGTGCGCGCGACCTCGGCCACGATGCGCATGCGTATGCCCTGCGCCTCGGCTTCGGTCGCCTGCAGGCGGGCGCTGGCGCCTTCCAGCGCCCGCCGCTTGGCCCCGAACAAGTCGGCCTCCCAGGCCGCGTCGAAGCCCGCGTCGTAGATGGTCTGCGTGGCGTCAAGGCCGGGGATCGAACCTACGGGCAGGGGTCCGTTCTCGCTTTGACGGCGCCGGTTGACGCTCGCGCCAGCGGCGGCGGTGGGCAATGCCTCGCCGGCCACACGATCGCGCAGGGCGCGTGCCTCATCGATGCGTGCCGCAGCGTGGCGCAGATCCAGGTTCTGTGCCAGCGCCGTGGCCATCAGGCGATCGAGGATGGGATCGTCCAGTGCAGACCACCATTGGCTCAAGTCTGCGGACTGGGATTCGCTTGCCAACGGCAAGCTCCAGCCGCTGCCGACGTCGACCGGCGGCGGCTCGCGGTAGTCGGGGCCCACGCTTGCGCAGGCAGTCAGCAGCACGCAGGACAGGGCCAGCACGAGCGGACGCGCGCGCCCAGGGGTCAGGCCGGTGACGGTTGCGCGAAGAAAGGGAGTGCGGGGCTTGGATTTCATTGCAGGCGTCCTCGGACGAATACGGTGGCCATGGTCAGCGTGGCCAGTGCGATGACCGCCAGCGGCCACAGGCTGGCGAGAATGTCACCGGGCGGCATGGCCTTGAGAAAGCTGCCTTCGACGATGATGAGGAAATGGGTCAGTGGGATGGCCTGAGCCAGCCATTGCAGGACGACAGGCATGTTTTCCACAGGCGTCGCAAAGCCGGACATCAGCACCGCCGGCACGCCGATGGCGAACGCTCCCAGGATGGCCTGCTGCTGCGTCATGCTGACCGCGGAAATCATCAGACCGATGCCGACCACCGAGGCGATGAACAGCACCAGGCTGGCAAGCAGGAGTGCAAACGAGCCCGTAAACGGGATGCCGAACAGGAAGACGCCC
>JAKQCW010000212.1 GCA_029558955.1 Chloroflexota bacterium
CGTCGAATGCGAGCACGTCGTAGGGCTGGTTGGGCTGGCCGGCGACTTCCATGCCGGGCGAACCGACTGGCATGCCGGGCACGGCCAGGCCGATGATGCCGGCCGGTCGTTCGGCCAGCAGGCGGTTGATGTCAGCCACGGGCACGTGACCCTCGATGATGTAGCCATCCACGATGGCTGTGTGGCAGGATTGGAGCGCCGCCGGAACCTGGCTCACCGCCTGCTCCGCCGCGCGACTGTTGAAGTCCTTGGCGGTGACGGGGAAGCCGTTCTGTTCCATGTACGCCATCCAGTCGCCACAACAGCCTCAGGTGGGCGAGCGGAAGACGGTCAGCTCGGGCAGGTCATGCCCGGCGGCCGGCGGGCTGGCTGGCTGCGCCGCCGGCGCGGCGCAGGCGGCCAGCAGGACGGCGACGGCAAGAAGAAATAGCGCTGGTTTCATGGGTCCTCCTGGGTTTCGGTAAACGGTAAACGGTAAACGGTAAACGGTAAACGGTAAACCGTGAACCGTGAACAGTGGAGAGTGAACGGCAAACGGCGCCCGGGGACGGCATTCACCGCTCACCGTTCACCGCTAACCGTTCACCGTTCACCGCTCACGCCGCCGGGTAGCCGATCTCGGTCAACATGGCTTCGACGGCCGCCAGCACGTCGTCGCTCTCGACCTCGACGCTCACGGCTCTGCGATCTTTGTCGGCCTTGACCGACTGCAGGCCATCGACATACTTCAACTCGCGCTCGATGGTCATCACGCAGTGGCCGCAACTGATGGAGGGAACGGAATAGGTCTTGGTGGTCATGGATGGTCTCCTGATTGGAAGTGTTACAGCTTCCCTGTCTCCTGAAACACGCTCACGATTTCGCCGATCATGCGCTGGCGCTCGTCCACATCTTCGCCGCGGATGGCGGTGGTGACGCAGGTGTTGAGGTGGGTCTCCAGCGTCAAGCTGCTGACCCCCTCCAGCGCCTTCTGCACGGCATGCACCTGGCGGATGACATCGATGCAGTAGGCGTCCTCTTCCACCATGCGTTGGATGCCGCGCACGTGGCCTTCGATGCTTTTGAGACGGTTGAGCAGTTGTCGTTTCTGATCGGCTTCCATGGGATGCGTGTCCTGAGGCAGGCTACCCCTCCCCCAGGGGGTGGGGCATGACGAATATAACACAGGAGCGCGGCTTTCGTCAAGTAAGCTGAATTGCCATTCGGCCGTCTTTATTTTGGCAAACTTGGGCGACGGAGGCAAGCCTTCAGGCGGGGCCGCGCGTTCGCTGCGCGCCGGCTGAAGCTGTCAGGAACGTCCAGCAATGCTTACAAAATGATTACAAAAATCAGCGGGGACGAATCGGCGCCGGCGCGCGGCCCGCTGGCAGCGTCTGATCACGGAGGCCGCGCGCCGGCTGATATCTTGACGTAATGTATAGATTTATAGACATAACTTATGGTTTATTGTCGTTTTTTGAGAAAATCACCCCCTTTAGCCGGGTTGGAGGGCCCTCATAGGCCCGGTCGCGGCGGCTGCCGGCCCCCAAATCGGCCCCGTTTTGTGCGTCAATCCTCAGCGATTGCAGTTTTGGTCAACCCCTTGGCTTGTGGTAGTCTGCACCTGTACTATGTGGCGTCAACCGTATCAATGACTGCGGGTTGGCGCCAGACAACGAATGATCGGTTAGGAATCAGCGCGCCGCCCAATGCGGGGCGCACCAAAAAGTTCCCAAAACCGTAAAGCGCCGGTGAATTGTCACCGGCCAGACACAATGCATTTGGAGGACAAAGATGCAACGTCGAGTATTTCGTTCAGCGACCCTGGTGGTCGCGCTTGCCCTGATGCTGAGCTTCATCGGGGCCATTCCTGCCTCGGCTGGCCTTGGGCCCAACGCCAACCCCGACCCGGTGCAGACTTTTTACGTCACGCTGCCCGAGGGCGACGCGCTGTCAGTGCTGAGCACCATCAATAGCAACGCCGTCACGCCGACCTACACCTACTTCTCGGTCGCCGTCGCGGCCGACGGCACGTGGGTCTACTATGACCACTGGGAGGACGGCTACGAGGCGGATATCGCCAATCCCGTCCAGGCCAGCACACAGATCTGGGGCAACGGGAACGCGGCCGACGGCTGCGCGCCCAACAAGTCCGGCACGCCCGTGAACTGCACCGACGCCGACGACGTGCTCAACGCCGGCGATGTCGTGGTGCCCTACAACGCCGTGCCCGTCCCGGTGTCGCAGTCTGGCGTGGCGACCAAGTACGTCCTCGACAACTTCGGCAGCCAGAGCTACAGCAACAACGACGGCAACGTCAACTGGGCGGATAGCTGGGTGGAGAGGAACGACAGCGGCGCCAGCCAGAGTCCCACCGCTGGTCGCATCCGGATCACCGGCAACCAGTTGCGCTTCATCGAATCCAACAACGGTGACGCTATCGATCGCGGAGTGGATCTGTCGAACCCTGGCGCCTGCGCCGTACTCAAGTTCAGCCTTGGCCAAAGCGGCATCGACGGTTCCGGCGACAACTTCAGCGTGCGGATCTCCAGCGACGGAACGAATTACACGGTGTTGGACACGTTTACCGGATCAGGCAGCGCCGGCAGCAAGAGCTATGACATCTCAAGCTATGCGACGGCCAATACTCGCGTGCGTTTCTATGCAAACCAAGGTCTCGAGGACGACGAATATTGGTCTGTGGACAACGTGCGCGTGGAATGGGATTGCCAACTGCTCTTCAACGCCAAAGACAAGGTGGCCGCCAGCAAGTCGATCGCCATGGCCCGGGCCACCTGGGCCAGTGGGTCCAACACCCTGAACGCCTTCGCCCATGAGATGTACCCGACGTCCGAGTGGGGTACCGCCTATGAGGCGCCGGTGGGCACCAATACCAGCAACGCTGGCCAGATGTTCGAGTACTCTGGGTTTACCATCATGGCCAGCCAGAACAATACCACGGTGCAGGTTGACGCTGATGCCGATGGCGTTTATGAAACCAGCGTTGTCCTGAACGAAGGCGGCTCCACCCTGATCGCCAATGTTCGGCAGGGTGCGCGCGTGCAGTCGGACAAGCCGGTGCAGGTGACGCTGGTGACCGGCGATATCGGCTCTAACTACGCCTCGCGCGATATGAGCTTGCTGCCGACCACGGCCTACGGCAGCAGCTACTGGAGCCCGGTGGGAGTGGTCAACGGTAGCTATAACACGCGTCTCTTCCTGTACAATCCTAGCGCCAACAACGCTGTCCACATCACCTGTGAGCGTCTCGGCGCCCCCATTTCCACAGTGGGGCCGGTGGCGGCACGCGGTGTGGCGACCTTTGATCTCGTAAACGACCAGGGCGCGCACTGTTTCGCATCGGATGCCAGCGGAACCCCAACGGCTGACCATATCTTCGGCATCGGCACCATCGACACGACCAACACGGCCTATGACTGGAGCTTTACCATGTATCCCGACCAGTTCCTGACCACCGACGCCTTGGTGGGGCTGGGCCTCGGCCGGGATCCCACGTCAAGCACCAACCCGAATGAGAACGGCAATCCGGTGTGGGTCACGGCTGCCTGCACGACGGGCACCTATGTCTATGTGGACTGGGACAACGACGGAACAGCAGATGGGATCGACACCAACGGTGATGGCGTTGCCGAGAGCGGGTCTGAGAATGGCATTCTGGTCAATTATCTGAACGCGGTTCGCCTTTTCCGCCCCGCACCGGACAATAACCTGCCCTACGCTCAGACCGGTGCGCGCATCTGGAGCCGCACGGCCTCTGGCGTGGGCGTCGGCGGCGATCCAGGCTGCAACCTGGCGCTGGCCTGGGGCCAGGATCCTCGTGAAGCCTCAGCGGCCGCGCCCGGCCTGGACGTGGGCACCTCGGTGCCGCCCATGCGGCTGGTGGAGAGCAGCAAGAGCCTGACGCTCAAGACCGACAACGACGGCGATGGCCAGCTCAGCCCGGGTGATGTGGCCACCTATCTGATCACCGTCAAGAACAGTGGACCGACCCTGGTCAGCAGCGTCTACGTCTACGACACCGTGCCGGCCAACACCAGCTATGACCAGAACAGCACCGAGCAGGCCGCCGCTGTGGGCGGGCCGTGGAGCCCGATCACTGACCTGGGCAGCGCGCCTTATCTGCCCCTGACCCAGGCGCCCAACGGCGTCTACCTGGGCAGCCTGAGCGCCGGCGCCTCTTACCTCGTTCGCTTCGACGTTCTGCTGGGAACCGGCGAGTACGGCGAGATCAACAACTGCAGCGTGGCCGACACCGGCGCCGGCAGCCTGACGCGCTGCGCGATCAGCCCGGTGGCCTCGGCAGACTGGGGCGACCTGCCCGACAGCTATGGCACCTCGGCCGCGGCCGATGGCGCGCGCCACTCCCGCTCTGACCTGCGGCTGGGCAGCCTGTGGGACGCCGAGTACCAGGGCCAGGCATCGAGCGACGCCAAGGGCGATGACAGCGACATCGCCAAGACCATCAAGCAACCGGACGACGAAGATGGCGTCGCCGCGCCGGTCTGGTCCACCGCCAATGACGCTACCGTCCAGGTGACGGTGACCGGCGGCAACGCCTGCCTCAACGCCTGGATGGACTTCACCGACGGCAGCACGGCAGACGCCGACGGCGACTTCGGCGACGCGCTCGGCGTCTATTCCGAGCAGATCATCAACAACGTGCCTGTCGGCCCCGGCGTCCAGTCGGTGTCCTTCCAGACGCCAAACGGGGTGATCGGCGCGACCGCCAACTTCTATTATGCTCGCTTCCGCCTCAGCCCGCGCGATGCCAACGGCGCCTGCACGGCTTCCATCGCCCCCACCGGCTTCGTGTCTGGCGGCGAGGTGGAGGACTACCGCCTGGAAACCCCGCCGGAATCCGCGCTGGCCGTCACCCTGGCCTCCTTCCAGGCGGAGTGGGTCGATAACCAGGTGGTGATCGCCTGGGACACGGTCAGTGAGATCGACAATCTGGGCTTCAACCTCTATCGCAGCCAGTCGCCTGACGAGCTGGGCGCGCTGATCACGACGCAGATGGTCCCGTCGCAGTCGCCTGGCAGCACGCAGGGCTTCAGCTACAGCGTCGTGGACAGCGACGTGACCTCTGGCAACACCTACTGGTACACGCTGGAAGACCTGGACATGTCGGGCGTGGCCACCCTGCACGGCCCTGTCAGCGCGGCCTA
Organism: Chloroflexota bacterium; assembly: GCA_029558955.1. GTDB lineage: Bacteria > Chloroflexota > Anaerolineae > JAAEKA01 > JAAEKA01 > JAAEKA01. Next base: position 5,166 of record JAKQCW010000212.1, read on the forward strand.
CCAGGCGCCCACCGCGGTGACCCTGGGCAGTCTGCAGGCCCAGCCTGCGGCCAGCAGCTCGCTGCTGCCGGCGGCCGGTGCGCTGCTGGCGCTGATGACGCCGCTGGCCGGCGCCTGGGTGCTGCGCCGCCGCCGCGCCTAAGCGGGCGCGCCGCGTCTGATCGCATCTGAATCAGCCCCCGGACTGGCGACCAGTCCGGGGGCTTTTTTCGTCATCCTGGCGGGCCCTTATGGCCGCCAGCCCATCTTCTCGAAGAACCACACCTCCAACACCGCGGCATCGACGATTTTGCGCACGTCGGAGCCGTCGGCGCGCATGGCGTAGATGGCCCAACTGCCGCCGCGGTCGGAGCGAAAGGCGATCCACTGGCCGTCGGGCGACCAAACCGGCAGACCGTCGCTGGAGGGGTTGTTGGTCAGCCGCACCTTGTTGCTGCCGTCGGCGTTGATGCGGTAGATCTCGAAGTTGCCGTCGTCCTGGGAGATGTAGGCGATCTGCTGGCCATTGGGGCTCCAGGCCGGCTGGCCGTCGCTGCCGCCGCTGGTCAGGCGGCGCTGCTCGCCGGTGTCGACGTTGGTCTCGTAGAGGCCGCAGGCGCCGCCGAAGCAGGCCCGGTGGGCGATCCAATTGCTGATGGGCGACCAGTCGGCATACTCGCCGTCGGTCAGATAGTAGAGGCCGTCGCCGCCGCTGTTGATGATGTAGACGCCATCGCCGGTCAGCGCCAGCCGGCTGCTGTCGGGGGAAAAGCTGGGATAGGCCGCGCCGGCCGGGATCACCAGCCGCTCGCCGGTGTAGTCGGCGTTCATGATCCAGACGCCAGGCTGGAGGCCCGACGCCGGCCAGGCGAAAAAGGCGATCTTGCTGAAGTCGCGCGAGAAGTCCACCTCGGTGCGCCAGTCGAACACCTTGCGGCTGACGCCGCTGGCCAGGTTGATCTCCCACAGCTCCCAGCGATCGGCGGCCATGTTGGCCACGGAGTAGATCAACGTGCCGCGCAGCGGCCCGCCGGCTGTGCCTCCGCCGGTGCTCCCACCGCCGGACGGTGCGGCCGTGGTGGGGCCAGGCGTCGGTGTGGGCGCGGGCGTGGGCGTGGGCGGCGGCTCAGGGATGTCGGCCGCCACTTCGATGGCTGCGGCGTCCCCCTGCACCGTCACCAGGCTGGCCGAAACCCAGCCCGGCTCCTCTCCGGTGAAGCAGCAGACCTGGTACCAACTCCCATCCTCGTTCTTGCCGCTGATGTCGTAGCTGTCGCCGGCCGTGGCCGAGGCGATAACCGGAAAGTCGACGCCGGGGCCGCCGCGCACGTTCATGTTGCGGCTGGCGATGGCCTGCGGGGTTTCCGGTTCGGGCTCAGGAGTTGCCGTGGGCGGTTCTGGCGTCGGCGTTGGAGGCGTGGGCGTGGGCGTGGGTGGTTTGGGCGTCGCCGTCGGCGGCTCAGGAGTCGCGGTGGGCGGGACAGGGGTGGCCGTCGGCGGCACAGGCGTCGCCGTCGGCGCCGTCGTCGGGACCTCAGCCTGCTGCTCAGGCTGAGTCGTAGGGGCGACGGCTACCGCAGTCGCTGCCGGCGTCTCGTTGCCAGGACAGCCGGCCAGCAGCAGTGCAGCCAATGCCAGAATGAACAGTAGCATCCAGCGGCGTGTCAGGGGTCCCATAGTTTCCTCCTTGTCTGGGTGAGATGAATGAGGCAAACAGAGATTGATCTCGTGTCGCAGGCGCTGGCAGTTCACCAGTCTCCACCTGCACCTAGTCGGCTGCGCGGTCGTCCCACCAAATGGTCGCCGTGAAGGTGCTGAACAGCTCCGCGCCGTCTTGGCTTCCCAGACGCGGTAACGGCCATCCGATCCGCCCGTCACCAGCCGGCTGCCGTCCGGGCTGAAGGCGGCGCTGAAGATGATCGGGTCTTCGATGGTCTCGCCCATCAATTCGCTGTCATACAGGATCAGGGCCGTGAAGGCGTCGAGGGTGGCCTGCACCCTGGCAGATGCGCTGGCCGAGCGGGAGCTTGATCAGCGGGAAGTGCAGGAAAGCCGCGTGGCATTCTTCACAATTCCGATTGTATCTTACTTCCCAAATATGAGAAACAGATGAAAACAAGCGCCCGCGTCCATGTCAGTTTCTTAATGATTCGGCCAGGCATGGCCCGGAAACCCGGTTCTTGATGCGATTCCTGACAGCAGGCCGGTACTTCTGCGGTCATCGGCGCAGGATCAGCGGCAGGAAGCGCCGGTGTACCGCCGGCAAAGGCGTGGCGGTCGCGGTTGCCGTCCAGGTCGCGCTGGGTGTGGCGGTGCGGACGGCAGTCGGCGTTGGGGTGGGCGTGGCTGTTGGCGTGGCCGTGCGCGTGGGGGTGGCGGTGGGCGTGCGCGTCGACGTGGCCGTGGCGGTGGGCGTCCAGGTGGGCGTGACGTTGACGCCGCAGACCAGGCCGTTGCCGCGCCAGTAGCGCACCCCCGCACGCCAGCCCTGGAAGGCCGGGTCGCTGGGCTCGCACAGCGCCGTCTCGCGCAGGTCCACGCTCCACATTCTGGTCAGTCCGGTCAGGCTGGCCGGCAGGGGGCCGTTCAGCCCGTTGCTGGCCAGGTGCAGGCGACGCAGGGCGCTCAGCCCGCCCAGGCTGGCCGGCAAGGGGCCGCTGAGCTGGTTCTGCTCGACATAAAGACCAGTCAACTGGCTCAGATTGCCCAGGCTGGCCGGCAGCGGGCCGCTGAGCCGGTTGTCGCGCAGGGAAAGCGCGTGCAGGCTGCTGGCATCGCCCAGGCTGTCGGGCAGCGGGCCGCTGAGGTCGTTGCCATCCAGTCGCAGCAGCTCCAGGGAGGGGGCAAGGCCCAGGGCGGGGGGCAGCGGGCCGCTGAAGGCGTTGCCCTCCAGCGAGAGCACGCGCAGCTGCGGCAGCGCGCTCAGCCAGCCGGGCAGCGGGCCGCTGAAGGCGTTGCCCTCCAGGTAGAGGAGCTTCAAGGCGGCGAGGTTGGCCATCTGCTCCGGCAGCGCGCCGCTAAGCTGGTTGCCGGCCAGCGACAGTTCGCGTAGCCGATTGAGGCTGCCCAGGCTGGCGGGGGCCATGCCGCTGAGATCGTTGTAGCCCAGCCAGAGCTGTTCCAGATTGGCCAGTTGATCGAGCCAGCCGGGCAGCGGGCCGCTGAACTGATTGCCGGAGAGGTAGAGGCGTTGCAGGCGGGAGAGCGCGGGCAGCCAGCCGGGCAGCGGGCCGCTGAACCGATTGTCGGCCAGCCCCAGCGCCTGCAAGGCGTTGAGGCTGCCCAGCGCGGCCGGCGGCGGGCCGCTGAGCTGGTTCTCCTTCAGGTTGAGCCACTGCAGCCGGGTCAGATTGCCCAGGGCGGCCGGCAGGGGCGCGGGCAGGCCGGTGCTGCTCAGGTCCAGCTTTTGCAGGTTGCGCAGGTCGCCGATGGTCGCCGGCAAGGGCGTGGGCAGATCGCGGCCGGCCAGCGACAGGCCGGTGATGGCGCAGCGCGCGCCGGCCGGCGTGGCGACCGTCTCCAGATAGGAATCGTAGAAGGGCAGGCCATAGCCGGCCAGGATGCTCTGCAGCGCGGCCAGATCCGCGCTGTAGGTGCAGGCGCTGAAGAGCGCGCGCAGGGCGAGGGTACCTGCCGCCGGGCCGCGGCTGGCCGCCTGAACAAGGTAGCTCTGCCCGGCCGTCACACCCACGTTCAGGTTGGAGCTGTCCGACCACCAGCCGCCGTTGTCGTTGCAGCCGCGGCTGACCAGGGCGCCCTGCTCCTCCTGCCAGAGCGCCAGCACCGTGTCGAAGTCGCTGCCGGCCGTGTTGAGGGTGACGAAGCCATCGCCGGGCGCGGTGAAGTGGTACCAGACGGTGTGCTGATTCTGGCCATCGCCGCAGCCCATGGTCGGATCATCGGGCGCCGTGGTCGCGCCCGTCACATCCTGGCTGCCCTCGTAGGGCAGGGCAATGGCCGCGGCGTTGGCGCGGTCGTCGTTGGGCGGCGACGAGCCGGCGCGCGCTGGCAGATCGGCGGCTTGGCCGGCCGCCCGGCCGCGCCGCGGCTGGGCGTCGCCAGCTCCCCCGGCTTCCCCCGGCGCCTCTCCCTTCACCACCTCCACGAAGCTGATGTGCTCATCGCCGTCGCCGCGGCTGCGGATGCGGAAATCATAGCCCGCGTGCTGGTTGCTGAACTGCGCATCGGGCAGGACGAAGCGAGCCTCGCGCCATTGGTTGCTGTTGCCCTTGGTCACCACGCCGGCCGATTTGGCGTTGTCGTCCAGCGCGTCGTAGAGCAGCTCCCAGGTGTCGCGGCCGGCGTCCAGGTAGATCACGGTGATGGTCACCGGCCGCGTGGTGTTGTCGTAGAGATAGGCATCCTCCACGGCGAAGAACATGTCGGGGTTGCCGCTGGCCGCGTCGGTGCGCCGGGTGAAGCGGCCCCAGGGCTGGCCGGTGACGTTCCACTGCGGCGTGGTGCGGCCGCCGGGCGCGCTGTCCACCTGGCGCAGCCAGAAGTCGAAGTTGCCCCGCTGCGGATACCAGGTGGACTGCGTCTCGCGCAGCGCGACCCAGACGCCGGGGGTGGTATCGATGGCGACGCCGGCGTAGCGTGCGGCCAGGCGCAGCGCCCACTGGCCGACGGGGTCGGTCGTGGTCAACGGCTGGCGGCCCAGCAGCAGATAGGCCGGGTGCTTGTTCATGCCGTTGAGCAGCGACCAGAGCAGGTCGGCCGTGGTGGGGTAGCTGGAGGCCGTCCCCTCCCAGGCCAGCGGAACCTGGCCGGCGAACTGCAACATGGGGTCATACTGGCCGGTGCGGCAGACATCGGGGTGGATGACGGCGCTGTCGGAGCGGATCACCTGGTCATCGTGGTCGGGGATCAGCCGGTTGTGCTTCAGGCCCACGCCGATGCCGCCGGCGTAGTCGCTGAACTCGCGGCGCTCGCGGCGGGAGAGGTACCAGGGCGCGTATTGCACCAGCAGCGGGGTATCGTGCCAGTGGCGCTGGTAGATGTCGCTGATGCGGTTGACCGTTTCGATCCACAGGTCTTCGGTCAGGCCCGCGGCCTGCAGGCAGGCGTCCACCTCGCTGTCCGACTCGCCGGGCATGGTCTCGCCGTAGATGCCGCTGCTGACCTCCACGAAGGCGACGCGCGGGTCATCGCGGTAGCGTTCGGCCGCGGCCTGGACGAAGCGCTCGAAGGCGTCCAGATAGGCCGGCGTCCAGTACATGGGGATATCCTCCTGCTGCGCGGCCCCGTATTGGTCGGTCCAGGTGCAGGCGACGTAGCCATCGCCGGCCGGCCAGGCGCCGTGGGCGGCGTTGAACCAGGCCGGAACCTGGTTGCCGCCGCAGCAGGCCCCCTCGTAGGTGTTGAAGGCCAGCCCCACCGGCTTGCCCAGGCTGGCCTCGACCGCCATCCACTGGTCGATCGCGTCCCAGCGGTACTGGCCTGGCCCCTCCTGCTCCACCGTGCGCCAGGTGAAGACCAGATGCCCGCCGGTGAGCCAGGGGTAGAGCTGCGGGTCCAGGTGCGACCAGTCGAAGAAGGTGTAGAGGCCGGCGTTGGGGAAGGATTGGTAAGACGCGGCCGGCGGGGCCTGCCAGGCGGGGCAGGATTGCAAGTCGCCGGCCTGGGCTGTGACATCGACCGGGCTGACGGTCTGGGCAGCGGCGGGACTGGCCAGGCCGGCCCACGCGCCGCCCAGCAGGATCGCCAGCAAAAAAAGGAAACCAGGAGCAAAACGCCAGTCAGACATGGGGAAACTCTCCTCCGGAGCAACCTGCATCGCGCTCCAAGATCACCGGCCGCCTGAAGGCTCGACTCCGTGTGCAAACTCAGGAGTTCCGGCAGGAGTCGAGGCTTTAGCCGGGGCCGGTCGACGTGGCCGCCTGAAGGCTCGACTCCGTGTGCTGGGTCGGTCAAAACGAACAACGCCGGTGCGCTGCCACTGTAGCACCGGAGGCCAGGTTCGTCAAACGGCGGGGAGAACCGCCGGGTGGGGCGCGCGCGAAAATGTCTTGACATTTAACCTTGCGTGTGATAGAATTCGCAACCGTACAGTACCTGGCGCAGCAAGCTGGCGCCAGCCCCACGCTGGCGGCGGCGCCGGGCAGCCTTGGTTTCCCCAGTCGCGCTGGTCCCCTCCCACGGAGCGAATCGTGCCGATCGAATACCTGCCGATCCTGATCCTGCTCGTCATCGGAGCAGTGTTTGCCGTCATCGCCTTGGCGGTGCCCGCGCTCTTTGGCCCCAAACGCACCCCCAAGGCCCGCCTTGAGCCCTACGAGTCGGGGATGTTGCCCTACGGCGACGCGCGTCGTCGATTTCCGGTGCACTTCTACGTGGTGGCCGTGCTCTTCATCCTCTTCGACATCGAGGTGATCTTCCTCTATCCCTGGGCGGTGGTGCTGCGCCAGCTCAAGCTCTTCGGCTTGATCGAGATGGCGGTCTTTTTCGTGATTCTCCTGGTTGGCTTTGGCTATGTGTGGCGCAAGGGCGCGCTGGACTGGTGACGGACTGAGGTTGTTATGGGTCTCGAAAACAAACTTGGCAATGATGGCGTCCTGGTGACGACGCTGGAGAGCATGGTCAACTGGAGCCGGGCCAACTCGGTCTGGCCGCTGCTCTTTGGCCTGGCCTGTTGCGCCATCGAGATGATCGCAACCGGCGCGCCCCGGCATGACATTTCCCGCTTTGGCTCGGAGCTCTTCCGCGCCTCGCCGCGCCAGGCTGACCTGATGATCGTCTCCGGCCGGGTGAGCAACAAGATGGCGCCGGTGATCAAGCGGCTGTATGACCAGATGCCGGAGCCCAAGTGGGTGATCGCTATGGGCATCTGCGCCAGCGCCGGCGGTCCCTTCAACAACTACGCCATCGTACAAGGGGTGGACAAGATCATCCCGGTGGATGTCTACATTCCCGGCTGCCCCCCTCGCCCGGAGGCGCTGTTGCAAGGCCTGGTGCTGCTGCAGAAGCAGATCAAGGGCGAGAAGTTCAGCCAGTACGACATCGATTTCATGCAGGCGGCGCAGAGCCGGGCGATGCGGTAACACGAGGACACTCCCATGACCAACGGCGCACCGGCTACGGTGGCAGAGTCCCTGGATACAACTGAGTTTCGCGATGTGGAAGCGCGCCTGAGGGAGCGTTTCCCCGACGCGCTGGTGGATGTGGAACGGGCGCACGGCGAGATCGACTTCACCGTGCGCGCTGGCGACCTGCTGGCGGTGGCGCGCTTCCTGCGCGACGAGCCGGGGCTGGAGTTCATTCACCTGGCCGATCTGACAGCCATCGACCGCAGTGCGCTGCCTGCGCAGCAGCGCACCCGGCCGGGCAGCCAGGAGCGCTTCGCCAGCATCTATCAGCTCTACTCCATCGCCCAACGCCGGCGCATCCGTCTGACCGCGCCGGCCGAGGGCAACGACGACAAACCTACGGTGCCCAGCCTCCATCCCCTGTGGAAGGCTGCCTTCTGCATGGAGCGCGAGGCCTACGATCTGGTGGGCGTCCACTACGAGGGACACCCCGACCTGCGGCGCATTCTCTTGCCGTGGGACTGGGTGGGCCATCCGCTGCGCAAGGATCAGCCGCTGGGCGGGCAGGATGTGCCCTTCAGCATGATCTGGAACGACCCTGATTTTGCCACGTTGGGCCAGCAGGTTCTGGATCCGGCGCCGGTACAGGCGCCGCTGCCCAAGGGGGTCGATGCCCGGCAGCATGTGATGCTCAACCTGGGGCCGCATCACCCGGCCACCCACGGCGTGTTGCGCGTAGCCGTGGAGCTGGAAGGGGAGCGGGTGATCAGCGCCCATCCTGACACCGGCTATCTGCACAGCGGCTTCGAGAAGCAGGGCGAGCATGTGCGCTACAAGGACTTCGTGCCCTACACCGACCGCATGGATTACACCTCGGCCATGGCCAACAACCTTGGCTATTGCCTGGCCGTGGAGAAGCTGTTGGATGTGGAGATTCCGCCGCGCGCCCAGGCCATTCGGGTGATCGTGGCTGAGCTGCAACGCATCGCCGCGCACCTGGTCTGGATTGCCACCCACGTGCTGGATGCCAGCGGCACCGGCATGAGCCTGCTGATGTATGCGCTGCGCGAGCGTGAGATGATCCAGGACATCTTCGAGATGATCTCCGGCGCGCGCCTGACCTACTCCTACGTGCGCATCGGCGGCGTCTGGCGCGATACGCCGCCGGCCTTCATCACCAAGGTGGAAGAATTCCTCGAGATCTTTGCTGAGCGTCTGAAGCAGTATGAGCGCATGCTGACCAAGAGCGTGGCGCTGCGCAAACGGCTGGAAGGGGTCGGCATGTTGAGCCGCGAGGACGCGCTGAGCCTGGGCGCGACCGGCCCCCTGCTGCGCGGCAGCGGCGTCTACTACGACCTGCGCAAGCTGGCGCCGTACAGCGGCTATGAGCGCTACGATTTCGACGTGCCCATCTCCGACCGCTGCGATTCCTACGGTCGCTATCAGATCCGCGTGGAGGAGATGCGCCAGAGCCTGCGCATCGTCCGCCAGGCGCTGGAGGATGTCAAGGCCAGCGAAGGCCAGCCCTGGAAGAGCAACGACCGCAAGGTGGCCCTGCCCCCCCGCTCCGAGCTGGACACCAGCATGGAGGCGTTGATTCATCACTTCAAACTGGTGACCGAAGGGCTGCGGCCGCCGGCCGGCGAGGTCTACTTCGGCCACGAGAACCCCAAGGGCGAGCTGGGCTACTACATCGTCTCCGACGGCAGCGCCAAGCCCTATCGCCTGCGGGTGCGCGGCCCCAGCTTCGTCAACATCTACGCCACCAACACCATGGCCAGCGGCCAGTATCTGGCCGACCTGGTGGTCATCATCGGCTCCATCGATATCGTCCTGGGCGAGGTGGACCGGTAGGGAATGGCAATGGCCAACGGCCAATATTCAACGGCCAATGGCCAATGGCCAATATTCAACGGCCAACGGCCAATGGCCAATATTCAACGGCCAATGGCCAGTGGCCAATATTCAACGGTCAATGGCCAGTGGCCAATGTTCAACGGTCAATGGCCAATGCTCAATACTCAATGGCGAATGGGCAATGGGTTGATTATCCCGAAGCCATTCACCGTTTACCGCTCACCGTTCACCGTTTACCGCTCACCGCTCACCGCTCACCGTTCACCGCTCACCGTTCACCGTTATGACCTTACTAACTGACGCGACCCACAACAAGATTCGTGAATTGATGGCCCGCTATCCCCAGCCGCGTTCGGCCTTGGGGCCGGCGTTGGAGGCTGTGCAGCAGC
>JAKQCW010000213.1 GCA_029558955.1 Chloroflexota bacterium
CGATCCCGTCGCGCTGCGCTACGAGGTGCAGCAGGCGCGGGCGCATGGCGAGCAGCGCGTCGCGGTGATCACCAGACACGTGCTGGAGCGCTTGCCCTACGACCTGTGGCAGCAGGGCCAGCACGTCACGTTGGCCCTGCACGATCTGTTCCCGCGGCTTGACTACTATCTCGTCAAGCAGTTGCGCGGCAGCGCTCGCGAGCGACTGGCTGAGGCCTATCGGGCGCGGCCGCCGGCGCAACTCCTCTCGCCGGTCGAGACGCAGGACTACCTGCTGGCTGAGGTGTTCGACGCCGCGCCGGAGCGGCTGGACCGGCCCGCGGCGCTGCTGCTCTGGCTGGACGCGTTTCACAAGGCCGGGCAGCCCATGGGTCTGGATCTGATCGAACGGCTGATGACGCACCTGCGAGCAAACCCGGCTTTCGCCGGCTGGCCGCTGTGGGGGATGCTGCTCAGCGGCGAGAACTACCGTGAGTTCGTGCGCAACGCCTGGCAGCGCGAGGTGGGACACTTCCTGGGCGAGGAACGGGTCGGCTACGAAGCGCTGCCCTTTTCCAGCGACGAGGCGCTGCAAGACGCGCTGCCGCGGCTGGTTCGCACGGGAACTGTGGAACCCATCGCCATAGACCAATCGGTGTCCCTGCCAGCCTGGGCCTCGCCCGCGGTGGCCGTCGATGCCGCTGCCGTGCATCGCCGCCAAATCGACGAGGCTGTGCAGGCGGTGGCCGAGGATCTGCGGCCAGAGGAACTGCGCTGGGAACAGTGGCAGGCCATCGCGCGGCGCTGGGCGCAGCTCAGCCTGTGGCGCTACGACACTGACTTCGGCGTGACGCCGGCGCAGCGGGCGCAGTTGGCCAGCCTGGAGACGGCGCTGGATGGACGCTTCGCTGCCTGGCTGCAAGCGAACTACGCGCTGCTGGCCGGCATGGCGCTGCCCCGGCCGCACCACCTGTACCACACGCTCCACTACATCGAAAGCATCAACCAAGGCATCCAGCGGGTGGCGCTGATCGTGTTGGACGGCCTGTCGCTGGCCGACTGGACGCTGATCCGGCCGGCCTGGCAGATGCGCCACCAAGAGTGGGAGATCAGCCAACACCTGGTGCTGGCCCAGGTTCCCAGCGTCACCAGCGTCTCCCGCCAGGCGTTGGTCAGCGGTCTGCGCCCGGCGCGCCTGGCCGACACCTTGACCGTCACCAGCCACGAGGGGCGACGCTGGCGGGAGCATTGGCAGGCCCGCACCGAGCTGACGCCCGAACGTTTCCTCTACGGCGCGCTGGATGAGCGCTGCGAGACGCCGCTGCTGGGTGACATCCTCAGCCAGCGCACCATGGCAGCCTGTCTGGTCAGCACGGCCATGGACAACATGCTGCACGGGGCGACACAGGGCGCGGCCGGCGTGCAGGCCTCGCTGCGCCTGTGGCTGGCCGACAGCTCACACCGGCTGGAGGCGCTGATCGACCGCCTGCTGGAGGAACAGATGCTGGTCGTCCTGGCCAGCGACCACGGCCACGTGGAGGCGGTGGGCATGGGACAGCCCCAGGAGGGCGTGCTGGTGGAAACGCGCAGCAAACGGGCCCGCCTGTACAACAACGCCGATTTCGCCCGTTCCGTCCAGCAACAGTTCCCCGACACGATCCTTTGGGAGAACGACGGTCTGCTGCCGGCCGGCTGGCAGGCCTTGATGCCGAAGGGCCGCCAGGCCTTCGCTCCTCAGGGGACGCGCGTCGTCAGCCACGGCGGGTTGACCATCGACGAGATGGTCGTGCCGTTGGTACGCATCGAACGATAAACGCCACAAGACGCCAGCCTTCGGTGTATTTCTGGACATGAACAAGAACATTGGCTTTCGCCGCAACATCTACCTGAGCTGGATGGACGCCGCGGCTGCGTTTTCCGCCGAAACGCCCGATCTGGCCGAGCTGCGGGCGCGCCTCGATCCGGTGGTGGCGCAGCAGATCGCCAGCCCTGAGGGCAGGCGCATGGCGATCGACGTCTTGATCACTATCTGGGGCAAGGGCGCGGCGCGGCGCCCTGCGCTGCATGCCGACGCCAGCGCGCTGTTTGCGCAGTCGTCCACAGTGGATGATCGCATCTGGCTCCACTACGGCATGACCCTGGCGGCCTACGATTTCTTCCGGCTTGGTGTGATAACCATCGGACAGCTCAGTCGTTATCAGGAGACCATCACTCCCAAAGAGGTCAAGCAACGTCTGGTCGCCGATCTGGGCCAGATGGGATCGCTCGACAACGCTGCTGACCGGATACTCTTCACGCTGCGCAACTGGGGCATCCTTGCTGAGACCGAAAAACGCCACGCCTACCGGCCCCTGCGCGGGCAGTTCGTCGCCTCCGATCCTGCGCTGGAGGAGTGGCTGCTGGCCGCCGCGTTGACCGCTCATCCTGCCGGTGAACTCCCCTTCGCGGATTTGGTGCGGCTGCCAGAGCTGTTCCCGTTTCGCGTCACCGTCGGCGTGGATCAACTGCGTCGGTCGGAACGGTTCGATGTGTTCCGGCAGGGGTCGGGCTGGGACGCGGTGTCGTTGCGTGGATGAAGAGGGGGGCGCGGCCTCACCGCCGGCGCAGCCAGTCGAGCAGGGCGCGCTCGTCCTGCCAGCCGGCGCCGGCGTGCTGACTGTTTTTGCCCAGTTGCTCTGCCAGCCGCTGGGCCTGCTCGCGCGCTTCCTGCGACGCGCCCTGATGCTGGAGGATGTAGCCCAGCAGCCGGGCCGCGCCGTCACGGTCCGCTTCCATGGCCAGCAGCTCCGCGAACGAGGTCAAAGCCTCCAGCCACAGCTTCATATCGCCGCTCTGTTGGGCAAGCTCCAGCCCCGCTGACAGCCGCGCCCTGGCCTCGGCGTATGCGCCCATGGCCAGGGCCACGTCCCCCAGACCAGCCAGCGCCACCGCCTCCCCGCGCAGATCGCCCATCTGGCGTTTCATGGCCAGGCTTTCGTTCAGCAAGGCCTGCGCTTGGTCATATGCCCCCTGTTTGCGAGCCAGCTTGCCGGCGTTGGCCAGCGTGGTGGCGGCGCCGTGGGCGTGGTCGTGCGCCTTGAACAGCTCGCTGCTCTGTTGGTAGTAGCGCTGTGCGCCGGGCCAGTCGCCGGTGGATTGCAACAAGTTGCCCAGGTTGTTGTAGGCCATGGCCGCGCCGATCTCATCGGGCAACTGCAAGTAGGCTTCAGCCGAACGCTGGAAGCAGATTTGGGCCTGTGGGTAATTCCCCAGCGCCTTGGCGCAACTGCCCATGAAATTGAACGCAGAGGCGACGCCACGGCGGTCGTCGCTCTGCTCCGCCAGCCGCAAGCTCTCGCGTGCCAACGTCGCCGCCTGCGAAAAATCCCCGGCGTAGTAGTGGGTGATGACCAGCGAGTCCAGTGCGCTGCCGCGTCGCCGTGGATCCTCGATCTGCGGCAGGTCGATCAACGCGGCCTGCAGGTCGGCGCGCGCCTCGACCAGTTGACCGATGTGAAGGTGCATGCGGGCTTTGCGGCCCAGCAGCTCCGCGCGCAGGCCGGCGATCGCCGCCTCCTGGCTGCTGGCCGCGCCCAGCGCAGCCAGGCTGCGGGCGAAGAGATCGATCCCCTCCTGAAACCAGCTTTGCACGCTGAAGAAACCGTGCAGCGCGGCCGCCGCGCCCCCCAGCAGGTCGACCATGCGCCGCCGGGCCGCCCATTCCCAGGCGCCGCGGATGTTGGCCAGCTCCAGGCGGATCGCGGCGCGCTGCTGGGGTGATTCGCCGCCGCCCAGGGCGACCAGGTAGCTCAAATAGAAGGCTGCGTGGTCATCGGCCGCGCGCTGTTGCACCTGCGGGTCCAGCGCCAGCTTCTCGGCCGCATAGCCGCGCAGCAGGGGGTGCAGGTCGAAACGCCCGGCGCCCGATGGCTGTACGAGCGACCGGTCGGCCAGATCCGCCAGCGGCGCGCGCGGCCCAGCCACGGCATCGGCAGCCTCGGCCGCGAAGCCGCCCCCAAACACGGTGAGCTTGCCCAGCGCTGCCCGTTCGACCGGCGTCAACAACTGCCATGAGTACTCGAACACCGAACGCAGACTGCGCTGGCGCTCTGGCAGGTCGTGATAGGTGCTGGCCAGGAAATCCGGGCTCTGCTCGATCCCGCGCACGATCTCGCCGCAGTCGTAGCGGCGCAGCCAGCCGGCCGCCAGTTCGATGGCCAGCGGCGTCCCTTTCACCAGCCGGCACAGCTGGGCGACGCTGACCAGATCCGCCGCTGTGGGCTCGAACTCGCGCTGGACCTGGCGCGCGCGCGTCAGGAACAACTGCGCGGCGCCAGACGGCGTCGTCCCCTCATCCCCCTCCTGGGCTACCGCCAGCCCTGGCACGTCGAAGACCACCTCCTCGTACAGGTTCAGCCGCCCCTGGGATGTGAGCAAAACCTTGACGCCGGGCGCCTGGCGCAGCAGATCCACCAGCAAGGCCGCGACGACTCCCGGCTCTTTCAGCAGGTGCTCGACGTTGTCCAGAATCAACAGCACTTCGCGCCCGACCAGGTGAGCCAGCAGTTGCCTGCCTGGCGGCTCGCTCCCCTGCAACTGCACGTGGAGGGTATCCGCAATCTGGACCGGAAGCGACTCGGCGGAGGTCAACGCGGCCAGGGACGCAAAAAAGGTCCCGTGGAGAAAGCGCCCCGGTGCGCGCTGCGCTGCGGCGCGGGCAGCCTCGATTGCCAGGCGGGTCTTGCCGATGCCGCCAGGCCCGGTCAGGGTCAGCAGGCGATTGCCCCGCGCCAGAATCAGGCTGACCAGGGCGTCAACCTCGGCCTCCCGGGCCACGAAAGCGGTCGGCGGCGCCGGAACTTCCAGCGGAGGGGGCAGCTCCAGGGTGCGCAACTGCCGATCCAACGCCGCAGTGGCCGGCCCAGGCTCCACGCCGATGTCAGCGCTCAGCAACTGCCGGAAGTCCTGATAGCTACGCAGCGCCAGATGTCGCTGTCCGGAGCGCGTCAACAGCCACATCTGCGTGCGGCACGCCTCTTCGCTGTATGGGTCGAGCTGGCGCCAGCGCGCCGCGGTCGCGCTGCCTGCCAGGTAAGCGCCCCCCTCGAGCTGGGCGCTGGCCAGCCGCCGAAAGCCCTCACGCGCCAGGTGACGCAACCGCTCCCGCTGCACGGTTGCCCACTCCTCGAAGCCGTGGCCGCCCTTCAGATAGAAGCCATCCAGAAAGTCGCCCTGGTACAGATCGAGCACAGACTGCAACTGCCGGATGCGGTCGGGGTCTGGCTGCACCGGCCGGGCAGACGCCGCCTGCGCCGCAAAGCCCCGCTCGAACTCGGCTACGTCCAGCCAATAGTCACGTCCGTGGTCAAATGCCAGGGTTTGCCGGGTGACCAGGAGATAGTCGCCCAGCTCGCGGCGCAGCGGCGTCAAGATCGTGCGCAAGTTGGTCAGCGCCTGCACCGGGCTGCGCTCGGCCCAGAGCAGCTCGGCCAGCTTTTCGCGCGCGATCGGTCGCCGGTTGCACACCAGGTAGATCAACAGCGCCTCGGCCGCGCGCGAGGGCAAACCGGTGATCAGCTCATCCTCCAGTTGCATGACAACATCCCCCAACAGTGAAATCCGCAGTGTTCGAGCCATGTTTCTAAGCGTTTTCTAAACGATAGGTCGCTAAAATAGACATGCGCATCCGTTGCCAACGCATCGAAGCCTGGCGACCGGGCGGATTATAGCATCCTACGGGACCAGCCAAAAAATCAGACCTGAGAAATGGCCGCACAAGACTGTCGCCATGAATGACTACTACGCCTACCTGATCCGCCTCTGGCGCGACGACCAACAACAGCCCTGGCGCGCCGAGCTCGTCTCACCGCAAACTGGCGAGACGCGCTGTTTTGCCACCCCAGAGCAACTGTTCGGCTACGTCCAACAGCGCATAGACGCCGATCCCGCCGATCACCCGCCCCTGGTTTCCAAGGCGCGGCCTGACGCCGGTTTTTCTGATGCCCTCAAGGAGAATGACCATGTTTGATCGAGCCAGACTGCATACCGCACGCCGACCGTTCGCCGTCCTCCTGAGCCTGATCCTGGCCACCATGCTGGCCCTGCCGCCGGCTTCGGCTGCGCCGGCGCCAAGTTCCTCCGCGACCAGCGTCATGCCAGCGCCGCTCGCCCTGACATCAACCCAACCTGACGCATTGGCCGCTCCGCTCACCATCGCCGTTCAACAGTCCACCTTCGACGCGGCCAGCGCGGCGGCGGGCGGCGGCATCACCGTCACGCTGACGGTGCGCAACAACCTGCCGCCGCTGGAAGCCCCTGTACTCAACCCGTCCGTCAACGTCACCGACACCATCGCCGCGCTTACCGCCTTCGACTACAGCCGCGATCCCAACCGCATCCGCCAGGTGATCGTCAGCGATGAGCTGCTGGCCGGCGTTTCCGGCTTTGTCTCGGCCGATCCGCAGCCCAGCCGCAACGGCAATCGCCTGGTCTGGAACCTGGGCGATCTGGACCCCTACGGCCAGGCGACGATCCAACTGCGCATCACAGCGCCGGGCAGCGCCGCCGTTTTCACCAACCTGGACAGCGGCGCGGTGGTCTACGGCGGGCATCAGGGACGCATGGTCAGCGCGACGGCCGGGCCGGCCCGGCTGGCGCCCGACGGCTTCGCGGCCTTTCTGAGCTGCACCATCGACGCCAACTGCGCCGATCCCTACATCGTGGAGCAGGCGGGGCGGCTGGCCGGCGACGGCGTGGCCGCCTTCGGGTTCGTGCGCGACGACATCGGCTACGAGAGCTACGCCGGCAGCCTGCGCGGCGCGCGGGGCGCGCTGTGGAGCGCGGCCGGCAACGCGGCCGACCAGGCCAGCCTGCTGATCGCCCTGCTGCGCGCCCGCGGCGTGCCGGCCCGCTATCTGCACGGGACGCTGAACAGCGCCAACGCCCAGACGCTGGTGGCATCCATGTTCCCGGCCGCGTCCGGCGTGGGCGGTCTGGCCCCGGCCGATGAGCCGCGGGCCGATCCGGTCAACAGCTCGGCGCTGCTGGACCCGGCCAGGGATCACTGGTGGGTCGAGGCCTACCTGCCCGGCCTGGGCTGGACGCAGCTCGATCCCAGCTTCGCCGGCGCGGCCGTAGGCCAGAGCTTCACCACGCCGCAGGGGCCGGCCGTGGCCGAGCTGCCCGACAGCGTGCGCCACAAGGTCACGATCGCGCTCAAGGTCGAACAGTACAACGTCTTCTCCGTCGGGCCGGGCGGCGTCGGCCTGAGCGCCATCCAGCCGCTGAGCCAGACCTTCAACACGGTGGAGCTGGTGGGCGAGCCGGTGACGCTGGGCCACCTGGTCAGCACCGACTCGTCCGGCGGCATGGTCTACAGCAACTACGAACACACCTACGTCCCCTACCTGATCGTCGGCCTGGAGGAGACGCTCTACCCCGGCGATCCCTACCTGGAGCTGCTGACCAACTTCCCGCTGGCCAGCAACCCGATCCTGGCCCAGTGGCTGATGTTCACCGTTACCGCGCCCGACGGCAGCAGTGAGACCTTCGAGCGCGAGCTGTTCGACTACGTCGGCTTCGACGCGCGCCAGGGCAGCGGCGCGATCAACACCGATGTTCAGCGCACCTCAGAGCCGGTGCTGCGCGAGACCACCCAGTTCACCACCCTCTTCGCGCCCTCCGGCGTCAGCCTGGACGCGCTGAACCACACCTACCCGGCCATGGTGCAGGCCGTTTTCGACGGCCAGGACGCGCTGGAGGCCACCGATGCCATCGTCGCGGCCGGCGACTTCAGCGCCGCGGACTGGGCCGTGCTCAGCGACGCGCGCGTCACTTTCGGCCGCGTGACGCGTCTGGCCCAGCGCATGAGCCTGCTCAAGTTCGCCGCAGTCTCCGACTTCACCGCCGCGGCCTACGGCGAGGCCTTCCAGGTCAAGGCTTACGCCGATTCGCCGCGCATCATCAGCGTCGCCTGGGAGGAGGACGTGGAGACCGGGACCGGCACGCTGAGCATGGACCTGCGCCGCAACGAGCTGAACGTGGTTCCCTACCCCGGCCAGACGCTGGACGGCCTGCGCGCCTTCAACACCGCCCGCGGCCTGTTCGAGATGAGCCTGGAATCGCAGATCCTGGACGAGATCGGCATCGAGCCGGTGACCAGTGTGGCCGCGATCCTGGCCGCGGCCGACGCGCAGAACATCCCGCTGGGCATGTACACCGTGACGCAGCTTGACCAGCTCGCCGCGCTGCCCATCTCCTCCATCGCCAAGGCGCGCATCACGGCCGACCTGACCGCCAACCCGCGCCACGTGGTGGCTGTGCCCACCGAAAACGTGCTTTTGGACGGCGAGCCGGCCATCGGCTGGCTGCAGATCGACATGGCCACCGGCGAGATCATCGACGTGCAGGAGAACGGCCAGCACATGGTCGCGGTCGAATATGCCACCCTGCTCAACAGCAGCATCCAGGAGATCGGCTTTGCCATGGCCGGCTTCGCCCACGGCTTCGCGGCCTACACCTTCGCCTGGCTGGGCGGCTTCTTCGCCCAGGTGCCCATCGAGCCGGGCAGCCTGGCCGCGGCCAAGGCGGCAGCCGCCAGCACTGCTTCCGCGTTGACATCCAGCCTGGAGAGCGCCATCGGGGAGATGTGCTGCGGCACCGACGAGTGGACCGAAGCCTACCTGGGCGGCGTGACTCTGCTCAACATCAGTCTCAATTTCGGCGATATCTACTCCTATGAGCTGGTGGACATCAAGATCGGCGGCTTCAGCAACGGGGTCGCGGCGGCCGAGAGCATCATCGGCGCCAGCGATCCGCCGCTGCCCAAGCTGCTTTACTCGCGCTACGCGCCGCATTTCGGCGACGAAGTGGCGCGCGCGGTTCGTTCGGCGGGCGCCACGCTGCCCGCCGGCGTCATCAGCGCCAACCTGTCCACCGCGTCCGCCAGCCTGTTGGGCGGGCTGGACGCCGACTGGAGCGCGCCCGGTCGCCACGCGCTGGACTTTGCCAGCCTGACGGCCGCCAACGGCACGGTTTCCGAGCCGGGCGGGCCGGTGCTGGGCAGCGGCGCCATCAGCGCATCGGCCATCCTTTCGCGCGCGACCGCCCTCAGCAACTCGTCCACCCCCCTGATCGTTGCAGCGGCCGGCGACGGCGGCGTCGGGCTCTATGCGCCGGCCGCCAGCGGCCTGGCCGGCGGCGCGCAGTGGCAGGACTACGCGGGCCAGCTCAGCTCCTTTGCGCCCTACTCCCTGCGGCTGGACGGCGCGGCGGTGACGGTGGCCGGCAACACCTACAGCGGCACCCTCGACCTCGCGCTGAGCGTGCCGGCGGCAGTCGCCGGCGCGGGCCGCGGGCCGGCGCCGAACTTTGCCTCCTCGGCGCAGGTCGCGCTGACGACCGGCGGCGTCATGGTCAACCCGGCCAGCGGCAGCCTGACGGTCGGCGGCACAGCGACCAGCCCGGCCAACGGCTTCGCCCTGGCCAACTTCAGCGGCTCGGCCACGGCCAGCCAGCTCAACGCCAACAGCGACACGGTGACGCTCAGCGGCACGGGCGACTACTTCGCCCTCAGCCTCAGCCCGGCCAGCTCCAGCATTCCTGCCACCGGCTCGGCCAGCTTCGCCAGCAACATCGCGGCCAACGCCAGCGGCAGCTACACCATGACCGTCTTTGCGCCGCCCGGCTGGACGGCCAGCGTCGACGGCAGCGGCCAGGTGACGGCCGCGCCGCCGCCCGGCGCGGCTCCCGGCGTCTACCAGGTGCTGGTGACGGCGCAATCCGTTGCTCACCCCGACCTGTTCGCCTCGGCCATCCACCAGGTGACCACCACCGCGGTGCAGGCTGTGGAGGTCAGCGTGACGTCCGACCCCCGTTGGAGCGTGCCGTGGGGCATCGAGCTGCGCGACGACGGGCTGGGCGCGACCAACACCGGCCAGGTGCAACTGCCCGGCGCGGCCTTCACCATCGACGTAAACAACCCCTCCACCGTGGCCCACAGCTTCGACGTGACGGTGAGCGGCCTGCCGGCCGGCTGGAGCATCCTCGACGGCCAGCCGGGCAGTGACGCGACGACCATCCAGGTGCCGGCCGGCGGCAGCGGCCAGATCGGCCTCTACGTCCGGCCCACCGGTTCGCTGACGCCCATCGGCGCGACCTATCCCTTCGTGGCGACGGCCACCGACAACGACGGCGCGGGGCTGAGCGACAGCGGCAACGGCGTTTTCACCATGCCGTCGATCCCCTTCAACTTCCTGACGGCCGAGCCCGATGCGCTCTACACCGCGGCCAACAGCAGCGTGGACTTCGACGTGCTGTTGCAGAACGTGGGCAACGCCGCGGCCAGCTTCCCGCTCTCGGCGCAGATGCCGGCCGGCGACTGGAGCCTGAGCGGGCTGGCGTCGCCGGTCAACCTGAACGCCGGCCAGACCAGCCGCCAGGGCGTGACCCTGAACGTGGGCGCGGGCAGCCTGGGGCAGACCTTCGAGGTGCTGCTGGCCAGCCCGGCCACCGGGACCATCTACACCCAGCGGCTGCGGGTGCCCGTGCGCATCGTCGGCCCCGGCGTGGGCGCAGGCTTCGGCGGCGCGGCCGCGGCCGAGGTCTGCGACGCCAACGGTGCGACCGCGAGCGCGATGCAGACACTGGCCATCGCCCTGGCCAACCTGGAGGGCTCGTGTGCGACAGGAACCTGCGACCTGCGGCTGCGCGATGCGGCCGTGGACGCGGCCAACAGCGCGGCCGACTACGCCGCCCTCTACTACCCGCTGGCCGACAGCGCCGGCGACCTGACGACCCTGGCCGCCGCGCTGGCCGGCCACACCACCCCCGCGCAGATCAACGCCGACATCGCCGACCTGGGCGACGCGCTGGCGGCGCTGGGCGGGCAGGTCTGCGAGATCAGCCAGCACCTGCCCAGCCTGCGCTGGCGGCCCAACTTCGACGCCGGGCTGCCGGGCCAGCCGGTGGACTACACGCTGGAACTGAGCAACCGCGGCACGGTGGACACGTCCTACGCCGTGACGCTGACCTTGCCCGGCGGCGTGAGCACCCTCAACCCCACCGTTGCGGCCGGCGCGACCTACACCGAGACGGTGGCCGCCAGCTCGCCCACGTTGGGGCAGTTTGCGCTGCTGGCCGAGGCCGAGGCGACCGGCGCGGGCGTGGAGATGCCCGGCGTCCGCGCGTCGGCCACCGGCTGGTTGAACGTGGTCGAGCGCTTCGTGCAGCTCACGGCGGCGGTGGTCGATCCCCCCTTCGTCGAGACCGGCGTCAGCAGCACGACGCTGAGCATCGACGTGGTCAACGTGGCCAACGTGGCGCGGGAGGCCACCGCGCGCGCCGAGCTGCGGGCTGAAGGCGGCGCGCTGGCCTGGAGCGCCGACATCCCGCTCACCCTGGCGGCCGGCGCGCCGCAGCGCTATCAGTTGGCCACGGTGGACACCTCCGGCTGGAACGCGGGGCTGTACACCGCCACCGTGGAGCTGCTGGACGCCGACGAGGCCCTGATCCCGGACGGCAGCGGCTACGCCTTCCTGGCTGTGGGGCAGGCGCTGGGCCTCAGCCACGCAATCGCGCCGGCGGTGGCCGCGCCGGGGAACGTGACGGCGACGACGGTCATCACCAGCGAGATCCTGGTGGACACGATCCTGCCCGACAGCGTGGCCGAGGCCAAGCCGCTGTGGGAGCCGCAGGGGCTGCGCGCCGCTGGGGCGTGGGAGCTGAACCGTGAAACGGGCGCCGAGGTGGTGTCGGCCGCGGATCAATCGGGCGTGAGCATCACCCTCACCCCAGCCCCCTCGCAAAGGGAAAGCGTGCTAGAGGAACCCGCGCCCGCGCCCGACGAAAGTTCCCCTGAGTTGCCCTCAGATCCCCTGGCCGCCGCCGCTCAGGAGGAGGTGATCGACGAGATCATCCCCGACAACGGGCGTGCGCCGGATGCGGCGGTGACGCGGGCCGAGCAGACCGACGCCGGCTTCACCTACGGCGGCAGTTGGGTTGCAGTGACCAACAACCGGGCCAGCGGCAACAGCTTCGCCCGCTCGCGCACGGCCGGGCACACGGTCAGCTACGGCTTCACCGGCGACTGGGTGACGCTGGGGCTGTTCGGCGCCAGCAACGCCGGCCAGGCCGAGCTCTTCATCGACGCCGTCAGCCAGGGCGTGATCGACCTCTACCGGCGCGAGGACACGGCCTACGGCCTGTTCTTGGACGGCCTGGGCGGGGGCGCACACACCATCTCGCTGACGGTGCTGGGGACGCATGACCCCAAGAGCACCGACAACTGGGTCGGCATCGACTACGTGGACACCTGGGACGGCGCGGCCCTGCCCGACGGCCTGTTCGAGCAGACCGACCCGCGGGTGCTGCTCAGCGGCGGCTGGAGCAATGTCAACGACGCCAACGCCAGCGGCGGGTCTTACTACCGCGGCAGCAACAGCAATGCCTGGTTCGCCTTCAGCGGCGACTCCTTCACCTACCGCGCGATGACCCGCAGCGCGGCCCGCTCGGTGCGCCTCTTCGTGGACGGCGAGCACCTGACCGACCTGGACCTGTTCGCTTGGGGCAACACGCCGCGCGTCTTCTCCTTCCAGGGCTTCGGCGCGGGCCTGCATGTGGTGCAGGTCAGCAACCTGAACGGCGAGGGCACGGTGGACGCCTTCAACCAACCCGGCTCGGCCCCGTGGACCGACCCCAACCCGCCGGCGGCCAGCTTCCAGCGCTACGAGGAAGATCACGCGGACTGGCTCTACAACAGCGAGCCGTTCACGGTGACGGCGCGCACCTGGACGAGGGAAAACGTCGGAGTGACGCCGCTCTCGGCCAGCCAGGGCCAGTTCATCTGGTCGGGCACGGCGGCCGACAGCGCGGCGCTCGCCATCGACGGCAGTTGGGCCGCGGTCGGCTTCACCGGCGACAGCCAGGGCGGCAGCGCCGAGATCTTCCTGGACGGCGTCAGCCAGGGGGTGATCGACACCTATCGCAACGAGGTCGAGCCGGTCAGCTTCCCGCTGGGCGCGTTCAGCCCCGGCAGCCACACCGTCTCGGTCGTGGCGCAGGGCGATGGCCGCGTCAGGCTGGATTACCTGGACGTCTGGGATGGGACGGCCCTGCCCGATGGCGTGTTCGCCGCCAACGGCCTGGAGCGTTTCTACCTGGACAAAAACTGGGACCTGCGCACCTCCATCAGCCCGGCCGGCCAGTACCTGCGCAGCGGCGCGGGCAACGCCTGGTTCCCCTTCAGCGGCGACAGCGTCAGCTTCAGCGGCTGGGCGGACGGGACCGTGCGCGAGGTGCGCCTCTTCGTGGACGACAGCTACCAGGGCACCTTCGACCTGGAGGCGTCGGGCGCGGTCACACCCACGTGGTCCTTCGACGGCTTCGGCGCCGGCATCCACGTGCTGCGGGTGCAGGGCTGGAAGAGCAACGCGTCCATCGGCGCCTTCGTCCAGCCGGGCAGCGCGCCCTTCTACACCCCGCCGGCCATCGGCGCCTTCCAACGCTACGAAGAGGACTGGCCGGCGATCCTCTACAACGGCCAGCCCTTCACCTCGACAGTGACGAGCTGGACGCGGCTGAACAACAGCTCGGCCGCCGGCGCCAGCTCCGGCCAGGTCATCTGGTCAGGCGCGGCCGGCGACACGGCCAGCTTTGCCTTCAGCGGCGTCGAGGTGGGCGTCGGCTTCACCGCCGACCGCTTCGGCGGCCGGGCCGAGGTCTTCATCGACGGCGTCAGCCGGGGTGTGATCGACACCTACCACCCGGACAACGACTTCGTGAGCGCCTACTACGACGGCCTGGCAGGCGGTCCGCACACGCTGACCGTGAGCGTTCTGGGGACGAGCCACGTCAACGCCAGCGGCACGCGCGTCTACCTGGACTTCATCGATGTCTGGAGCGGCGCGGCGCTGCCCGATGGAACCTTCGAGCAGGACGACAGCCGGGTGCAGCGCAGCGGGGACTGGAGCAACCAGGCCGACGCCAACGCCAGCGGCGGCAGCTACGGCCGCGAGGGTTTGATCAACCAGGCCTCGGTCTGGTTCCCCTTCAGCGGCGACTCGGTCACCTACCAGGCCATGGCGCGCAGCGACGGCGACCAGTTTGCGATCGCCAGGATCGACGGCCAGTTCGCCGGCTACCTCAACCTCTACAGCAGCAGCATCGTCACCCGCACCTTCTCCTTCGGCGGGCTGGGCGCGGGGCTGCACGTGCTGCACATCCAGCGCCACCGCGGCGAGCTGACGGTGGACGCCTTCCGCTCCCCCGGCAGCGCGCCCTTCTTCAGCCCGCCCAGCTACTCCGGCATCGTGCGCTACGAGGAAAACGATCCGGCCATGCGCTACAACGGCTTCCCGTACAGCCAGCGGCCGCAGTCGTGGAGCGAGACCGGCGTCAACCATGCCAGCGGCAGCACCGTCGTCGGGTCGGCAACCGCCAACAACACCGCCAGCCTTCAGTTCAGCGGCACGTGGATCAACGTCGGCTTCCGCACCCGCAACACCGGCGGCCAGGCCGAGGTGCTGATCGACGGCGTCAGCCAGGGGATCATCGGCCTCTACAGCGCCGCCGACGAGGTGACCGCGGTGCAGTTCGGCGGGCTGGCAGCGGGCGCACACACCGTCGTGGTGCGCGTCGTCGGCGCGCCCGATCCGCCCAGCTCGCAGAACAACGTCTGGCTGGACTACATCGATGTCTACGACGGGACGGTGGTATCTGACAGCTTCAGCAACGCCAACCTGGCCCAGCACAACGGCCGCGTCCACTTCAGCAGCTACCTGGGCACCTTCCCGGCGGCCAACGGCATCGAGGGCGACTACAGCGGCATCACCGCGGCGGCCAACGTCAACGTCTGGTACAGCTTCGTGGGCGACTCGTTCACCTTCTACGCCTTCAGTCGCAACAACAACCCGCAGATCGAGGTGATCATCGACGAGACCATCACCGACACGGTCAGCGTGGACTACGACTTCACCGACTCGCCGGTGGCCTTCCACTACACCGGCCTGAGCGACGGGCCGCACAGCGTGCGCGTCAACAACATCAGCAACATGCGGGTCGATGGCTTCGCGGCCAACCCCACCAGCCTGACGCCCTACCTGCCGATGGTGGAGTGGTACGACGATACGCCGGCCGGCAACGGCGCGCCCTTCTTCGGCAGCCTCGGCATGGTCAGCGGCATGGCGGCCGGCGACATCAACAACGACGGCGTCGTCGAGCTGGTCTTCGGCTCCGACACGCTCCTGATCTGGGGCAAGCTCTTCGTCTACCGCGCCGACGGCGGCGACACTGGCGACGGCGACCCGATCCTGTGGACCAAGGACATCGGCGGCGCGCCCCCCAACCGCGCCCTGATCGGCTCCATCGCCCTGGCCAATCTGGACGGCGCGCCCAACAGCGAGATCGTCGTCCACAGCAGCAAGGACCTGCGCGTCTACTACGCCGACGGCACGCAGTGGTGGATCAACACCGCGCTCAAGGGCTTCGACATCCTGGGCGCGCCGGCCATCGGCAACGTGGACGGCGACCCTGAGCCGGAGATCGTTACCAACGCCGACAAGACGCTGGCGGTGCTGGACGGCGACGGCACGGTGCTGTGGACCACCACCTTCGCCGACTACGCCGTGGCGCCGCTGCTGGCCGACATGACCGGCGATGGCCGGCTGGACATCATCGCGGCCGACTACGGCGACGGCTCGGCCGGCCGGCCGACCAATGTGCGGCTCTACGACTTCAACTTCGGCGCGCCGGTTCTTGAGTGGAGCGTGCCCATCACCCCGGCCATCCGCACCGGCGGGCTGAACGGCCTGCTGGGCTCGCACGCCGTGGGCGACATCGACGGCCAGCAGCCGGGCGGCGATCCCGGGCCGGAGATCGCCATCAGCCACAACGGCAACCTGACGGTGCTGGACGAGGACGGCTCCACCGTCTGGAGCACGGCGTTGGAGCCGGGCAACCCCGGCGGCGTCAGCATCGCCGACATCGACGGCGACGGCGAGGTAGAGATCGTCACCGGCATGAAGCACGAGTACTCGCCCGGCCACACCGGCAAGCTCTACGCCCTCAACGCCGATGGCACGCTGCTCTGGGAGGTGATCGCCGAGGACGGCACGTCGGCCAACTCGGCCTCGGTGCTGGACCTGAACGGCGACGGCATCTACGAGGTGGCCTGGACCGGCCGCGAGCAGGGCTTCACCATCTTCGACGGCGCGACCGGCGATGTGATCTTCTACGAGCCGCTGGTCTACAGCATCACCGGCTCTGATCATCCCATCATCATCGACGCCGACAACGACGGCCAGGCCGAGATCGTGGCCGCCAGCCTCAAGGGCCCGCGCGTCTTCGGCATGGGCGGCGCCTGGACCAACTCGCGGCCGCTGTGGAACCAGCAGACCTACCACATCACCAACGTCAACGACGATCTGAGCGTGCCCGCGGCCGAAGTCAACAGTTGGGAGGTGCACAACACCTACCGCACCCAAACCGCCGAGCCGCAGCCGCTGCCCGTCTTTGGCGTCACCCTGACCCACACCGTGGGCATCAGCAACGTCACCGTCCTGACCGGCACCTTCAACGTCGCGCCCAGCCTGGCCGCCGATCCGGTCTACGGCTGGGGCTACCAGCAGGACGCGACCGAGGACGTGATCACCCGCACCTTCGACAGCCTCTTGACGGCCTTGCAGCCGGGCGAGGCGCGCCAGGCCGCCCAGGGCACCGCGGTGCAGTACAAGCTGGGCAGCGGGCAGAACACCCTCACCCTGCCGCCGCTCTACGTGGCCGCGCCGCACATCATCGCCGTCGATCCGGCCGAGCGCGCGGCCGGCAGTGGAACGACCGTCAGCTACCCGGTGATCCTGACCAACCCCGGCGTGACGGCCAGCGTCTACGATCTGAGCGTGGCCGGTCTGCCGGCCGGCTGGTGGAGCCTGCCGGCCTCGGTGGCCGTGCCGGCCCAGTCCAGCGTCACGCCGCAGTTGCTGGTGACCATTCCGCCCGGCGAGGAGGCCGGAACATGGGACTTCGTGGTGCTGGTCGAGACCAGCCAGGGCGGGCAGGATCAGGCCGGCGGCCGGCTGGAGGGCCTGGGCCCGCTGCTGGAGATCGCCGTCAGCCCGGCCGAACAGTCGGGCCTGACGGGCGACGTGCTGACCTACACCCTGACCATCACCAACCTGGAGACGACGGCGCGCAGCTATGACCTGAGCGCCAGCGGGCTGGCCGAGGTCGGTGTGCAGTCGTCCTTCGGCGTGCCGGCCAGCAGCAGCGCCAGCCTGGAGTTCACCGCCCGGCCGGCCATGCCCGGTCCCAATCCCTTCAGCGTCACGGCGGAGGTCGCGGCGACGGGCGCGGCGGCCACGGCAGACGCGCTGGCCACCGGGGTCGGCTTCACCAGCGTTGGCGTCAGCCTCGAGCCGGGGACGGCCCCGGCCGGCCCGGCCAGCTCAGCCGTGCTGACGGCGACCATCAGCAACCTGGGCACGCTGGCCGACACCTACGAGCTGACGGTGGACGCGCCGGCCGGCTGGACGGCGGCGCTGTCGGCCAACGGCGCGCCGGTCAGCCAGGTAACGCTGGCCGCGGGCGCGTTCAGCAGCGCTTCCTTCCATCTCGTGGTGACGCCGCCCATCGGCGCAACGCCGGGCGCCTACCCGGTGACGGTCAACGCCGTGTCGCAGGCCGATCAGCCCGGCGCGCCGGCCCAGGCCGAGGACAGCGCGACGGTGCAGGTGGGCACGCGCGGCGTGCAGGTGGAGTTTATCTCCGGCCCGTCGTCGTTGCTGCCCAGCCAGGCCGGCGCGTGGCAGGTGCGCGTCACCAACCGCGGCAGCGTGGCCGACAGCTACAGCCTGAGCGCGCTGGGCGTCTTCAGCGGCGCGGCCCAGTTCACGCCGGCCACGGTGAGCCTGGGGGCGGGCGCCAGCCAGGTGGTGCAGCTCAACGCCGGGCCGCTGCCCTTCGCGCTGCCCGGCGCGACGCTGCTGACCGCCTCGGCCCAGTCCAACGGCGACAGCGCCATCGCCGGCGAGGACACGACCGCGGTGACCTTCGGCGGCCAGGAGGCGGTGGAGGTGGGCTGGCAGCCGGTCAGCCAGACCATCAGCCAGACGCTGGAGGCCACCTACATGCTGCTGATCACCAACACCGGCAACATCGAGACGACCTATGTCTTCGACGTGACCGCGCCGGACTTGCAGGTCGTTTCCCAGCAACTGGCGCAGCTCAGCATCCCGCCGCACATGACCGCGGCCAACCTGGTGACGCTGCGGGCCAGCCAGGCCGGCGTCTTCCCCTTCGATGGCCAGGCCAGCTCCGACAGCAGCCCGGCCACGGACAGCGCCGGCGCGGAGCTGATCGTAGTTTGCCCCGGAGACGCGGACGTGGACAACGACGGCGACGTGACCGTGCTGGACATCACCGC
>JAKQCW010000227.1 GCA_029558955.1 Chloroflexota bacterium
GGTGGGCCACAGCGCGAATATCCATGACCTGGAGTTCAGCCGCGATGGCCGGCTGCTGGCCTCGGCCGGTTTCGACGGTCTGGTCAACATCTGGGACGTCGCCACGGGCAAAGCCCTCCACGCGCCGCTGCGGGGGCATGAAGGCCGCGTGCTCACGGTGGCCTGGAGTCCCGATGGCGCCCTCCTGGCGTCCGGTGGAACGGACACGCAGATCGTGCTGTGGAATGTGGCCACCGGCCGGAGCATCGGGCTGCCGCTGCAAGGACATGGCGCCTGGGTGCGTTCCCTGCGCTGGAGCTCCAACGGGCAGACGCTGATCTCCGGCGACACCGCGGGCAAGGTCTTGCTCTGGCGCTTGGGAGATGTGCAATGGCTGCCCGGCCATTCGACCACCGTGCGCGGGCTGGATTTCAGCCCCGACAGCCGGACCTTGGCCTCGGGCAGCTTCGATGCCACCGCGCTGGTGCGCGATGTGGCCAGCGGCCGGCCCCTCTTCCCCGCCCTGCAAGGCCACGACGGCGCGGTGATCGATCTGGCCTTCAGCCCCGATGGCCGCACGCTGGTCACAGCCAGCACCGATGGCAATCTGCTGCGCTGGGATGCCGCCGCTGGTCAGCAGATCGGCGCGCCGCTGGCCGGCCACAGCGGGGTGGTTGCCAGTGTGGCCTTCAGCGCGGATGGGAAGACTCTGGCCTCTGGCTCATTCGACAACACCGCCCGTCTGTGGGATGCCGCCAGCGGCCGGCCGTTGGGCGATCCGCTGGTCGGTCACACCAACTGGGTTCTCAGTCTGGCCTTCAGCCCTGACGGCCGCACCCTGGCCACGGGCAGCGCCGACAACACCATCCGTCTCTGGGACGCGGCCAGCGGCGCAGCTCTCGGCGAGCCGCTGGAAGGACACACGGGCTGGGTTGCGGATCTGGCCTGGAGCGCGGATGGCGCTACGCTGATCTCCGGCAGTCTCGACAAGACGATCCGGTTTTGGGACGTCGCCGCCGGCCAGCAGATGGGCGAGCCGCTGGTGGGACACCAGGCCGGCGTGTGGCGTGTGATGCCCAACCCGGCCGACGGCGGCCGGACCCTGTACACCGGCGACAACAGCGGCGCGGTGATCTGGTGGGACGCTGCCACCCGCCAGGCCCTGGCCCCTCCGCTGCGCACTGGCATCGAGACGGAGAGCATGGCCCTTAGCCCCGACGGGCGCACGCTGGCCGTCGGCTCTTTTGCCGACGACGGCGTGGTGGGTCTGTGGAAGCTGCCCGAACTGCGCTGGTCAGAGCGGGTGTGCGCCATCGCCAACCGCGATCTGTCCGCTGCGGAGTGGGCGCGCTACTTCGATGATCTGCCGTACGCGCCGATCTGCGTCACGCCGGCAGTCAGTCAACAGGAAGAAACACCATGAACAGTTCAGAAGGTAAGTTCAGCCTGGGCGCCATCGACATCATGCCCGCTGCACAGCGGGCGCTGCAAGAGGCTGACCAGCCAGCTGCAGCTTATCTCTATCGCCACCAGTATGAGTCTCCCGATGAGCAAACCGAGACCGACAGCGTGGTGTCGCTCTTTCACTTGCCCACCGGCGCGCTGCTGGTTATCATCACCGACAAAGAGCGGGTGCACACGGTGGTCATGACCGCCGCCGACGCCAAACTGAAGGAGACGCCGGATGACGTCTGATGAAGAGAAGGTCTTGGCCACTTTTGTGCGCGATGGCTGCCTGGTGCAGATTCCCGCACGCCAGAGCAAGAAGCTGGTGATCCTGCGCTGGCTGGTGGAACGCTTCGAGCCAGGCGTTCGCTATCCTGAGCACGAGGTCAACGAGAAGCTGCGGCAGGCCAACCCCGACTACGCCGCGCTGCGGCGCTACCTGGTGGACGCCGGCCTGATGCAGCGCGAGGGGGGCGTCTACTGGCGGCCGGGTGAGGCGCCTGGTGAATAGCAGGCCGGTGAATGGAAATTCACCGGCTGACAGCACGAAGCCGCCTCAGCGGCTGCGGAAGGTATTTCCGGCGGCAGGTTTCCCAGCGGCTGAGGCCGCTTCGTGTTGTTCAGCCGGGGATTTCCAATCCCCGGCTCTGCTGGCGCATCAAACACCGCCCATGTCCCTATCCCCCATCCTCATCGACATCGCCGGCTGGATCGGTGCGATCCTGCTGTTGTTGGCCTATGCCCTGGTCTCCAGCCGCCGGCTGGCCGGCGACAGCGTGCGCTTCCAGTTGCTCAACCTGGG
>JAKQCW010000243.1 GCA_029558955.1 Chloroflexota bacterium
CGGGACTGCCAACCGGCCCACACTCAACACAAGGAGACACAGATCATAACCATCCAGACCCGTAACCCCAATCCCCCCCGCACAGGCCCCACGACGGTATATCTCAGCGCCGGGGAAGTCGAGCTTGCCCGCGCCCTCGGAGGCGGGAACGCGTCGGCCGGCGTCCGCCTGGCGCTGGCCACGCAGGTTGAGAGCCTGCTCAACCTGGCGGCAAAGCTGCCGTCCGGCGTCATCGACCCCCAGGCCCCCGCCAAGCTCCTGGCAGAGATGCGGGAGCTGACAGAAGCTATCGAGGCCGAAGACCGCGACGGCGCGCTCACCGAAGTCGCCGATGCAGTTTACTACGCCGCCAAGTGCATCGCGCTGGCGGCTGACATGGCGGGCATCTCGATCGTCAAGGCGTTCGCCGTGGCGCGGGCCAAGTACAGCCTGCGCGCCGCACCCGGCAATCCCAAAGACGACGCGGCCGAGCGGGCCGCGTGCAGGGCTGCGATCTGGGGGGAAGCATGACAACCATCTGCGACCGCTGCGGCTGCGAGATCAACCTGGCCGAGGCCAACTATGCCGGTCCCGAGCTGCCGCTGTGGGAAGGCGCCACGCTGTGCAACGAGTGCTACGCGGCCGAGCGCCCACCGACCCGCGGGCCGGTGACGCTGACATGCTACGAGTGCGGCATCGCGATCCGGGCCGATGACGCACACACTGACCCTCATGGCGAGGATGTGTGCGCGGCGTGTTGCCCGTGTGACGTGGAGGGCGCGCCCACCGCCAACGCGCGCCTGATCGCGCAGGCCCCGGCGCTGCTGGAAGAGCTAAGGCGCGCGCAGGCCTGGGTTGCCAAAGTCGCCGCCGACTATGACGGCGACGGCAGCGGCCTGGGCGGGCGGGCATCGAAGCAGCTTGATCGAATGGTTGCGGTGATCGCCGCAGCCACGGGCGAGGAGGATTGACTGGAAAGCGCCGCTGTTCTAGCTCGACATCCCTCCCACACGAAAAGCCACCCCACGCGGGTGGCTTTTCTTTTGTGCAATTTCCATGTACACACTATAATTCTTACGTCAACGGC
>JAKQCW010000256.1 GCA_029558955.1 Chloroflexota bacterium
CAGCCGAGGGGTAGGCCGGGTCCACGGGGTGCGAGTGGTAGATGGCGATCATGGCCTCGCCCCGCTCCTCGAAATCGAACTGCCGCAGCAGCGTCTGGCCGTCCAGCCAGTAGTTCATGCGGGGGTTGGTCGCCTCGTTGCGCCCCCGCACCAGCTCCGTGGCCACGCCATCCCGCCCGCTGAGAATGCCGCACACCTCCTCCGGCGCGCCGGCCCGGGCATGGGCGATGATCTCAGCGTAGATTTGCCCAGGGAGGATGAGCGGATCCGGCGTTGTCATGGCACGATCAACTGGCAAGGCGTAACTCGTAACCCGTAACTCGTAACCCGGAGTAACTGCTCAGCCGGCGGGTGCGAACACGTTGATTGAGTAGGCCGCCGTATCGAAATCAACGTGTTCGCACCCGCCGGCGGGCCAAACGTTGATTGAGTAGGCCGCCGTATCGAAATCAACATGTTCGCACCCGCCGGCGGGCCACACGTTGGTTGAGTAGGCCGCCGTATCGAAACCAACGTTTGGCCCGCCGGCTGAGCAGTTACAACCCGGAAACGACTCCCGCCATTCCGGTTACGCATTACGCATTACGCATTACGCACTACGTGTCACACAGTCTTCCTGTACGCCCGGTTCTGCACGATCTTCACGAACGAGCGCCCGTGCAGCTCCTCCAGCGTGACGCCGGTGGCCATGGCCTCTTCTTCGGTGATGGCGCCGCAGGCGATGCCGCGCAGGAAGAAGTTGAGCAGGCCCTGGCCGGTGGCCGCGTCGTCGAACATGTTGCCGCTGAGCGTGGCCTGGGCCGCGGCGTCCACGAAGCGGTTCAGCCGGCGGCTGGCATCCTCCAGACTCTCCAGGAAGAAGGTGTAGATGGCGGCATAGCGCACGGGAAGCTGCGCCGGGTTCAGGTCCCAGCCCTGGTAGAAGGCGTGGCGCAGCGAGTGGCGCACGTTGTCGTAGTGCAGCTTCCAGGCCGCATGCACCACGGCCTGGTTCTCGGCCTCCTGCTGCGGCGTCAGCGGCTTCTCCTTGCTCGCGCGGTGCGGGCCGATGGGCATGGTGGTGGTGGCGCCGTCGCTGATGTTGACCCCCGTGCCGGCCAGGCTGATCTGC
The DNA here is from genome assembly GCA_029558955.1 of Chloroflexota bacterium. Lineage (GTDB taxonomy): Bacteria > Chloroflexota > Anaerolineae > JAAEKA01 > JAAEKA01 > JAAEKA01. The sequence goes on from JAKQCW010000256.1 coordinate 1,112, forward strand.
ATGATGTGGCGGGCGAAGTCGGCTGCCGGGTGGGTGTGGGTCTGGTAGTGGGCCGTGATGTTGACCAGCGCGGTGTAGTCGTAGGTGCCAAAGGCGCAGTAGCGCACCCGACCGCGGCCGGCCCGCACCAGCAGGTTGACGGTGTTGGCGCCGGTGTGATCGATGATCGACTGGGGGGTCTCGATCATCAGGTCCAGGCCGATGGCGCCGGCCGCAATGCCGTGCCTGGCCTCCAGCTCATCCACCAGATCGGCCAGGGCCGTCACCTGCTCCGGCATGGTCACCTTGGGCAGCGTGACCACGAAATTGGCCGGGACCTGGCCGCCGCTGGCCTGGGCCAACGCCGTGATGCACAGGTCCAGGGTGCGCACCGCGCGCTTGTAGCTTTCCAGCGTGAAGGGCTTGATGCGAATGCCGATGAAGGGGGGCAGGCCGCCGCTGGCGATGCCCTTGGCCAGCTCCTGGCCCACATTCACCGCGTGGCTGTCCTCTTCCTCGTCGGGCCGGTTGCCGTAGCCATCCTCGAAGTCGACGCGATAGTCCTCCACCGGCTCGCGCTGCAGCTTCTCGCGCACGCGCGTGTAGACGGTATGGGCCATCCAGGCCGGCTCGTTGGCGCAGCAGATCGCGTCCGGGTCGTTGGCGATGATCTCGGCCAGGTGAGCGATCTCGGCCTCGGTGTGGGGCAGGCTCTCCGCGCCCGGCAGGCCCAGCGCCCTGGCGAAGACCACGAAGTTGGGCGCGTAAGCGTCCATGTTGCGCAGGCCGATGCCGCCCAGCTTGCCGGCCGTGTCGGCCTTGAACAGATGCGCGCCGCCGTAGACTGTATGCACCGGCTGGCGCGTGGTCACGTCGCCGGGATAGCGCTGCTTGAAGCCCTCGTTGGCCGCCTCGATGCGCTGCACCACGCTGGCGATGCTGTCAGGGGTAAATGTCAGGTTCATGGGGGATGCTCCGTGGGAGCAGTGAACGGTAAACAGTGAACAGTCAGAATCCTGCTTGCCGTCTACTGTTCACTGCCTGCTGTTCACTGTTCACTTCTTCTCCGGCATCAGCCGCTTGGCCACGACTTCGGCCTGGATCTCGCTGGTGCCTTCGAAGATCTTGAAGATGCGACCATCGCGCCAGAAGCGGTGGGCCGGGTATTCCATGGCGTAGCCGTAGCCGCCGAAGATCTGCAAGGCCTCGCTGGTCACCTTCTCCACCATGTCGGCGCAGAAGAGCTTGGCCATGCCGGCCTCCAGGTCGCTGCGCTGGCCCGAATCCTTCTTCTGGGCCGCGTAGTAGGTGAGCTGACGACCCGCCTCGATGTCGGTGGCCATGTGGGCCAGCTTGTGCTGGATCACCTGAAACTCGGCGATGGGCCGGCCAAACTGCTGGCGCTCCTGGGCATACTGCAAGGCGGCCTCGAACGCGCCCTGGGCCACCCCCACCGCGCGCGCGGCCGTCTGGATGCGCGCCGTCTCGTAGACGCCCATCAGTTGGTAGAAGCCGCGCCCCTCCACGCCGCCGATCAGGTTCTCGGCCGGGACCTCGAAATCCTCGAAGTTCAGGCTGAAGGACTTCATGCCGTAGTAGCCGATGGTGGGGATCGGCGCGCCGGTCAGATGCGGCGGCATGAAGTCGTTGCCCGGCTTCTTCTCCACGGCAATCATCGACAGCCCCTTGTGGCGTTTGCTGGCGTCGGGGTCGGTGCGGGCCAACACCGTCATCAGATTGGCGCGGTTGGCGAAGGTGATCCAGGTCTTGGGGCCGTTGAGGATGTACTTGTCCCCCTGCCTGACTGCGCGCAGTTGCATGCCGGCCGTATCGGAGCCGGCGTTGGGCTCGGTGAAGGCCGCGGCCGGCAGCACGTCGCCGCTGGCGATGCCGGGCAGCCAGCGCTCCTTCTGCTCCTCGGTGCCGCCGTTCAGGATCAGCCCGCCGGCGATCAACATGCGCGTCATCACCGAGCCCACCGAGAGCCAGACGCGGCTGAGCTCCTCAGTGACCAGGGTGATGGTGAGGGTATCCATTCCCAAGCCCTCGTACTGCTCCGGGATGGCCATCGCGAAGTAGCCCAGGTTGGCCATCTTCTTGATGATCTCCATGGGGATCTCGGCGCCCTCGTTGTACAGGTCGTGGGCGATGGGCGCAACTTCTTTCTCGGCGAACTTGCGCGCCTCGCGCCGGACGGTCTCGTATTCACCGCTGAGTACTGTCATGGTCATTTTCCCTTTCGCGCTTCAGAAGAAGTCCGGCTTCTCAGAAGAAGCCGGACTTCCAGAGGAGTCGGTTCAATTGCGGCTGAAGAACTGGCGGATGACGTCGGTCATGCTGAGGATGCCCACCGGCATCAGCTTGCCGGCCTGATCCTCGACCACCACCAGGCGATGCACCCGGTTGCGGGTCATCAGCGTGATCGCCTCGGAGAGCTTGCGGTCCGCGGTGCAGCTCACCAGGCTGGGGGTCATGATGTCGCCTGCGCTGAGGGCCGCGGCCTGCTCCACCGTGCGCCCCTGGCGGGCCAGCACCACATCGGTCTGCGAAACCACGCCCACGGCTCGCCCGTCGTCGGCCACCACCACGATGGCGTGGATGCCGTGCTCCAGCATCTGGCGGGCCGCGTCCATCACCGACGCGCCGGCCGGGCTGGCCACCACGCCCCGGTGCATCACGTCGGCCACCAGGGTCGAATCTTCGATGACGCCCAGCTCAGCCAGATTCGGCTCCGGCGCCATGGGCTCGTAGATGTCGGCGGCCAGCGCGGCCGGCGACATGGACATGGCCGGGCCGCTCAGGGGAGCGCTCCTCATGCCATAGGTGATAATATCGGTCATGCTCAAAACTCCTACCGGCCAGGGCTTGCCGCTGCGGGTGTCCACCACCACCAGCCGGTGAATGCGGTTGCGCGTCATCAAGGTGATGGCCTCGGAGACCGTCGCCTCCGGCGCGCAGGTCACTACGTTGGTGCTCATAATCGCGCCGGCCGAGATGCCAGCCATCTCCGCGGCGCTGCGCCCCTGACGGGCGAGCACGATGTCGGTTTGCGAAACTACGCCCACCGCATAGCCATCGACGTCGGTCACCACGATGGCGTGGACGTGATAATCGGCCATGCGCTGGGCGACTTCATCGACCGGCGTGCCGGCCGAGCAGGAGATCACCCCGAAGTGCATCAGCTCGCGCACCAGGCGGCTGTCCTCGACCGCCGGCGCCTCGGCCGGCTTCTGCACATCCACCGGATGCAGCGGCGCGCGGTAGAAGCCCTCGCGCTCGCGAATCTCAGCCGTCGGCTCGATGGTGGTCAGCCCCGCCGGCTCGGCGATCTTCTTGCCCAGACCGAAGTCAGGCGCGCCGATCAGAATCGCCATGTTGCCGAAGGGGTGCTTGTTCTCGTACATGAGCTGATGCGAGTAGGGCAGCTCCTCCCAGGTGAAGGCGCGCGACATGCAGGGATCAGCCTTGCCCGCCAGCACCAGGTCGTTGAAGCCCTTGGCCTGCTGGTCGTTGGCGAAATGGGAGCCTTGCAGCCGCTTCTGGCGCATCCACAGATAGCGCAGATCGACGGTGGCGTTGTAGCCGGTGGTGCCGGCGCAGATCACCACCGCGCCGCCGGTGTCGCAGACGAAGATCGATGTGGGGATGGTGGTCTCGCCGGGGTGTTCGAAGACGATGCGGGGGCTGCGTCGCTCCCCCAGCACGTCCCAGATGGCCTTGCCGAAGCCGCGCACCCCTTTGAGCCACTGATTGTAGCCCACGGTGTCTTTCCAGTGCGGCAGCATGCCCCAATGGTCGAAATTCTTGCGGTTGATGCAGCCCACCGCGCCCAGGTTCTGGCAATACTCGAACTTGTCATCCTCGCTGACCACAGCCACGGCCTTGCCGCCGGCTGCCTTGACGATCTGGATGGCCATGGAGCCCAGGCCGCCGGCCCCGCCCCAGATCAGCACCACATCGTCAGGGCGCAGCGCGTGCTCTTCCCAGCCGTAGAGCATACGGTAGGCGGTCGCGCCCACCAGCATGTAGGCCGCGGACTGCTCCCAGGTCAGGTGCTGCGGCCGCGGCAGGCACTGATGCGCCTGCACCTTGGTGAACTGGGCGAAGCTGCCCCAGTTGGTCTCGTAGCCCCAGATGCGGAAGGTGGAGCTGTACATGGGGTCCTCGCCCGACTGGACCCAGGGGTCGTCGCGGCTCCAGGTGCCGCAGTGGATCGCCACCTCGTCGCCGACCTTGAGATGGGTCACATCCTTGCCGACCTGGTAGACAATGCCGCTGGCGTCGCTGCCGCCGATGTGGAAGCGCTCCGGCTCGCCAGCCTTGTTGCGTGCGCCGATCACATCCACGGGGATGCCCAGGCCGGCCCAGACGTTGTTGTAGTTGACGCCGGCCGCCATCACGTAGACCAGCACCTCGTCGTCGGCCGGCGTCGGCGTGTCGATCACCTCCACCTGCCAGGCTTTCAGCGGCTCGCCGAAGCGCTCTGGCCGCACCAGCCAGGCGTGCATCTTGGGCGGCACATAGCCCAGCGGCGGCTGTTCACCGACAGGATACAGTTCCTTCAGTTCAGTCATGGTCGAGGCCTCCTTGCACGTTTTGAGTTGTGGGAAGAGGAGCAGCGAAAGGCAGCCGGCGGGAGCGGGCCAACCCCGGCGCGCGCCGGCAGGCTGTGGCCGGCCGGTGGTCGGGACACAGCCCATTGGCTGTTGGGCGGGGACTTCATGGCCCTTGGATGCATGGCGCAGGCTGCCCTCGGCAGGGGTCAGGTGGTTGGGCGCCGGGGCGAAAAACGCCCGACGCCTGGGAACAACAATCAGCGTTTTTGTATGACGCATTGTGTCATAAAGTGGCGCATTTGGCAAGTTTTGGCCACCTGGCAAATGGCTTTTGACACACTGCGTCATGTGACGTATACTGGCGGGGAAGCGTCTGGCGGAACTCAGCGGAGCTTGCACCGCTCGGTTCCCTGGCGCCCGCTTCCCCGGTCTCCCTCTCAGTGTGCCGCTCTTCGGAGGTTCCCCATGCGTCCTATCTACATCCTCGGCGTTGGACAAACTCCCGTCAGCAAGGAAACCGACCTGTCGATTCGCCAGTTGGCGGCCGGCGCGGTGCGCGCTGCCCTGGCCGACGCGGGCATCGAACGGGTGGAGGCGCTCTTTCTGGGCAACATGTTGTCAGGCATGCTCAGCCAGCAGCAGCATCTGGGCGCGCTGGTGGCCGATGCGGCCGGGCTGCGCGGCATCGAGGCAGCCACGGCCGAGGCGGCGTGCAGCTCCGGCGCGGCCGCGGTGCGTTGGGGGGTGATGGCGGTGGCCAGCGGGCTGCACGATGTGGTGATGGTGGCCGGCGTGGAGAAGATGACCCACACCGACCGCTACGCCACCACCCGCGCCCTGGCCACGGCCAGCGACTGGGACAGCGAGGGGGCCAAAGGCTATAACTTTGTCAGCCTCAACGCGGTGTTGATGCAGGAGTACATCCAACGCTATCGCGTCAACCGCTCGCTCTTTGCCCCCTTTGCCATCAACGCGCACCACAACGCGCTGGGCAACCCCAACGCGCTCTTCCACAAAGAGATCGACGCCATGGTCTACGAGCAGTCCAAGGTGGTGCATGACCCGGTGCGCCTCTACGACGCCTCGCCCATCTGCAACGGCTCGGCCGCGGTGGTGCTGGCCGCGGGCGACGCCGTGGGCAAGGCCACGGCCGGCCGGCCGGCCGTGCGGATCATCGCCTCCGCCGGCGCCACCGACAGCGTGGGCATCGCCGACCGGCGCGATCGGCTGGTGCTGGACGGCGTGATGTTCTCCAGCCGCCGCGCCTATGCCCAGGCCGGGATCGGGCCGCAGGATATCGATATCTTCGAGCTGCACGACGCCTACACCATCATGTCCGTGCTGTCGCTGGAGGGGGCTGGCTTTGCCCGGCCGGGCGAGGGGCTCTGGCTGGGAGTGGGCGGCGAGATCGGGCGGCGCGGCCGCGTGCCCATCTCGACCATGGGCGGCCTCAAGGCGCGCGGCCACCCCGTCGGCGCCACCGGCGTCTATCAACTGGCCGAGCTCTATTTGCAGCTCACCGAACAGGCCGGCCCCAACCAGGTTCCCAACGCCCGCACCGCCATGGCGCAGAACATCGGCGGCACCGGCGCGACGGTGTTGACGCATATCTTGCAGCGGGAGGAGTGAGAGAGGAAGAGGGAGAGACGGGGGGAGAAGGGGAGAAGAGAACAGCCGCGCCGGCCGGATCGAAGATCTGGCCAACGCGGCTGTTTTTCACACATTCCGCAGCAAAACCCACCCGATGCACCAAACCACGGCGGGTTGTAACTGCTCAGCCGGCGGGCCAAACGTTGGTTGAGTAGCCTTCTGAGGCATATCGAAACCAACGTTTGGCCCGCCGGCGGGTTACGCATTACGCATTACGCCACCCGCCCCGCTCACGGCAGATAGATCAACGGATTGTACGAACGGCCGTTGGTCTGAATCTCGAAGTGGAGATGCGGGCCGGTGGAACGGCCGGTGTTGCCCACCGCGCCGATGCGCTGGCCACGCGCCACGTAGTCGCCATAGCTCACGTCGATGCGGCTCAGGTGGGCATAGAGCGTGGCGAAGCCGTCAGGGTGGCGGATCATGATCATGTTGCCATAGCCTACCGGACTCCAGCCTGCGCTGATCACCGTGCCTTCGTCGGCCGCGGCCACCGGCGTGCCGGTGGATGCACCGATGTCGATCGCGGGGTGGGCGGGCAGCCAGAAGCGCTGCGTCAGCAAGCCGTAGGTGGGCCAGATGAAGCCCACCGAACGCCAGGGCGCGGAGGTGCCGCTGCCGCCTCCGCCGCTGGGCGCGGCCGGCTGCACCGCCACCTGCTCCGGCGGTGTGCGGTCGCCGTCGGGCACCACCAGCACCGCGCCGGTGGTCAGCGCGTCGTCGACGCTGGTCAACTGGTTGGGCGCATAGCCCACGATCACCTCAGGCGTCACCTTGTAGAGCTTGGCGATCTTGGCCAGGGTGTCGCCATCCTTGACGGTGTGCAGCACGCCATCGACGGGGGGAATCAGCAGAATCTGACCCACCTCCATCACGAACGGCTTGCTGAGATCCTCCAGGTTGGCCCAGAGGATGGTGTTGGGGTTGAGCTTGAACTGCTCGGCGATGCCCAGCACCGTGTCATCCAACCGCACCGTGTAGGTGATCACTCCCTCGCGCGGCCGGTCGGGGATCTCGGTGAAAGGCACCGGCGCGCGCACCAGCACCCCGCTCTCTTGCAGCGGGCTGCCTCCCACCGGCAAGGCCTGAAAAGCCACCTCGGCCGGCGCGCTGGCCGCTTCAGGCTGCGCCGGCGCCAGGCGCACGATCTCCCAGGCCGGCAGGTCCACCCGGCTCAACACCAGCACCAGGACGGCCATCGCCAGCAGCGCCAGGTGCGAGGCCAGGCGCACCGGCGTCACCGTGTCGCCGCGGAAGGTCAGCCAGGCGCGCTGCAAGCCATGCCAGACGCTGGCCAGAAAACGGGTCGCAGGAGTTTCGGAAGAGTTAACAGGTTGAGGGACGCTCCCCGGTTCGATCTGATCTGAAAGGCCGGCTGCCTGAGCCGCATCCTCTTGCGAGGGCTGGCTCAGGTCGGCCACAGGGTTTTCATTCGAAAGCATAGGCTACATGGACAGGTGAAGAGTTGACAGGAACTCATCGTTGTCTCGGGTGCGGGAGATGCGCTCCAGCAGCGGCTGCAGGGCTTCCATGCCGCCGCCCATGGCATCGATCATGCGGCGCATGGTCCAGATCCGTTGCAGGGTCGGCTCGTCGATCAGCAGCTCCTCGCGGCGGGTGCCGGAGCGCTCGATGTCGAAGGCGGGGAAGATGCGGCGCTCGGACATGCGGCGGTTCAGGTGCAGCTCCATGTTGCCGGTGCCCTTGAACTCCTCGTAGATCACCTCGTCCATCCGGCTGCCGGTGTCGATCAGCGCAGTGGCGATGATGGTGAGCGAGCCGCCTTCCTCGATGTTGCGCGCCGCGCCGAAGAAGCGCTTGGGCCGCTGCAGCGCGTTGGCGTCGACGCCGCCGGTGAGCACCTTGCCCGAAGCCGGAACCACCGTGTTGTAGGCGCGCGCCAGCCGCGTGATCGAATCGAGCAGGATGACCACGTCCTTCTTGTGCTCGACCAGCCGCTTGGCCTTCTCGATCACCATCTCGGCCACCTGCACGTGGCGCGTGGCCGGCTCGTCGAAGGTGGAGGCGACCACTTCGCCGCGCACCGAGCGGGTCATCTCGGTGACCTCCTCGGGGCGCTCGTCGATGAGCAGCACGATCAGCACGACGTCGGGGTGGTTGGCGGTGATCGCGTGCGCGATGTGCTGCATCAGCACCGTCTTGCCGGCCTTGGGCGGCGCGACGATCAGCCCGCGCTGGCCCTTGCCGATCGGCGCGATCATGTCGATGATCCGCCCGGTGATGTTCTCCTCGCCCTTCATGTCCCGCTCGAGCACCATCGGCTTGTTCGGGTGCAGCGGCGTAAGGTTCTCGAACAGGATCTTGTGCTTGCTCGCTTCGGGCGGCTCGCCGTTGATCTTGTCGACCTTCACCAGCGCGAAGTAGCGCTCGCCTTCCTTCGGCGTGCGCACCTCGCCCTCGATCGAGTCGCCGGTGTGCAGGTTGAAGCGGCGGATCTGCGACGGCGAGATGTAGATGTCGTCGGTGCTCGCCAGGTAGGAAGTCTCGGGCGAGCGCAGGAAGCCGAAGCCGTCGGGCAGCACCTCGAGGCAGCCGTCGCCGAAGATGGTTTCGCCGGTCTTGGCCTTGCGCTTGAGGATCGCGAACATCAGCTCCTGCTTGCGCATGCGCTGGGGACTCTCGATCTCCAGGCCGGTGGCCATCTCGATCAGCTGCGAGACGTGCAGCGACTTCAGTTCGGACAGGTGCATCGGGTGGTTCTCCCCGCGGGGACTTTGCTGGGAACGGACGGAAATCAGGGGCGCGGCTGGCAGGCCGCTAGACATTCGGGTCGGGGTGCGGGCGGGTGCAGCCCGTGGACGGCGGGGGCGGGGTGCGGCAGACGGATCGGTCGCCGCGACGCGCCCCGGCGTCAGCCGCCGGGAGCCGGTAGGCGCGTGCGAAACAGCCGCACGAACCTTCGAGCGGCTGGAAGCTTACAACGAATCAGAGATGGCTGTCCAGAAACAGCGTCAGCTGGGATTTCGACAGCGCGCCGACCTTGGTGTCGACGACTGCGCCGTTGCGGAACAGCATCAGCGTGGGGATGCCGCGGATGCCGTACTTGGCCGGCACCGACTGGTTTTCGTCGACGTTGACCTTCACGACCTGCAGCTTGCCCGCGTAATCGCGCGAGATCTCGTCGAGGATCGGTGCGATCATCTTGCACGGGCCGCACCATTCGGCCCAGTAATCGACGAGGACCGGCGCGTCGGACTTGAGGACGTCCTGCTCGAACGTGGCATCGGATACGTGCTTGATGGTCATTTTTGCTCCCGGGATTGCGATAAACATAGCACACACCCGGCCGGCCTCGCCGCGCGCGCCGCAGGCCCCGACGGGCGGCTGATAGAATCGCCGTGGGCGGGCCTCCCCGCAGTGCGGCGTGGTCAACCTGGTCAGGTCCGGAAGGAAGCAGCCATAGCCATTCCCCGTGCGTGCCGGGGTTCCGGCTCGCCCACCCGTTCATTCCCCGCCGGTTGCCGATGCCATGACCCATCAGGTGCTCGCCCGCAAGTGGCGACCGCGCGATTTCCAGTCGCTGGTCGGCCAGGACCACGTCGTGCGCGCGCTCTCGCACGCGCTCGAGACGCAGAGGCTGCACCACGCCTACCTGTTCACCGG
>JAKQCW010000265.1 GCA_029558955.1 Chloroflexota bacterium
CTACCATTTTCTGCGCCGCGCCGGGCTGCCGCTGGTGATCCATTTCGGCGCGCGCCGGCTGGGCGACGACATCGCCGGCCACGCCTGGCTGACCCTGGCCGGCCAGCCCTATCACGAGAAACCTGAACACATCCTGGTTCATACCCTCATGTGGAGCTACCCCGACGACGGCAGCGCCTGAGAGCAGGCAACGCTGACCTGAAAACGGCCGCTCGGGCCGGTCTGTGCGCAGCCACCGAGCCCGCCAGTTTCGTCGACGGTTGTGCGCCTGGCGCGTGCATGTCTCAACAGCGCATCCGCGCCCTGGTTTCTGGCGCCGACGTTGAACAGCAATCACGGAAAGAAGATCATGTCAGACTCCACCCAGCCATTGCCCAATTCATCCTCGCTGCCCAGCAGAAACGACGCTGGCGCGGCTCGCCCCGTTGTGATCGTCATCTTCGGCGCGTCGGGCGACCTGACCCAGCGCAAGCTGGCGCCGGCGTTGCACACCCTGGCCAGCCAGGGGCTGCTGCCTGAGCGCTATGCCGTGCTGGGTGTGGCGCGCAGCCCCTTGAGCGACGAGGCCTTCCGGGCGCAACTGCACGAGGGTGTGGCCGCCCACGGGCGCATCAAGCCCGATCAGCGCCTGCCGTGGGAGAGCTTTGCCCGCAATCTGAGCTATCTGGCCATCGGCTACGAGAACGGGGACAGCTATCACCTGTTGGCGCAGCGCCTGGCCGAGCTGAGCGCCGAGCTGGGCAGCGACAACTATCTCTTCTACCTCTCCACCCCGCCGCAGCTTTACCAGCCGATCGTGGCCCAACTGGGCGCGGTCGGGCTGGCCCAGAGCGAGACCGGCTGGCGGCGCATCGTGATCGAAAAGCCCTTTGGCCACGATCTGAGCTCGGCGCGTGCGCTCAATGCGGCCGTACACCAGGTCTTCGGCGAGGACCAGATCTACCGCATCGACCACTACCTGGGCAAGGAGACGGTGCAGAATCTGCTGGTGCTGCGCTTTGCCAACGCCATCTTCGAGCCGCTCTGGAACCGCAACTACGTGGACCTGGTGCAGATCACCGTGGCCGAGAGCGTGGGCATCGGCAAGCGGGGCGGCTACTATGACCAGGCGGGCGTGGTGCGGGACATGATCCAGAACCACGCGCTGCAACTGTTGTCGCTGACCGCCATGGAGCCGCCGGTGGCCCTGAACGCCACCGCTTTGCGCAACGAAAAGGTCAAGGTGTTGGAGGCGATCCGCCCCGTGGAGCAGCGTGAGGTGGGCACCTTCAGCGTGCGCGCCCAATATCGCGCCAAGAACGGCCCCACCTACCGCCGCGAGGAGGGCGTCGATCCGCACTCGGAAACGGCCACCTATGCCGCGCTGAAGCTGTTCGTGGACAACTGGCGCTGGCAGGGGGTGCCCTTCTACATCCGCTCCGGCAAGCTGCTCAAGGCGAAGACCACCGAGATCGTGGTGCGTTTCAAACGGGTGCCCCATCTGATGTTCGCCAAGGACTATCCAGGCATTCGCCCGCCCAACAGCCTGAACATCTGCATCCAGCCTGACGAGGGCGTTCACCTGACCTTCAACACCAAGCTGCCGGGCGCGGGCATGCGCACCCAGACCGCCGAGATGTCCTTTCAGTACGCGTCCGACTTCGGCAATGGCCTGCCCGAGGCCTACGAGCGGCTGCTGCTGGACACGGTGCAGGGAGACGCGTCGCTCTTCGCCCGCAGCGACGAGATCGAGCTTTCCTGGCGGGTGGTGGATCCGATCCTGGAGGGCTGGGCGCGGCATCTGGCGCCGCTGGCCTTCTACGAGCCCGGCTCCTGGGGCCCGCGCGAGGCCGATGAGCTGCTGGCGCGCGATGGCGCGGTGTGGATGGCCGGGTGTACGGAGTATTGACCAGGATCGCCGCGCCGGCGCAACAGACGGTGGAATCACAAGGCCGCATCCAGTCGGATGCGGCCTTGTCGTCAGACGGGGGGAGCCAGCCTGCTACGCGGCGACTTCCCAGTGCTCCGGCGCGCGCCAGAGACCGGAGAGCAGCAGCTCCTTCTGGAAGAGCAGCTCCTTGGGCAGCCGGTCGTAGAGCTTGATGAACAGCTCCTCGTGGTTGAGGACCTCCTGCTTCCACTGCTCACGGTCCACGCTCATGATCTCGTTGAACTGCTCCTGGCTGAAGTCCAGGCCGGTCCAGTCCAGATCCTCGTAGCGCGGCATCCAGCCGATGGGGCTTTCGATGCTGGCGGCGCGGCCGTGGGCGCGCTCCACGATCCACTTGAGCACCCGCATGTTCTCGCCGAAGCCAGGCCAGGCGAAGTTGCCATCCTTGTCGGTGCGGAACCAGTTGACGCTGAAGATGCGCGGCGGGTTGGGGATGTTGCGGCCAAAGTTCAGCCAGTGGTTGAAGTAGTCGGCCATGTGATAGCCGGCGAAGGGCAGCATGGCAAAGGGGTCGCGGCGCACCACACCCACCTTGCCAAAGGCCGCGGCGGTCATCTCCGAGCCCATGGTGGCGGCGATATAGACGCCATGCACCCAGTTGGTGGCCTGCATCACCAGCGGCACGGTGTCGCTGCGCCGGCCGCCGAAGATGAACGCCGAGATGGGCACGCCGGCCGGGTCTTCCCACGCGTCGTCGATGGCCGGGTTGTTGCTGGCCGGGGCGGTGAAGCGCGCGTTGGGATGGGCTGCCTTGCGGCCGCTGTCGGGGGTCCACTCCTTGCCCTGCCAGTCGGTGGCCTTGGCCGGCGGGACCTTGGTCATCCCCTCCCACCACACGTCGCCGTCCGGGGTGAGCGCCACGTTGGTGAAGATGGTGTCGCGGCTGCACGCCTTCATCGCGTTGGGGTTGGTCTTCTCCGAGGTGCCGGGCGCCACGCCGAAATAGCCCGCCTCCGGGTTGATCGCGCGCAGCGTGCCATCGGGCCCCAGCTTGATCCAGGCGATGTCGTCGCCCACGGTGGTCACCTTCCAGCCTTCGAAGGCCGCCGGCGGGATCAGCATGGCGAAGTTGGTCTTGCCGCAGGCGCTGGGGAAGGCCGCCGCCACATAGCTCTTGGCCCCCTGCGGATCCTCGACGCCCAGGATCAACATGTGCTCAGCCAGCCAGCCCTCGTCCCGCGCCATGACCGAGGCGATGCGCAACGCCAGGCATTTCTTGCCCAGCAGCGCGTTGCCGCCGTAGCCGCTGCCATAGGACCAGATCGCGCGCTCCTCGGGGAAGTGGACGATGTACTTGACGGTGGGGTTGCACGGCCACGGCACATCCTGCTGGCCAGGCTCCAGCGGCGCGCCCACGGTGTGCATGGAGGGCACGAACTCGCCGCTCTCGCCCAACACGTCGATCACCGCGCTGCCCATGCGGGTCATGATGCGCATGTTGACCACCACGTAGGGGGAGTCGGTGATCTCGATGCCGATCTGGGCGATGGGGGAGCCCAGCGGCCCCATGCTGAAGGGGATGACGTACATGGTCCGTCCGCGCATGCAGCCGTCGAACAGTTGGTCCATGATCGCGTGCATCTCGCCCGGGTCCATCCAGTTGTTGGTGGGGCCGGCGTCGTTCTTGTTGACGCTGCAAATGAAGGTGCGGTCTTCGACGCGGGCCACGTCGCTGGGGTCAGAGAAGGCCAGGAAGGAGTTGGGGCGCTTCTCTTCGTTGAGCTTGATGAAGGTGCCCGACGTGACCATCTGAGCACAGAGATTGTCGTACTCCTGCTGCGATCCGTCGCACCAATGGACGTTGTCCGGCTTGCACAGGGCAGCCATTTCCTCTACCCAGGTGCGCAGTTTTTCCTGTTTCAGGTTGGCTGGATGGTTGATTCGCATGGTCGTCTTTGTCCTTTGCTGAGTTGGTGATCCGTGAATGCAGGCCGCCCGGCCGGTCTGCCAATGTTCAGGGTATGTTTTACGCTCGTGGATTTTAGCACAAGCTCATCGTTGTGGCAAATCCACGCCCTGCAGCGTTCATCCGAGGCGGCTACCAGCAGGGGCATCTGCGCCGCTCGGCCAGCTTGCCCCTGGCTCAGGCGGCCAGCTCGGCCAGCACCGCCCGCACCTCCGGGACTGGCGCGTCGTCCACGAGCTCGACAACGCCCAGGCCGCGCGGCAGGACGAAGCGCAGCCGGCCGCCTACCCGTTTCTTGTCGGTGGCCATGGCCGCCAACACCGCGTCGGGCGCAAATCCCGGGGCGCGGATCGGCAGATCCAGCCGGGAGAGCAGGCTTTCGACCCGTTGCACCAGCGCAGGTTCACACAGCGCCAGCCGCGCGGCCAGGCGCGTCGCCGCAGCCAGGCCCATGCTGACGCCCTCGCCGTGGCGCAGTTGGTAGCCGGACAGGGTTTCATAGGCATGGCCAAAGGTGTGCCCCAGGTTCAGCGCCGCCCGCCGCCCCTGCTCGAAGGGATCTTCCGTGACCACCGCCACCTTGACCTGCACCGCCCGCGCGATCAGGCTGGGCAAACTCAGGGGCGGGGCCGCGCCGCCTCTGCGCCCTTCCATGACCTCGAACAGCTCGGCATCGCCGATCATGCCGGCCTTGACCACCTCCGCCAGGCCGCTGCGGAATTCGTCGGAGGGCAGGCTTTTGAGCGTCTCCGGGTCGATGGCCACCAGCGCCGGCTGCTTGAACGCGCCCACCAGATTCTTGCCCTGCGGCAGATCGACCCCCGTCTTGCCTCCCACGCTGGCATCGACCATGGCCAGCAGGCTGGTGGGCGCCTGCACCAGGGGCACGCCGCGCAGGTAGATGGCCGCAGCGAAGCCGGCCACGTCGCCCACCACGCCGCCGCCCAGCGCGATCACCGGGCTGCGCCGGTCCAGGCCCGCGGCCACGAAGGCGTCGATCAGCCCGGCCACGGTGGCCAGGTTCTTGTGCGCCTCGCCGTCGGGCATCTCGACCAGCGCCGGATCGAAGCCGGCCTCGGCCAGGCCGGCCAGCAGCGCGTCAGCCTGGGCCGCCGCGATGGCCGGCTGGCTGACCACCGCGCAGCGCCCCGGCGTCAGGCCGGCGCCGGCCATGGCCTGCCCCAGCTCGGCCAACAGGCCGTCGCCGATCAGGATGGGATAGCTGCCGCCGGGGTAGTGGACGGGGATGCGCAGCGGCTCAGAGCCCACCCGCCGGGCCAGGCGAATCACCCGCTCCGCCGCCTGGTCAACGGTCAGCCCATCGGTGTCGATCTGATGCGCCACGGCCTGGTAGCTGGCGGCGCGCTGCGCCAACAGCGCCTCGACGCGCGCCCGGCGCTCGGGGCCGGCCAGCAGCGGCCGGTCCGCCGCGTCGCCCAGCCGGGCCAGGATGGCATCGACCGACGCGTTCAGGCAGATCAACACCCCGCTGGCGCCCAGCGCCTGCCGGTTGGCCGCGGGAAGCAGCGCGCCGCCGCCGGTCGCGATCACCAGGTTCTGCTCCTGGGCCAGCTCGCGGCAGAGCTCCTCCTCCATCTGACGAAAGAAAGGCTCGCCCTCCTGGGCGAAGATCGCGCTGATCGGCCGGCCGGCGCGCTGTTCGATGATCGCGTCCATATCCACGAACCAGCGTCCCAGCCGCTCGGCCACGGCCTGGCCCACGGCGGTCTTGCCGGTTCCCATGAAGCCGGTGAGGATGATGTTGGGGGTGGTCATGAAGCATATTATATCTGTCTGGCGGGAAAAAGCCAAGCACCTGCTGACTTGCCGATCCTCCGTTTTGCTGATTTAATGGCGTCATGACCCTGTTGATCGATGGCCACAACCTGATCGGCGTCATGCCCGGCATTGACCTGGCCGATCCCGACGACGAATGGCAACTGGTGCAGCGGCTGCGGCCCTATGCCGCGGCCAAGCGCCAGCCCTTGACCGTTGTGTTCGACAG
>JAKQCW010000270.1 GCA_029558955.1 Chloroflexota bacterium
TTTGGGCGGCAGCGTCTTCAGCGCCTTGAGATCCACCTTTCCGACCGGGCAGGACAGGCCCGCATGCAGGGCGGGCAGCACCTGGCTGCGCTGCGCATCCTCGCCATCGGCATCGTCCGGCCCCGGCGTCGCCAGCACCTCACGCCAGCCGATGACGGCGATCTGCTTGCCCACGGCCGCCAGCGACTGACTGCCGCACGAGAACTGCGCCACCGTCCGGTCGAACTCATGGTGTGGGAGGAACTGCGCGAGGTAATGGGCGCGGATCAGCCGATAGACGGCCAGCTCCTTGTCGCTCATCGCCGAGAGGTTGGCCGGTTCCAGCGTCGGAATGATGCCGTGGTGAGCTGTGACCTTGCCGTCGTTCCAGACCCGCGAACGCTGCTGGCGGTCCAGGCGGTCGATCAGCGGCCGCAGGCTGGGATCGGTCTTGACCAGGCTGTCGAGCACGGCCGGCACCTCGGCCAGCATGCTCTCGGGCAGATAGCCCGAATCCGAGCGCGGATAGGTCGTTGCCTTGTGCGTCTCGTACAGCGCCTGGGCGATGTCCAGCGTCTCCTGCACGTCGAGGCCCAACTGCTTGGAGCACACCTCCTGCAGCGTGCCCAAGTCGAACGGCAGTGGCGGCCCTTCGCGCACGCGCTCGGTCTCCACCGACAGCACCTGGGCGGTGCCGGCCGCGCGCAGGAATTCCGCTGCCTGCTGCGCCACAGGCTGTTGCAGGCAACGGCCCGCATCGTCGGTGCTGCCTTGCGGCGGCGTCCAGCTTGCGACGAAGGACTGGCCTGCATGCGAAAGCGCAACCGCGATGGCCCAGAACGGTACGCAGACGAATCGCGCGATCTCGCGATCACGATCGACGACCAACTTCAGCGTCGGCGTCTGCACGCGCCCCACCGACAGCACGCCGGTATAGCCGGCCCGGCGCCCCAGCAGTGTGAACAAGCGGCTCAGGTTCATGCCGATCAGCCAGTCGGCGCGCGATCGGGCGAGTGCGGAGAAATACAGCGGCAGCGTCTCGGCGGACGGCTTGAGCGCACCCAGCGCTTTGCGGATCGACGCATCGTTGAGCGCCGACAGCCACAGGCGCTGAATCGGCCCGCGGTAGCCGCATAGGTCGATGATCTCGCGGGCGATCATCTCGCCCTCGCGGTCGGCATCGGTCGCAATCACCAGCTCGCCCGCCTTGGCGACGAGCTGCTGCACGACCTTGAATTGCGC
>JAKQCW010000271.1 GCA_029558955.1 Chloroflexota bacterium
GCCAGGGCCGGCTCGATGTTGGTGGTGCCGATCTCGTAGGTCAGCAGCGCCTCAGCCATCTGCTCGCAGGCCCGGAAGGTCTCGCCGTCGGTCTCGTCGGAGCAGTAGAGGCTGACCGGCTCGCCGTTCTGCATCCACACCAGGGTGTCGCCGCCGCAGTCGATGACGGCCATCTTCTCGCGGGTCAGCGGGCTGCTGTGCGCGCCCTCGCACGCCGCCTGGAAGGCGGTGGCAGAGGCGCCATGGGCGACCGGGATCATGGGCACGAACTGCTTGATCAGCTCGTTGGCCTCGTCGTAGATCGGCTGGCGCTCGGCCGGATCGGCCAGCACCGCGGCCTGCTCCAGCAGATCCCACAGCTCAGGAGAGCCGGCGCCGAACTGCTTGCTGGCGCCGCGGCCGAAGTGATAGTCCAGGAAGTTGGTGGCGTCGGGATAGTCGGCGCCCCAGCCCAGCATGTGGAAGCCGTCGAGCTGCCCGGCATCGGAGGCGTCCAGGAAGGCGCCGGACTCCATGACGTTGATGTCGACGACCACGCCGATTTCAGCCAGTTGGGCCTGGATATCCTGAGCCACCACGCCTGGCTCAGGCAGGTAGCCGCGTACCACGTCACGGTAGGAGATCTTGGTCTTGAAGACGCCGTTGGCATCGTAGACGCCCTCTTCAGTCAGGATCTCCTTGGCCTTCTCGGGGTTGTACTCCCACCAGTCAAGGTCCTGGCTGTAGCCGAAAATGCCCGAAGGCATGAACTGGGTCGCCACCTCGGAGCCTTCGGGGTAGAAGTTCTCCACAATGCGGTCGCGGTCGATGGCCATGGCAAAGGCCTGGCGCACCCGCTCGTTGTCGAAGGGCGGGAAGGTGTTGTTCATGCCGACGTAGAAGACGTTCAGACCGGCGCGCGGCAGCAGTTGCAAGTTGGCGTCGCCCTCGATCACGGCGAAGTCATCCGAGCCGGGGTTGTCGATGCCATTGACGCTGCCGGCCTGCAGTTCCAGCAGGCGCTGCGCGGCTTCCGGCGTCCAGCGGAAGACCAGGGTCTGGGCGAAGGGTGCGTCGCCCCAGTAGTTGGGGTTGGCTTCCATGATCATCTGGTCGCCGCGGCGCCATTCCTTCAGCATGTAAGGGCCAGTGCCGACGAGGTTCTCCAGCAGCTCGGTGGTGCCAGCTGCGCGCTCCAGAAACTCGGAAGGCAGGATCTGGAAGCCGGTGTCGGCGGCCTTGGCCGGGAAGGCGGGGTCGGGCACGCACAGGTCGAAGCGCACCGTCATCTCGTCCACGGCCACGATGTCCTTGATGATGCCGCCGTAGGCGCACGGGTCTTCATCGGTGGCCGCGGTGCCGGTCATGGCCCCGGTGGCGGTCACTTCAGTGCTGGGCTGGACAACCGCAGCAACCTGGGTGGCGGCCTGCTCCACAACCGGCGCTACTTCGGTGGCGACCGCCTGCAGGGTCGGCGCGGCGGTCTGGACCGCCTCGACGACCTGGGTGGCGACGGCGCCGGTGTCGACCTGGCCCGACGGACAGGCCGCCAGGACCAGGGAGGCGATGACCAGCACCGCCAACAGTGACAGCAATCTCGCATGCTTCGTGGAATTCTCCTCCTTAGAGAGAACGTGAAATGGAACCAACCGATATCGCCGGGCCAAACAAAGTT
Source organism: Chloroflexota bacterium (assembly GCA_029558955.1). Taxonomy (GTDB): domain Bacteria; phylum Chloroflexota; class Anaerolineae; order JAAEKA01; family JAAEKA01; genus JAAEKA01. The sequence continues at coordinate 1,655 of JAKQCW010000271.1, forward strand.
GAGATCACAAAAGAACCTTGCGCCACACCACCCGGCTGCACTGCCGGCTGTGATGGTCGCTGGTTCTCTACGGTCTGACGATGTCTGGTGGGGCAACGATGCAGCACAAAGGACGGATCAGAAGACGGCGCTATTATATTCTGCCATCTGTGCTTTGTCAAAGAGCGCCGGGCTTATGCGCTGCGAATCAAGTCGGACTGCTCGGCCGCGCACTGGGGGCAATAGCCGGCCTCTTTGAGCTGCACCATGTGTTTGGTGCAGATGGCGAAGGCCTCCATGTGCAGCTTGAGGCGCAGCCGTTTGCGAATGGTTCCCTCCAACGCCAGATGCGCGCAGTTGGTCTCGCGCAGGATGTCGGGCACAGGGCAACTGTCGCAGACGCTGCGCTCCCAGCGCAGGGTGTCGCGACTCTTGGGCAGCCGGCACTCGGTGGTCTCCTGGCCACGATGATAGTCGTGATAGAAGTAGCGGCAGTTGGGGTCAGATCTTTGGGTCATGGGGATCAAACGAATGCAGGGCGGCGCAGGCCGCTGGGCCGCGGGCGCACAGATCGAGCTACAGCAACACCAGCGCGATGCCAAGCAGCGTCACCAGCGCGCCGGCCAGCTCGTTCAGCTTGGGCAGCTCGCCCAGAATCAGCGCGCCCAGCAGGATGCCCAGCGTCACCTCCTGGGTGGCGATCAGGTTGGCGGTGGTGGCGTGGGTGTGGCGCACCGCGGCGTTGTAGAGGGTGTGACCAACGCCCAGGGGGATCAGGCCCAGGGCCAGAACGGCCAGCAGCGGCCCCAGGGTATAGCCGGCCGGCGTGAAATTGGCCACGGCCGCGGGCAGCACCCAGAGGGCAGCCAGCCCGTAGACGGCGATCGCGTAGGGAAAGAGGGAATAGTTGGCCCGCTGGCGCCGGCCAGCCACCGAGTAGAGCCCGAACATGATGGCCGACGCCAGCGCCAACAGGTCGCCCAGCGCCATGCGCGCGTTCCAAGTGGGGTCGAAGCCGGCCAGAATCGCCACCCCCAGCACCGCGATCAACACGCCCAGCCACTGCCGCGGACGGATCGGCTCGTGCAGAAACCAGGCCGAGAAGAGGGCCACGAAGATCGGCGCGGTGTAGACGATGGCCAGGGAGTGGGCGATGGTGGTGAAGTTCAGCGAGGCGACGTAGGCGACGAAATGCAGGGCCGCGATCAGCCCGATGCCGACAAAAAGGGGCAGGTCACGCCGGGTCAGGCGGAGGGGCTCCCGCCGCAGGCGCATCACCAGCAGCAATGCCAGCGCGGCCACCGCCAGCCGGCCGGCCGTCTTCTCGTAGGGGCTGAGCGGATCGGCCAGGCGCACCAGCACCGGCGAGGTGGCAAAGAAGAGCACGGCCAGGCCGGCCAGCAGCGCGCCGCGCCGCTGTTCATGGGCCGCGCTGACGGCTGCCGCCGCCGCGGCCGGGGCGTCGTCGGGCTGTGTTTGCTCCTCGGGCTTCAAGGCTCAGGGTGAAGCGGGCGGCGCGAAGGCCACCGCCATGCTGATGAGCATGGAAAGAACAATCAAGACGCTGATGACGAGAAACATGGTGCGACGCCAGTCACGGTTCTGGCGTCCTTTGCTTGACTTGGCCACAGACAGGTCCTCCAGATGCGCTGAATGCTGCGGGCGGGCTGGTGCGGCCCGGCGCTGGGCGCGATTATACCACAGCGTGGACGCGCCACCAAGCACTGCCCCTGGCTGATTGGCCAACAGCGCGTTCAGGGGTATAATGCCGCGGCCAGCTATGATTGACGCAGGCTGGGCGCGGCAGCTCATCGCGCAGACAGGAGGCCATTTTGTCAGGACTTCTTGACGCAGCCAATGCTACGACCCTGAATTGCATCTATTTTTCCTCGCTGGTGGCCGGATTGATTCTGGCGTTGGCTTCATTGGTGTTGAGCGGCCTTGACGGCGGCGAGGTCGGCGCCGACGTCGATCTCGGCGGCGGCGATGGGGCTGGCGACCTGACCATCTTCAGCCCGGTGACCATTGGGTCTTTCCTGGCGGTGTTCGGCGCAGTCGGGCTGATCACCTCGGTCGGGTTCAACATGGATGCGCGCCTGAGCCTGCTGATCGCTGGCCTGTCGGCCGGAGTGATCAGCCTGCTGATCGCCGCGCTCTACAGCCGTCTGCTGATCGAGCTGCACGGCAGCACCAATATCGCGGAAGCGGAGATGGTAGGGCTGGAGGGGGTGGTGACGACGCCCGTTCCAGCCAACGGCCTGGGCGAAGTACACTTCGACGTGCAAAACGAGCGCATGAGCCGGCCGGCGCGCTCCGCAGAGGGCGTGGCCATCTCGCGCGGTTCATTGGTCGTCATCGAGCAGGTTCTCGGCGCGGGTGTGGTGCTCGTCCGCCAGCGCCTGCCCGCCTCGCAGGGTCAGTCCAACTCACAGCCCTAGAGGCGATCTGAAGGAGCAGCGATCATGGGAGACAGTCTTGTTCTGTTGGCGTGCGTGCCGATAACACTGGTGATCGTGGCGGTGGCCTTTGGCATTCTCTTCGCCAACCGCTATCACAAGGTCGGCCCCAACGAGGTGTTGGTGATCTCCGGCGGCCGCCGGCGCAAGGATGGCCAGGCTTTCCGCATCGTGCGCGGCGGCGGCACCTTCGTCTTCCCGGCCATCGAGCGGGTCGACAGGCTGTCGATGGAAGTGATGACCATCGACGTGGTGACGCATCGCGTCTACACGGTGCAGGGCGTGCCCATCACCGTGGACGGGGTGGCGCAGGTGTCCATCGACCCCACCGAGACGGCTATCCGCACCGCGGCCCAGCTCTTCCTCTCCAAGACCGAGGATGAGATCCGCAACGTGGCCTTGCAGACGCTGGAAGGCCACCTGCGCGCCATTCTGGGCACGCTGACGGTGGAGGAGGTCTATCGCGACCGCGACGCCTTTGCCCAACAGGTGCAGGAGGTGTCGTCGGGCGACATGGCGGCCATGGGCCTGCGCATCATCTCCTTCACCATTCGCGACATCCAGGATGACCAGGGCTACCTGGATGCGCTGGGCCAGAAGCGCACGGCCGAGGTCAAGCGCGACGCGGCCATCGGCCAGGCTGAGGCAGCGCGCGATGCCACCATCAAGAGCGCGCAGGCCCGCCAGGAAGGAGAGATGGCCAAGTATGTGGCCGAGACGCGCATCGCCGAGTCGCAGAAGAGCTACGCGGTGCAAAAGGCCGCCTACGATCAGGAGGTCAACCAGAACCGGGCGGTGGCAGACCTGGCCTACAAGCTGCAAGAGACCAAGACCACCCAGTCGGTGAAGGAGCAGGAGATCCAGATCGAGGTAATCGCCAAGCAGAAGCAGATCGAGGTGCAGCAGCAGGAAGCGCTGCGCAAGGAGAAGGAGCTGGAGGCCACTGTGCGCAAGCCGGCCGACTCCGAGCGCTACCGCATCGAGACGCTGGCCGACGCGGAGAAGTTCAAGCGGCTGACCGAGGCGCAGGGCCAGTCGGCCGCGACCCAGGCCATCGGCGAGGGCGATGCGGCCGCGGTGCGAGCCCGCGGCCTGGCCGAGGCTGAGGTTGTCAAGGCCAGGGGTCTGGCCGAGGCTGACGTGATCCAGGCCACTGGCTTCGCCGAGGCGCAGGCCATGGAGAAGAAGGCCGAGGCCTGGAAGCAGTACAACCAGGCGGCCATCATCCAGCAGTTGATCGAGGCGCTGCCGCAGGTGGCCGCGGCCATCGCGCAGCCGCTGGCCCAGACCGAGCGCATCGTGGTGATCAGCACCGGCGGCGATGCCCAGAGCGGCGCGGGTGCATCCAAGGTCACGGCCGATATCACGAATATCGTCGCCCAGGTGCCGGCCACGGTGGAGGCGCTGACCGGGGTCGATCTGATCAGCGCCTTGCAGCAGTTGCCCGGCATCCGCGCCGCCGGGGACGCACCGAAGAAGTAACACGCGTCGACGTAACTCAACAAGCAAACGGCCACCGGATCGACGATCCGGTGGCCGTTTCATTCAGGCCGCACCCCGCCCGCTTCAGGCGTTGCCAGAGCTAAGCACTTTGTCACTGCTCAGACATCGTGTCAAACGCCGGGTGCTTCTCTCGCAGACCAAGCTCATGGCATGACAGCCTGCATCTGCGCTTGCAGATCCAGCATCGCCTGCTGGCTGATGACCATGATTCCTTGGGTCGGGCGATCGAGGTCGACGATCAGCGTCAGCACCAGCGAAAACACCATCACCAGAATGATGAGGCTGGTCCAGTTGCGGCGTTCGGTGTAGCTGACCTGCACCCCCACCAGCCCCATGGTCAGCATGGCGATGGCATAGAGGCCGAGCCACAGGCTGTTGGGGAGGTGCGAGCTTCGAATGGCATCTGCTCGCTCGACATGAATGTCCATCATGTTGCTCAACGCGGTGACGTAGAGGGCCGTCATAGGGGTTTGGTTGGCGCGCGCGATGGGCTCGATCTGGGTCCAAAGCTCGGTTTGAATCTGTTCTGAACGGGCTTGCGTCTGTGAGATCTGAGTCAGATCGGCCGCCGCGTTCAGCCGGATATCGACGTACTCCCGCAGCAAGACGCGAGCCTGGGAACGGGCCGGCTGGTCCAGGAAGCCGGCGTTGAGGAATGCACCGCTGATGGCATTGGCTTCGTTGACCACCAGCATGCGCCGGTGATCAAAACGCTGTACAGCCATGCCGGTGACGAAGGCCAGGAGAAAGGCCAGCAGCCCCAGGGTGGCGCCGGCCAACGCGCCCACTGGCCCCTCTTTTTCAACGTGGGTGCGGCGCTGCCAGGAGCGACCGAGGCGAAAGCCGATCTCCATGGCCAGCAGGGCCAGCAGAGCTGTGCCGATCAAAACTGCCAGCAGCGGCAGCCGATCCAACAACGTGGTAATGTTCATGGATGATGAGGATCAGATGGCTTCGCGGGCGGGGTCCTTGCGACCCAGGATGGTGTAGGCGACGATCACCACGCCGATGATGATCAGGATCCAGCCGCTGACGACCGGCAGGTTGACGCTGGGAAAGAGGAGGATGATCAGACCCCAGGCCAGCAGCGCGGCATGGACGATCACCGAGCCCCAGGAAAAAGGTTTGCCCTCGCGTTGGAACAGGCCGTGGAAGAGACCCATGCCGCCAAAGACGATGAGACCGATGGCCAGGATGGTGTAGCCCAGGTTGAGGCTGCCGATGTTGAAGAAGGCCATCGCCAGCAGCACGCCGCCGAAGATCAGGCCGACGATGCCGCGAATCAACAACAGGCTGCTCTTGCCCGGCCGGCGCACGATGATGCCGCGCATGGTGTAGATGAGACCGGTGACCAGCAGATAGGCCGCCGCCAACAAGCCCACGAGGAATCTGGCCGAGGTGGGGTCGATGAGCAGGAACAATCCTGCGCCGAGGGCCACCAGACCTTGGATCAATGCCAGCCACCAAGGACTGTTCTTGGACATGATGAAAGACCTCCATGAGAAAGTAATGCCGAATATAGGCGCACGCTGCGCCGAATGGCATTGTAGCCGAGTCAGGCGCGTCCAACAAACGGCGGGCCGCACCTGGCAACCCATCGGGTCTCGATACGGTTCTGGCGGCGATTCTCGGCTCTTGGAAGCCTGTTGCGCACTGCGAGGATCGCTGGCAGACGCCGCCAGAACCTACCCGACCCACGTGTACAGCGCACTCACAGAACCTGTCGGGTAGCTCAATGATCGATGACTGGAATCGCTTCACCCTCCGGCCAGCTTCCGCTCGATCTCGGCCGGCCGGCCGCGCAGATCAGCGTCGTGGACCTGATGAGCCGCCCCTTGCTGCTCCAGCAGCGCATTGATCGACTCCAGCCTGGCCAGCAGCGCCTGGAAATCCTCGGCGCTGACGGGGGTATCGGCAGCCTGCGCGCTTCCGCTCTGTCGGGCGCGCACGAACCACTGGGCCAGAAAGCTGGTCAGCACGCCAAAAAGACCAACGCCGACGATCATGACGAAGACCCCAATCACCCGGCCGGCCGGCGTCACCGGATATTTGTCGCCGTAGCCCACGGTGGCCACCGTGACCACAGTCCACCACACAGCGTCGCCGGCGGTCTGGATGTTGGCCTGGGGCGACTGGGATTCGGCGCCGAGAATCAGAGTAGCTGCCGCCTCCAGCACGATGATGGCAGCAAGAATCGCGCCCAGCAAGGTACTTTGAGCGCGCTTTTCAACTACAACGCTCACCATGTCGGAATAGTCGCTGTGCCGCAGGCGGCGAATGATCAGCCGATACCACAGCAGGCGCAACAGAGCCACGAAGGGGACAGGCAGGCTGCCCAGCCACAACAGCCAGCCGTGATGGGTGTACAGGAACTGGCGCCGGCTGGGCGAGCGCAGCCAACGATAGACGCCGTCGACGCAGAAGAACAAACTGATGCCTACGGCGACCACGAGGATCACCTGTCCTTCCCTCTGATCGCGCAACGCCAGCCAGAGCACGGAGTTGACAGTCTGCAACACGGCCAGGGCTATCCCAAACAGCTCATAGTTGGCGTGAATGACCAACTGGTGTCTTGACTGGGACAAAGGCGATTCGGGAGTAGAAAATGGTTTGGACATTGATGAAGTGAGCTGCTTAGTGCATTTCAGGGCCCCACATACCGCGGGGGCAGT
>JAKQCW010000281.1 GCA_029558955.1 Chloroflexota bacterium
CGCGCGCCGGGCCATTCTGGCCACGTCCGACGGCGGGGCGAACGAGGACAATTGCAATCAAGGCGGTCACGGCCAAGGCAAGCATCCAACGCCAACGCCCGGTTTTCAATCTCCGCATGCCAGAATGCTCCTTTCAGGATGAATCGTCGTTGACCTGAGGTGAAACGTTCCCATCATACCAGATATTCCCCGGCTGGCTTATGACCTAGATCATATTTGGTTTCTTTATTTGCTCGTGCAATTTGACACGATTTGAGCTTCCGTGCTATATGAATCAAGCGGAGAGTTGAGAGTCCGCCGCCTTCCGAAGCGGCGGCAAGAGGCGCCAATTCATTCAACGATCGCAACCCAGAATTGTGTCCCATACGGCGGACGGTTGAGCATGGCGGCAAGAGGCGCCAATTCATTCAACGATCGCAACAGCTCAACCGCCGGTGCGCACCCGTGGATTTCGATACGGCGGCCTACTCAATCCACGGGTGCGGCACCGGCTGGCTCGCCGGCTGAGCAGTTGCCAACGATCTTGGTGCTCGAAAAGGAGAACACCCATGCAGTCCAAGAGTTTCAGCGAAAGGCGCGCCGGCGTCGTGCTGAGCGCGCTGTTGATCCTGTGGTTGGCCGTGGCTGCGTGCACGCCAACGCCCGCACCCTCCGCGTCCGGCCAGGGCCTCAGCGCCCAGGACGTCTGGGCCCGGCCGGCCAAGACCATGGGCGACGCGCCCATGGAAGGGGACACCCAGCCGATGCAACATGGCGGCGCCAACAGCGCAGTCTACATGCGCCTGACCAACGACGGCGCAGCGGCAGACCGGCTGACCGCGGCGCGGGCTGATGTCTCCCATGCGGTCGAAATCCACGAGACGGTCATGGAAGGGGATGTGATGCGCATGCAGCAGGTCCAGGATGGCATCGAAATCCCGGCCGGCGGCCAGATTGAGCTCAAGCCCGGCAGCTATCACATCATGTTGATCGGCCTGACCCGTGACCTGGCCGTGGGCGACACCTTCCCGGTGAGGCTGGAGTTCGCCAGCGGAGAGAAGTTGACGGTCGAGGCCGAGGTGCGCCAGCCCTAGCGCACACGCCAGCGCGCGACGCGTGGGCCGGCCAGCGGTTGATGCGGCCGGCGCAGCCCCCATCACCCATCCACCATGAAATTAGCGGTTCTGGCCGACATCCACGCCAACCTTTCTGCGCTGCACGTGACGCTGGACCACATCGACGCCTGGCAGCCGGACGCGGTGGTGGTGGCCGGCGACACCGTCAACCGCGGGCCGCGGCCGGCTGAATGCCTGCGGCTGGTGCTGGAACGTCAGCAGACAGCCGGCTGGCGGCTGGTGCTGGGCAATCACGAGGAATACGTGCTGCGCCAGGCCCAGCCCGATGCAGCCCGCAGCGGCCCGCAATTCAACATCTTTCAGACCTCCTTCTGGACTTGGCGGCAGTTGAACGGTCTGATGAACGTGCTGGAGGCGCTGCCCTTTCAGCAGACCGTGCTGGCGCCCGACGGCAGCGAGGCGCGCATCGTCCACGCCTCCATGCGCGGCACGCGCGACGGCGTCTATCCTGACACGCCTGACCGCGTGCTGCGCTTGCAGATTGGCCGGCCGCACCCCCCCCTCTTCGTGGTCGGCCACACCCATGTGCCGCTGGTGCGCCGGTTGGACGGGGTGCTGGTGGCCAACGTGGGCGCGGTGGGCATGCCCTTCGACGGCGACGCGCGCGCCAGCTATGGCCAGTTCACCTGGCGCGATGGCTGGCAGGCCAAGATCGTGCGCCTGGCCTATGACCGGTCGCGCACCGAACGGGATTATGTCGAGACCGGTTTTCTGACCGGCGGCGGCGCGCTGGCCCGCCTGATGCTGCTGGAGCTGCAAGGGGCCCGCTCGCATCTCTTCCACTGGGGGGCGGCCTACGAAGCGGCCGTGCGCGCCGGCGAGTTGAGCATCGATGAAGCGGTCGACCGCTACGTGAGTTCGCTCTGATGCGCGAAATCCAACCTGAAAAGCTGTGGATCTACAGTCAACCATACGATCCGACGCTTCCTGCGATCTGCTTCGATGAACGTCCCTGTTGAACACTCATAATGCCAGCTCCTTCTATGAACATCTGCCTGCCGACGAGGCGTTTGCCATGTCTCAGAAGTTCGAGTTCATCTACACACCCAAGTCGGCCAGTTGGCTCAACATGATCGAGATCGAATTCTCGGCTATTGCTCGCGCTTGCCTTGACCGGCGCATTCCAACGATCGACATGCCCACAACAGAAGTCCTGGCCATCGTCCAGGAACGAGGTGCCAAACGCATCAAGCTCAACTGGCAGTTCTCCATACCTGCCGCTCGTCAGAAGCTGAACTCCCATGATCGGCAGGTGGTACCTGAGAACGAGAAATTCTCAGGAACTTAATTTACAGCGCAATAAGCGCCTGCTCTAGCTGGCGGTTTTTGAAGGAGAACTACCCAATGAACGCTTCATTTGCCCACGGACACGCCCTCATCGTCGGCGTCGGCGCTGACCTGCCCAACACAGTTGACGACGCCGTTGGCTTGGCCGGCATCCTGCGGGACCCGGAGCGCTGCGCCTATCCCAGCGGCCAGGTGCAGCTACTCACAGGAGCCGGCGCGAACAAAGACGCAATCCTGGGAGCCTTGGATGCGCTGGCGGACCTGACCGATCCTGAGGCGACCGTTGTCTTCTACTACTCAGGCCACGGCTACCAAGTGGCGACCGCCATCGGCCATGCCTACTTCCTGCTGCCTTTTGGCTACAACCTGGGCCAGCTCCCTCAATCGTGCATCAGCGGGAAAGAACTGACCGACCGCTTGGCAGCGATCCCGGCCAAGAAGCTGCTGGTGCTGCTGGACTGCTGCCACGCCGGTGGGATTGAGGAGAGCAAAGCGCCTGGCGCTCAGTTCGCCAAGGCGGCCTTGCCGCCCGAAGCCCACGACCTGCTGGCCCAAGGCAGCGGCCGTGTGGTGATCGCCTCATCCAAGGCTGATGAGTTCTCCTTTGCCGGCAAGCCGTACAGCGCCTTCACGCTGGCGCTCATCGAGGCGTTGGCCGGCCGGGGCGCATCCCACCAGGATGGCTACGTGCGCGCGGCTGACCTGGCGCTTTATGCACGTGAGAAGGTGCCCCAGAGGACCAACGGACGCCAGCATCCCATCCTCAACTTCGAACAGGCCGACAACTTCATGCTAGCCTACTACGCGGCCGGCGACACGCAGCCCAAAGGCCTCCCCTTTGCCGGGCAACCGGAAATCGAGCCGGAGCCTGGTGCATGGGCTGGTCTGCCGACAACCAGCACGGTCACCAACACGGGCGGCGGCGCCTTCATCGGCGGCAGTCTCGATAACCGTGGCGGATCGTTCGTCGGCCGCGACAAGATCGTCTACGGTGACGAGGTGCATGGCGACAAGGTGCTGGGCGACAAGACCACCGTCGGCGACATCACCGGCAGCACGGTTGGTGTCATCGGCCGGGTCGAGCAGTCCACAGTTACGGTGGGCATCTCGACAGCTGACCTGGATCGCTTGTTCGCGCCGATCATGACTGCCGTGCAACAGGCCGATCCCGCCCAACGTCAGGCCGCCGAGCAAACCGCTCGTGAGTTGCAGGCCGAGGCCGGCAAAGGCAAGAAAGCCAACGACACGCGCTTGGCCAAGCTGATCGACGGCCTGGTCGGTCTGGTTCCCAGCGCCGTGACCGCCGTGGTCAGCACCTTCGCCTCCCCCATTCTTGCCGGTGTGGCTGGCCCGGTCACGCAATACGTCCTGCAGAAGATCGGCGGCAGTTAGCCACCCTCCGATCCGCCGGTCGAGTAGGCCGCTGTGACCGTATCGAGACCCTCCGGGAGGGCTCGATATGCTAGAATTGACTGACCCCATGCGAATCGAGTTCCCTCAATCCGCTACTCGACCAACGTGACCGGCGAACCTGTCGAGTAACGATCCAAGCTTAGAGGCCACCCTATGCCCTGGATGTATATCCTGCGCTGCGCCGACAACTCCTATTACGTCGGCTCGACCACTGACCTGCAACGCCGCATCGTGGAGCACAACGACGGCATCGGCGCCGAATACACAGCCCGCCGCAGGCCCGTGGAACTGGTCTATAGCGCCGAGTTTCCCGACATCCGCCAGGCCTATGCTGCCGAAAAGCAGGTACAAGGCTGGAGCCGGACCAAACGCGAGGCGCTGATACGCGGCGACTTCGAAGCCCTGCCCGGATTAGCCAAGAAGGACTTCGCCAAGTATCATGCCAAGCGCCAGCAAGACAACAAGTGATGCCAGGGCCTCGATACGCCGCAGACGGGTTTCGATACGGCGCAGACGCCTACTCAACCCACGCTACTCGACCAACGGCGCGCAGGCTTCCGTGGGTTGAGTAGCGGGTTGAGGGCACACAACTCGCATGAGGACGCACGATTCCAGCGTACCGAAACCCTCCGGAGGGTCTCGATACGCCGGCAGCCGGCTACTCGACCAACGGAGCGTGCGCTTCCGTGGGTTGAGTAGCGGGTTGAGGGCGCACAACTCGCATGAGGACGCACGATTCCAGCGTACCGAAACCCCTCCGGAGGGTCTCGATACGCCGGCAGCCGGCTACTCGACCAACGGCGCGTGCGTTCCCGTGGGTTGAGTAGCGGGTTGAGGGCACACAACTCGCATGAGGACGCACGATTCCAGCGTACCGAAACCCCTCCGGAGGGTCTCGATACGCCGGCAGCCGGCTACTCGACCAACGG
>JAKQCW010000287.1 GCA_029558955.1 Chloroflexota bacterium
CGCATCCCGTCTCACGTCACAGGAGCGCTTTCACCCTGAGAGCGCACACTGCTTGGGCAGGGCGTCACCTGCTCCCCAGCATAGCAACCAAGGCGTGAGACCGGCCGACCAGTCTCACGCTTTTTTGTTGCCCGTTTCCAGGAGACGACCGATGAACCCACAAGCTATGCAGGATTTGATCGTACGCCACCAGATGGTCTACGACTTCGGTGAGGACGGCTTCGGCGACCTGTGTCTGAAGCTGGACCTGCTGCACGACGCGGCCAGCATGGGCCGGGTCGAGATGATCACCGATCTGTCGCTGGAGGCGCTGCGCGGCTGGCTGCGTGAGATCATCTTCATCGCCCGCGAGACGCTGATCGAGCTGGAAAGCACACGCGGCGACGCACTCTGGAATTAGGCATCCATGCGCTGGCGCACAACCGTCAATGACAATGGCGGGGTTCGGTGGCTGCGCACAGACCGGCCCGAGCGGCCATTTCAAGTCAAAGACGCGGACTGAGCGGGTTGCAGAACCCACAGGGCCGCGAACAACCATCGCTGTGGAGATGACAACATGACTCTCGAACTCAAGATGACGCTGGCCGAGGCTCTCGTGGAGCGCAAAGGCCTCAAGAAACAGTTGGAGGACCTGGAGAATCGCCTGTGCCTCAACGTCCAGGTGCAGGAAGGGAGCACGCCCGCCGAAACGCCGCAGGCGCTGCTGGCGCAGATCGATGCGGCTGTCGCCGACCTGGAACACCTGATCGCGGCCATCAACCGCACCAATCTGGCGACCCCGCTGCCGGGCGAGGAAGGCTGGAGCCTGATGGAGGCCATTGTCCGACGCGACATGCTGACCCTGCGTCACAATACCCTGGAACGGGCGATCTATGCTGCCCGGGCGGTGCACCAGCGCGTGGTTGTGAGCCGCAGCGAGGTGCGCGCGGTGGTCACGGTGGACGTGGCCGCCATGCAGAAGGAGATCGACGCTCTGGCCAAAGAGATCCGGGCGTTGGACCTGCGCCTGCAGGCCGCCAACTGGAGCGTGCAGTTGGCGGCCTAGAAGATTCGCGGACTACCTGAGCGGCTGGTGTAGCGGTCAGTCATGCAACGCTGAGGGCATCTCCTTGCCTGAGGTGCTATGTCAGGCCGGTGGGCGCAAGCCCGTCGTTACAAACAATAGTAATCCAAACACTGTCGAATCAAGGTGTACCGGGTAAAGGGTATGCTTAGATCGGTAATGTCGAAGGTGTACTACCAGTGCTGGCGTTGCGACGACTGCCGTGAGGGTGGGTCGTGGGAATGGTCGGTCAGGTGTTGGCTCAAAACGGCCCTGCACCGGTGCTCATCGCACCGGTGCAGGGCGGACACGGTCGGTCCCTCTTCGGCAAGCAGTTGGCCTGATCTATCGACGATCACCGTCTGATCTGGTGGAACGCCGCCGGTGGAGAGCCGGCGCCAAGGCCAGTACGCCAGTGGCACGCTCGATTTCCCTGCGAGTGGCGGCGGGGGTCTGCCCCGGGCCAACGGCTTGGCCGAGATGGAACGCTGAACAGGTACGTTGCCGTGAGGTTTCCCATGATGTCTGTCTTGCTTCTCAACACAACTTACGAACCGATGTACGTGGTGTCGCTGCGCCGCGCGGTGACGCTGGTGTTGCAGAACAAGGCGCATCTGGTGGAGTGCCTGGAGCGCAGCGTGCGCTCCCCTTCGCTGACGCTGCCGGAGCCGTCGGTGATTCGGCTGCACGGCCGGGCGCCGGTGGCCCGCCAGCGCGCCCTGCCGCTCAGCCGAACCGCCATCCTGGCCCGCGATGCCTACACCTGCCAGTACTGCGGCCTGGCGCTGCCGGCCGGCCGGCTGACCATCGATCACGTGCTGCCACAATCGCGCGGCGGCGGGTGGTCGTGGACCAACCTGGTGGCCGCGTGCCCGGCCTGCAACGCGATCAAGGCTGACCGCACGCCGCAGGAAGCTGGCATGGCCTTGCTGCGCCCGCCGGGCAAGCCGATCGGCGTCCAGGCTGCGCTGCTGCACGATGCCCAGCGCAACCCGGCCTGGCGGCCATATCTTTGGACAAATTGACGCCGCGGGTGACAGAATCTGTGGCCGATTGTCGTTAATAGTAGTAGATCGGGAGGTTGGCTGTGACAACGGGCGGATTAGGGGAGCTGTCCAGCCAACGAACAAGGCCCTGGCCATGCGCCAGGGCCTTGTGATTTTCATGGCGGGCGGCGGCATGGCTCAGAACCTTGCCAGGAACCGCAGAACGCGCTACAATTAGAACATCAGTGCGATCTTGCCGCACAGACCCTGCGACAGTGCGCAACCCACGGGTTTGCTACCCCGGAGAAACCTCATGTGTGGACGGTTCACCCTCTTCACCGACCCCGAACATCTGGCCGAGCGCTTCCAGGCCAGCCTGCCGGCGGATGAGCTGCGGCCGCGCTACAACGCCGCGCCCACGCAGCAGTTGCCGGTGATTCTGAACGACGGCCCGCCGGCCATCCAGCTTTTGCAGTGGGGCCTGGTCCCCTTTTGGGCCAAGGATCCCGCCATCGGCAGCCGCATGATCAACGCCCGCTGCGAGACCTTGACCGAGAAGCCGGCCTTTCGCACCGCCTTCAAGAAGCGCCGCTGCCTGGTGCTGGCCGATGGCTTCTACGAATGGCAGAAGACGCCCGACGGCAAGCAGCCCATGCGCATCACCCTGGCCGCCGGCGAGCCCTTTGCCATGGCCGGGCTGTGGGAGAGCTGGAACGCGCCCGACGGCAGCCTGCTGCGCACCTTCACCATCATCACCGGCGAGCCCAACGAACTGGTGGCGCCGATTCACAACCGCATGCCGGCCATTCTGCTGCCGGAGCACGAGGCCATCTGGCTGGACAACGCCGCCGAGCCGGCCATCTGGCAAGATATTCTGCGCCCCTACCCGGCCGAACGCATGACAGCCTACCCGGTCTCCCGGCGCGTCAACTTCGTGGGCAATGACGATGCGGAGCTGGTCATGCGGAGCGCGTGAGCGGGGCGTTGGTTTCGATACGGCAGCCTACTCAACCAACGGGGGTGCGGGTTGAGTAGGCCGCCTACTCAACCAACGGGGGCGTTGGTTCACATGTCAGGCATGGCCGGCATCGATTCCTCGATGGATTCGGGGCTTTCGCCTGCTTCCAGCCGATCCACCACCTCGCTCATCTCGCCGTCCAGTTCCTCGCCCATCTCGGCGCTCATGCGGCGCATCATGCGGCCGATGGCGCGGGGATCGTTCTCGTCCAGGTCGCCGAAGGCGCTGGGGTCGGCCATTGCATCCAGCCGGCTCTCCTCGGAGCGCACCACCGCCACACGTGAGATCAGCCGGCTCAGCTCCTGTGCGCCGCAGCGGGGACAGACCGGCGCTCCCTCGGCCGCCTCAGCGAACGTCTTCCACCAGATGGCCACCCGCCGCCGGCATCCGGCGCAACGGTACTCATAGATCGGCATGCTCTGCTCCTTTTGGGCATAGAGAGGGAATCGGGTACACTGATGCCTGGTGGATTGGCGCACCAATCCGACCCGATTATACTAACCTGCGCTGCTGGCGCCAAGTGCAAAGGTGGAGAAAGAGCCCTTATGCCCGAAACCGATCTCACCCCTGACCCCTACGAGACCATCCACGCCCCGCGGCCGCTGCTGGTGATCCTCTCCGGCCCCTCAGGCGTGGGCAAAGATGCGGTCATGGCCCACATGCACCAGATGGGCGTGCCCTTCTACCAGGTGGTGACCGCCGCGACCCGCGCCCGGCGTCCGGGCGAGATCGACGGCAAGGACTACCACTTCGTCACCATCGAACAGTTCGCCGCCATGATCGAGCAGAAAGAGCTGCTGGAACACGCGGTGGTCTACGGCGACTACAAGGGGATCCCCAAGTCCGAGGCGCGCAAAGGCCTGGCCAGCGGGCTGGACGTGGTGCTGCGCGTCGACGTGCAGGGCGCGGCCACCATCCGCAGCCTGGTGCCGCAGGCCGTGGCCATCTTCCTGATCGCCTCGTCGGAGGAGGAAATGGTAGCCCGCCTGCGCGGCCGGCAGACCGAGGACCCCGGCCGGCTGGCTATGCGCATCGCCACCGCGCGCGAGGAGCTGCGCCGTCTCTCCGAATTCGACTATGTGGTGATCAACCGCGACGGCCAACTGGACGAGGCAGTGCAGCAGGTGCTGGCCATCATGACCGCCGAACGCTGCCGGGTTGACTGGGAGCCGGTGCTGTTATGAGGATGGATCCACAACCAGAGGCTCAAGCCAGCCAGCCGCCCAGCTCGATGGTGCAGATGGGCTTCCGCATTCCCCTGGCCAAGCCGCGCTGGACCTTCATCCTGCTGGGCATCAACATCGCCGTCTTCCTGGCCATGACCGCCTTCGGCGCGCTCAACGGCCTTGGCCTGAACGGCAGCCAGGACACGCGGGTGCTGGTGTTCTTCGGCGCCATGCACAACCAGTTGATCGCCCAGGGGGAATATCACCGGCTGCTGACCAGCATGTTCCTGCACATCGGCGTGATCCACCTGTTGTTCAACAGCTACGCCCTCTACGTCGTTGGCCAGGACGTGGAGCGGCTCTATGGCTCGGCGCGCTTCCTGCTGATCTACTTTCTGGCCGGCCTGGGCGGCAGCCTGGCCTCCTTCGTGCTGGGCGCGGGGGGCATCTCGGCCGGCGCCAGCGGCGCGATTTTCGGCCTCATCGGCGCCTCCATCGCCTACTTCTACCTGCACCGCGCGACCTTCGGCCAGCGGGGCCAGACCCAACTGCGCAGCCTGCTGATGCTGGCCGGCATCAACCTGGTGCTGGGCTTCACCATCCCCGGCATCAACAACCTGGCGCACATGGGGGGTCTGGTCTTTGGCATGCTGCTGGGCTGGATTCTGGCACCCAAATACCAGGCGCCGTCGGTTTTCACCCCCACGGCTGACGGCGCGTTCACCCTGCAAGACAGCACCACCGTCGGCCGCCGCCTGCCGCACCTGCTGGCCGTCACCGTGATTCTGGCCGGGCTGGCGCTGGTGGGGACTATACGCTGGGGCGGATAGGGCGCCATGTTCGCCGAGATCGCCGTCCACACCCCCATGGCCCGCCGGCCGTTGGGCAAGACCCGGCCCCCGCAGGAGCCGGTCAGCGAGGATGGCGACGCGCCCCTGGGCGTGACCTTCCACTACAGCGTGCCCGCCCACCTGGCCGCGGCCCTGCGGCCTGGCCATCTGGTCTGGGTTCCCTTTGGCCGCGAGGAGCTGCACGGGGTGGTGCTGGCGCTGAGCGACGCCGCGCCGGAGGGGGTGCGCACGCGGGCGCTGATCGATCTGGTGCTGCCGGAACCGGTGTTGACGCCTGCCCAGCTTGAGCTGGCCCGCTGGCTGAGCCGGCACACCTTGGCGCCGATTCTGGACTGTCTGCTGCTGATGCTGCCCACCGGCCTGGCGCAAAAGGCCGAGCCGGTGCTGGCGTTGACAGAGGAGGGAAGACGCACCCTCGCGGCCGGCCCCCTTTCCCGCCCGGCGGAGGAGCACAGCGCCGAGCAGATGAGCTTCGGGACGGAGGATTTCGTCGAGGCGCTGCACGGCGGCCCCTATTTTGCCCAGTTGCCGGGGCTGAAAGCGGAGCAGCACGCGCTGCTGGCCCATCTGCTGGCGCATGGAACGACGCCTGAGCGGGTGCTGGCGCGGCTGGAGGGCGATCTGAGCCGCCGCAGCCTGGCCGATCCGCTGATCGAGCGCGGGTGGATCACCCGCCAGCGGCGCATCGTCGAGCCGCCCCCCAGGCCCAAGACCGGCAAGCAGGTCGCGCTGGCCGCCAACCAGGAGACCATCGCCCAGACGCTGCCCACCCTGGGGCGGCAGTCCAAGCAGGCCGACGCGCTGGCCTGGCTGGCCGAACACCCCACGCCTGCGCCCAGCGCGGCCGCCATCGGCGCGGCCGCCGGCTGCACGATCGCGCCGATCCGCAGCCTGGCCGAACGCGGCTGGCTGCGCATCGAGGCCGACAAGACCGTCACGCTGCTGCTGCCTGCGGCCGAGGTGAACGCGCGGTTGATCGAGCTGCGCGGCGGCGAAAAATACCGCCGGGTGCTGGAGGCGCTGGCCGGCGAGGCGGGGCCGGTCTGGGTCGGCTGGCTCTATGCCGAGGTCGGCGCCGACCTGGCCACCCTGCGCGAGCTGGCCGCGGCCGGGCTCATCTCGCTGGAGGAAGCTGAGATCTGGCGCGATCCGCTGGCCGGCAAGGTCTTCGTCGCGGACAGAGCGCCGGCCCTGACCGAAGACCAGGCGCGGGTGTGGGCCGAGATCAAGGAGGGGATCGAGGCAGCAACCCGCCAGTCGCAGATGGCCGATGACGGGTCGCCGATGGGCGCTTCAGGCATGGCGGCAACTCCGGTTGCGGCTTCCGGGCCACCGGTTACGAATCGTTCCGCCTACCTTCTGCATGGCGTCACCGGCAGCGGCAAGACCGAGATCTACCTGCGCGCGATCCAGGCGGCGCTGGAGGCCGGCCAGCAGGCCATCGCCCTGGTGCCGGAGATCGCCTTGACGCCGCAGACGGTGCGCCGCTTCGCCGCCCGCTTCGGCGAAAGGGTGACGGTCTACCACAGCGAGCTTTCCCCCGGCGAGCGCTACGATGTCTGGCGCAAGGCGCGCGCCGGCCAGGTGCAGGTGGTGGTGGGCGCGCGTTCGGCCCTCTTTCTGCCCCTGCCCAACCTGGGCCTGATCGTGCTGGACGAGGAGCATGACCCCTCCTACAAGGAAAGCCAGCGTGCGCCCCGCTACCACGCGCGCGACACGGCCCTGCAACTGGCCCGCCTCAGCGGCGCCGTCCTGCTGCTGGGCTCGGCCACCCCGGCGCTGGAGAGCTTCTACGCCGCCCAGTTGGGCCAGCTCCGGCTGCTGGAGCTGCCGCGGCGCATCATGGGCCACGCCAAGGCCATCGCCCAACAGCAGGAGCAGCTCCACCTGCGCCAGACCGTCTACCGGCCGCTGGATGCGCTGCACCCGGAGACGCGCTACGCCGAGCTGCCGCCGGTGCAGGTGATCGACCTGCGCCAGGAACTGCGCGCGGGCAACCGCTCCATGTTCAGCCGCGCCCTGCAAGAGGCGCTGGAACGGGTGCTGGCCGCGCGCCAGCAGGCGATTCTCTTCCTGAACCGCCGCGGCACGGCCACCTTCGTCATCTGCCGGGACTGTGGGCATGTGCTGACCTGCGAGCATTGCGATGTGCCGCTGACCTATCACGAAGGGGGCAGCGCCCGGTCGGAGGCCGGCCAGGAGAGGGGCGGGGCCGGCGTGATTCTCTGTCATCACTGCGGGCGGCGGGCGGCGCAGCCCGATCAATGCCCACAGTGCGACAGCCGGCGCATTCGCTACCTGGGCGCGGGCACGGAAAAGATCGCCGAGCATGTCAGGGCGCTCTGGCCGCAGGCGCGGGTGCTGCGCTGGGATCGGGATGTGACCGGCGCCAAGGGCAGCCATGATGCCATCCTCCAGCAGTTCGCCAGCCGCCAGGCCGATGTGATGGTGGGCACGCAGATGATCGCCAAGGGGCTGGACCTGCCGCTGGTGACGCTGGTGGGGGTGATCAACGCCGACGTGGGGCTCTACCTGCCCGATTTCCGCGCGGCCGAACGCAGCTTCCAACTGCTGACCCAGGTGGCCGGACGCGCCGGCCGCAGCCTGCTGGGGGGCCAGGTGATCGTGCAAAGCTATCGGCCGGAACACTACGCCATCCAGGCCGCGCGGCGCCATGACTACCTGGACTTCAGCCGCCAGGAGCTGAGCTTCCGCCGCGATCTGGGCTATCCCCCCTTTCGCCGCCTGGCCCGGCTGATCTTCGTTCATCAGGAGCGGGAACGGGCCAAGGCGGAGGCTGAGGCGCTGGCGCGCGGCCTGCGCTTTGCCATCAAGGAGCGCGGCGCGGGCAGCGTGGACCTGATCGGCCCCGCGCCCTGCTTCTTTGGCCGCGAGCAGGGCAAATATCGTTGGCACCTGATCGTGCGCGCCCCCGACCCGGCCGCTTTTCTGCGCACGGTCGATCTGCCGGCCGGCTGGCGGGTGGACGTGGACCCGGTCAGCCTGCTGTAGCCAGCACTTTTTTTGGAGGTTCCACAGATGAAACACCGTTGGTTGGCGCTTGTGATCCTTCTCTCCTGGCTGCTGGCGGCCTGCGCGCCGGCAGGGCCGTTCCCGCCGCTGGTCACCGAACGGCGCGTTGACAGCGTGCAGCCGGCGGCCGGCGAGGCTGAACCCGCCGCAGAGCCGACGGCTGACGAACCCCTCCAGGACCCGACGGCCGCCGCCGCGCTGATGACGCCCGACGATCTGCTGCCGCTGGACCCGGCCGTGCGCATGGGGCGGCTGGACAACGGCCTGACCTATTACGTCCAGCGCAACGACAAGCCGCTGGGCCGCGCCGAGCTGCGGCTGGTGGTCAACGCCGGCTCGGTGTTGGAGCAGGAGGGGGAGCAGGGATTGGCCCATTTCGTCGAGCACATGCTCTTCAACGGCACCCGGCGCTTTCCTGAGCTGACCCTGATCGACACGCTGGAGCGCATGGGCATGGAGTTTGGGCCGGACATCAACGCCTACACCAGCCCCGACGAAACGGTCTACATGCTGCAAGTGCCCACCGATCAAGGGGAGCTGTTGACCACGGGCTTCGACATCCTGGAGGACTGGGCCGCCTACGCCACCCTGTCCGACGCGGAGATCGACCAGGAGCGGGGGGTGGTGATCGAGGAGCAACGCCTGTCCGATCAGAACGCCGGCGGCCGCATCCGGCGGCAAAGCTGGCCCGCGCTGACCGCGGGCGCGATCTACACCGACCGGCTGCCCATCGGCGACATGGCGGTGATCCGCAGCGCGCCGGGCGACGCGCTGCGCCGCTTCTACCAGACCTGGTACCGGCCCGACCTGATGGCTGTGGTCGCCGTGGGCGACTTCGACGCGGCGCAGGTCGAGGAGCAGATCCGCCAACGCTTCGCCGACCTGCCCGCGCCGGTCGCGCCGCAGCCGCGGCTCGAACCGGCCGCGCCGCCGCCCCAGCCGCGCCGCTTTCTGCTGCTGGCTGACCCGGAGTATCCCACCACCAATTTCGGCATCGACCACATCAGCCCGGCGTGGGCGGTCCAGACGGTGGGCGACTTCCGGCGTTGGCTGGCGGTGGGGTTGGCCAGCGCCATGTTCAACACCCGTCTGGATCAGATCAGCCGCCAGCCGGACGCGCCCTTCCTCTACGCCAGCAGCGGCAGCCAGCCGCTGGCGCGTCAGATCGAGACCTTCACGGTGCAGGGAGAGAGCCAGGAGGGCGCGGCGCTGGCTGGCCTCGAGGCGGTGCTGACCGAGATGGAGCGCATCCGCCGCCATGGCTTCACCGAACAGGAGCTGGCGCGCGAGCGCGCCAACCTGGCCCTGAGCTTCCAGATCTGGCAGACCGAGAAGGACAACCTGGAGAGCGCCGCCTTTGCCCAGGGCTACAGCGATCATTTCCTCTCCGGCGCCGCCAGCCCCAGCGTCGATCTGGCCGTGGCGCTGGCGGCGCGGCTGCTGCCGGAGATCGATCTGGCGGAGGTCGCGGCCGCCTTTCAGACGCTGGCGCCGGTCGATGGTCAACTGGTCAGCGTAACTGCGCCGCACAAGGAGGGGCTGGCCCTGCCCAGCGAGGCAGAGTTGGCCGCCCTCTTTGAACACGTGGCTGCGCTGGAGCTGGCGCCCTATGTGGACAGCTCGGCCGGCCAGCAGTTGATGGAAGCGCCGCCGCCGCCGTCTGAGATCGTCTTCGAGGAAACATACCCTGAGCTGGGGGTCAGCCTGTTCGAGCTGGCCAACGGCGTGCGGGTGATCGTCAAGCCCACCGATTTCTGGGCAGACGAGATCGTCTTCTCGGCCACCAGCCCCGGCGGCGCGTCGCTGGTGGAGGACGAAGACTATCCAGAGGCGATCATGGCAGCCTATCTGGTGACCCAGAGCGGACTGGGCGAGCTGGGCTACAGCGACCTGCAAGCGCTGCTGGCCGGCAAGGCTGCACACGCCGAACCGGGCATCTTCGACGTCAACGAAGGCTTCAGCGGCTATGCCACGGCGCAGGATCTGGAGCTGGTCTTCCAGTTGATCTATCTCTATGCCACCGCGCCGCGGCTGGACCCGGCCGTGGCGCAGGTCTACCAGAGCCAGGCCCGCGCTGCGTTGCTCAACCGCAGCGTTGCGCCCGACGCGCTGCTGCAAGATGCGCTGAGCGATGCCCTCTATGGCGACAACGCGCGCACCGGCCCGCTCACCCTGGAACAGCTCGATGCGTTCGACGCCGAGCGGGCCCTGGAGATCTACCGCGATCGCTTCGGCGACATGAGCGATTTCACCTTCACCTTCGTCGGCAACGTGGATCAGACGCGGCTCAAGGAGTTGGCGCAGCGCTACCTGGGCGCGCTGCCGGGCGGCGACCGCACAGAGAGCTGGCGGGCCACGACCCCCTTGCAGCTCAACGGCATCGACCAACGCACGGTGGTCAAGGGCCAGGAAGCGCAGGGCATGGTGCAGTTGGTCTTCAGCGGCCCCTATAGCCCCACCGTGCAGAGCGCGGTGGAGATGGACGCGCTGGAGGCGGTGCTGGCCATGCGCCTGCGCGAGGAGCTGCGCGAGGCGCGCAGCGGCGTCTATGCGCCCTTCGTCTCCTCGAACCTGGCCGTCGCCCCCACCCCCGAATACGCGGTCTGGATCGCCTTCAGCGCCGATCCCCAGCGCGTCGACGAGCTGGTGGATGCGCTCTTCGCCCAGGTGAGCAGCTTGCAGGCCGAGGGGCCAACGGTCGACGAGCTGGCCAAGGTGCAGGAGCAACTGCGCCGCAACCGGGAGGAGGCGCTGCGCGACAACAGCTTCTGGCTGTGGACCATCGAGGAGCACTTCACCGACCCCAGCGCGCGGCCGGAGGAGATTCTGGCCTACGATGCGCTGCTGGCGGCCTTGCAGCCGGCCGACGTGCAGGCTGCCGCCCAGCGTTTCCTGCCGCAGGATCGTTACGCCCAGGTGACGTTGTTGCCTGAGGGCGATGCCCCGGAGCCGTAACAGGGGAAATCTCGCTCTTGACGAACTTTACAGCTTATGGTAAACTAAAGCCGCGGAACTATCGGCTGTCATGATCAACCAAGGAGAGATGATCATGAAGCGAACCATCTTGTTGGGTCTGTTGTTGGCAGTGGTGATCTCAGTGGCGCCTTTGGCTGCCCTGGCCCCTGCCGCCGAGGCCGGCAGCGCTTCCTCTGGCCAGCAGTGTGTCTATCACACGGTGCGCCGCGGGGAGACGCTCTCCGGCATCGCCAGCCGCTACGGCGTGAACATGTGGACCATCGCGCAGCGCAACGGGATCGCCAATCCCAACCGCATCTATGCGGGACAGACGCTGCTGATCTACTGCTACACGCCCAAGCCACCGCCGCCGCCGCCGCCGCCACCCCCGGCGCCCGGCCCGTGTACTCCGGCAACCTGTGGAGGCGGCGCCTACTTCCCGCCGCCGGCGCAGCCCGGCGACGGCGCTGCTGCGGCGTGCAGCATCGTACCGCAAAACGGCTTCGGAAATGTCTGGTTCAGGAACGCCAACGTACGCAACGCGCTTGGCTGTCCCAGCACCAACGAGCAGGGCTTCAGCGGCTCGCAACAGGCCTTCCACAGCGGTTTTGCCATCGCCAACGACACCACCGGGATCATCTATGTGTTCTACAACAACGGAACCTGGCGACAGTTCCAGAACACATGGACCCCCGCCGAGCCGGCCTACAATCCGGGCATCGTGGCTCCGCCTGGTTGGTGCCAGCCGGAGTACGGCATCGGCAAGGTCTGGCGCAACGAGGCCGGTGTGTCGCAGACGCTGGGTTGGGCGAAGGCGCCGGCCCAGATGACCAGTGGTACATCTCAGCAGTACCAGGGCGGCATGATGCTGTGGACGTCCTCGACGGGCGTCTGGGTGCTCTACAACAACGGCACCTACCAGCGCTTCTAGTCCCCAGGCGGAACAGTTCCGCGACTGATAGCTGAGCCAACGGCCGGCGTCCACCAGCAGGGCGCCGGCCGTTTTCGTTGCAGCGACTCCAAATCGGGTGGCTGCCGAACAGGAGGCGAGCCTTCAGGCAGGTTGCCGCGCTCCACTGGCATCGTCCAGACCCGGCTAAAGCCTCGACTCCGCGCCCGATTTGAAATCACTGTTTTCGTTGCTCGTCATTTGACAGCGCCCCGCGGTGGCGGTATGATGGGTCGCAAGTTCGCAGAGTTCTCGGAGGTATTCTCATGTTTGGTCCTGGCTTTGGTTGGCCTGAATTGTTGATCGTAGCGGTAATCATCCTGTTGCTCTTCGGCGCTGGCCGGCTGACCGACGTGGGCAGCTCTCTGGGCAAGGGCATCCGCGAGTTCCGCAAGGCGGTACGCGAGGATGATGAGACCAAGCCGGAGCAGGCGAAAAGCGACAAAGGCCCTGCCGACCAGGGGAACTGAGCGGCCTGGCGGGGTGGTTTGCCATCCCTATCGACGGGGGAGGAGGAAGTGGATCAGCACGGCTACATTTGCCATCCGTGGGAAGGGAAGGCAAACTTGAAAATCCACACCGCTTTATGATCTTGGTCATAGCGACGGCTGCCAATTCAGGCTATACTGATGGCGCACAGCCACTGAGATGCGGCGATGGGCTGGCCAGACGCCGCGGGTGGCTGCTTCATCAGCGAGGCCGCCATGACCGACAGATCGCCCACCATCGAAGACCGCGCCAGGGCCGTGTTCACCGCACGGGCCCATTGCTATGTTGCCAGCAGCAGCCACACCGATCCCCAGGTGCTGGGCTGGCTGGTTGAACTAGCCCAGCCGCGGCCCTCCTGGCGTATGCTGGATGTGGCCACCGGCGCCGGACACACCGCCTTCGCCTTTGCCCCTTATGTCGATGAGATCATCGGCATCGATCTGACTCCGCGCATGTTGGCCGAAGCTGAGAAGCTGGCCGAGCAGCAGGGGGTGACCAACGTGCGTTTTGTGGTGGCTGACATCCACGAGCTCCCCTTCGACGATGAGACCTTCGACGACGAGCAGTTCGACCTGGTGACCTGCCGTCGCGCCGCCCATCATTTCAGCGGCATCCAGGAGGCGCTGACCGAGATGGTGCGCATGCTCAAGCCGCAGGGGCTGCTGTTGATCGACGATCGCTGTGTGCCGGAGGATGATTTCGTCGACAGCGTCATGAACCGGCTGGACTGGCTGCACGACGAATCGCACGTGCGGGAGTACCGGCCCAGCCAATGGCAGGCGATGCTGGAGGCGGCCGGCTGCCGGGTGGTGACGTTGGCCACCTACATCCGCCATCGTCCCCTCACCTCGTTGACCGAGTGCGTTTCCCCGCAGAACGTGGCGCAGATCCACGGTATTCTGGACAGCCTCTCTCCGGTGCAGCGCCAGAAGCTGGCGCTGGAGGAGAAAGAGGGCGCGCTGTACAGCAACCATTGGTACCTCCTCATCGCCGCGCAGAAGATCGGGGGTTGACCCGCGGCGCGTCTTCGTGCTATAATCGGGCCGCGCTGACCCCAGCCCGGCCAGCCTTCCCTTTCCCCGTGCAGTCCGAAATCAACGTCGCTCATGCAGGCGGCATGGCGCCGCCTGTCCACTCAACGCAAGGAGGATTCCTGCCATGACGGCCCTTTCTCGCACCGGACGAGGCTTGCTCGCCTTTGCCCTGATCTTCGCTTTGCTTGCCTCGCCTGGCATCCTGCCGGCTGCCGCTGAACAGGCCGAGAGCCCGGTCAACGCCGCGCCCCTGGCCAACGACCTGCGCATCAGCCAGCTTTATGGCGGCGGCGGCAACAGCGGCGCCACCTACACCCACGACTACATCGAGATCTTCAACGCCGGCAGCAGCACGATCAACCTGACAGGCTATTCCGTGCAGTATACTTCTGCAACCGGCAGCGGAACCTGGCAAGTGACGAACCTGAGCGGTTCCATCGGGCCGGGTCATTACTACCTGATCCAGCAGGCTCAGGGAGCTGGCGGCTCGACGCCGCTGCCCACGCCGGACGCCATCGGCGCGATCGCGATGGCCGGCGCCGGCGGCAAGGCTGCCCTGGTCAACTCGACGACCGCCCTGAGCGGTGCATGTCCGACAGGCGCCCAAATCCTCGACAAAGTGGGCTTTGCCACGAACGCCAACTGCTACGAGGGATCAGGCCCCGCGGCCGCGCCTTCCAACACCACCGCAACTTTTCGCAACAACGGCGGCTGCACCGACACTGACGACAACGCGGCCGACTTCAGCACCGGCGCGCCCAACCCGCGCAACACCTCGTCGCCGATCAACTCCTGCGGCGCCGACGTGCCGCCGACGGTGATCAGCACCACCCCGGCCGACAACGCAACCGGCGTAGCCATCAACACCCCCGTCGATGTCACCTTCAGCGAGTCGGTGGTCATCAGCGGCACGGTGGGCATCAGTTGCTCCACCAGCGGCGCGCAGGCCGTAACCCCCACCGGCGGCCCGACCACCTTCGACCTGCCCCACACGGACTTCGACCCCGGCGAGAGCTGCACCGTGACCATCGAGGCCGACCAGGTGACCGACCAGGACGGCACGCCGCACAACATGGCCGCTGACTACGACTGGTCTTTCACCATGACCAGCGGCTGTTTCGCCGGCGGAACCACGCCCATCCACACCATCCAGGGCAGCGGAGCGGCCAGCCCGCTGGTGGGCCAGCAGCACACCATCGAAGCCAAGGTGATCGCCGACTTCCAGGGGGTGGGCAACATCAACGGCTATTTCGTCCAGGCGCCTGACAGCGACCACGACGCCGACCCGGCCACCTCCGAGGGGCTGTTCATCTATGACCCGGCCATTC
The DNA here is from genome assembly GCA_029558955.1 of Chloroflexota bacterium. Classification (GTDB taxonomy): domain Bacteria; phylum Chloroflexota; class Anaerolineae; order JAAEKA01; family JAAEKA01; genus JAAEKA01. Next base: position 14,852 of record JAKQCW010000287.1, read on the forward strand.
TGACCGCGGTGGCCGTAGGCGACTTCGTGCGCGTCTCCGGCACGGTCGCCGAGTTCCAGAACCAGACCCAGCTCACCTCGCTGACCGAGGCTGTGGTCTGCCCCGCCAGCCCGGCGACGGTCACGCCGGCCAGCGTCATGTTGCCCTTCCCCGACCTGGCCCACCCCGAGCGCTTCGAGGGCATGTCGGTGGTCATGACCCAGACGCTGACGGTCAACGAGACCTACAACCTGGGCCGCGGCGGCATCCTGACCCTGGCCAACGGCCGCCTGCGCCAGCCCACCAACGTGGTGCCGCCCGGCGCGCCGGCCAACGCCCTGCAGGCCGCCAACAACCTGAACTGGATCACCCTAGACGACGGCAGCCTGCTCCAGAACCCCGATCCCATCATCTACCCGACGCCGCTGGGGCTGAGCGCGCTCAACACCGTGCGCAGCGGCGACGAGGTCACCGCCCTGGCCGGCGTGCTGACCCAGGGCAATCCCGGCTGGAGCTCGCCCGGCATCCTTTACCGCATCCACCCGCTGAGCCCGCCGACCTTCACCGCCGCCAACCCGCGTCCGGCGGCCCCCAATCCGGTGCGCGCCGGCGGCACGCTGCGGGTCAGCTCCTTCAACGTGCTGAACTATTTCCTGACGCTGGACACCACCAACACCGCGCCCTTCCCCTGTGGCCCCAACCAGAACCAGGAATGCCGCGGCGCCAACACCGCGCAGGAGTTCACCCGCCAGCGGGACAAGCTCCTGCAGGCGCTCTACATCCTCAACGCCGACGTCATCGGCCTGATGGAGCTGGAGAACACCCCCAACGTCGAGCCGCTGGCCGACATCGTCGCCGGGCTGAACGCGCTGGCCGGCGCTGGCACGTATGACTACATCGACGCCGGTCTGATCAACCCCGGCGACGTGATCAAGGTCGGCGTCATCTACAAGCCAGGCGTGGTGCAGCCGGTGGGCAACTTCGCCATCCTCAACCACCTGGTCGATCCCGGTTTCACCAACATCAACCGACCGGCGCTGGCCCAGACCTTCGAGCAAATCGCCAACCACGGTCGCTTCACCGTGGTGGTCAACCACCTCAAATCCAAGGGCTGCTCCGGCGCGACCGGGCTGGACACGGATCAGGGCGACGGCCAGGCCTGCTTCAACTACACTCGCACCCAGGCAGTCAACGCGCTGCTCAACTGGATCGCGGGCGATCCTACCGGCTCCGGCGACCCCGACTTCGTCATCATGGGCGACCTCAACAGCTACGCCATGGAAGACCCCATGGCCGCGCTGGCCGCCGCCGGCTACACCAACCTGGAGATCGCCTTCGAGGGCCCCACCGGCTACTCCTACGTCTTCGGCTCGCAGGCCGGCTCGCTGGACCACAGCCTGGCCAACGCCAGCCTCTTCCCGCAGGTCACCGGCGCCACCACCTGGCACATCAACGCCGACGAGCCTGGCGTGCTGGACTACAACACCGAGTTCAAGTCGCCCGGTCAGATCGTCAGCCTCTACAACGCCGACGCCTACCGCACCTCGGACCACGACCCGCTGCTGATCGGGCTGAACCTGGATCCCAGCGAGGCGGACCTGTGGGTCAGCAAGGTCGCCAACCCCGACCCGGTGACGGTGGGCGAGACCCTCTGGTACACCATCACGGCGCAGAACAACAGCACCCCCACCATCGCGTCCGGCGTCGTCATCACCGACGTGCTGCCCTCCGGCGTCACCTTCAACGGCGCGGCGGCCTACACCGGCGTCTGCAACGAGAACAGCGGCACCGTGGTCTGCGACATGAACGACATGGGACCTGGCGTCATCCAATCGGTGGTGATCTCCGTCACCGTGGACACGGCCCAGTGCCCCGGCGTGCTCAGCAACTTCGTCGAGATCGCCAGCAACGTCTACGATCCCAACCCGCAGAACAACAGCCACACCCTGGAAACGGACGTCGAGTGCGTTCCGCCCAACATCTACGTCGATCCGCTGAGCATGGCCAGCACGCAGGCGCCTGATGTCCAGGTGCAGCAGACGCTGACCATCACCAACACCGGCGGCAGCGTTCTGAACTGGGAGATCTTCGAGGAGCCGACCAGACAGGCTGCATCTGCGCCGGCCAGCCAGCCGCAGGCCGGCAGCGACTGGCAGCCGAACGTCGCCGATGAGCTGGCAGGGATCGAGGGCGCCCCATCGTCGGTGCTGGCGCCCCCCGACCCGGCCGCCCGCGCCCTGGCCAAGCGGGCCCTGCTGACCAGCGGCCTGCTGCTGGTGCCCGATTCGACCAACGACCGGGTGATGGCGCTGGATCCCATCACCGGCGATGTGATCGATGCCAATTTCATCCCGAGCAATTCCGTCATGGGCACCGCGATCAATGCGATCTTGAGCGCCAGCGGCGATAGCATCCTGGTCTCCGACCAGACCGGCGACGTGGTGCATGAGTTCGACCTGGATGGCAACTACCTGGGCATCTTTGCCCCGGCCGGCGGCGTCAACAACGCGATCCTGGACAACATCCGCGGCATCTCGCTGGGGCGCAACAACCACCTGCTGGTGACTGTCGGCGGCGGCGCCAACACGAACGCCATCGCCGAGTTCGACACCAGCGGCGCCTACCTGGGCAACTTCGTCGCCAACGGCGCGGGCGGGCTGAACTCCCCCTTCGACATCTATGGGCGAACGGCGGACTGGCTGTCGGGCGGCAGCAGCAGCAGCACGGTGCATCGCTACGATCTGAACGGCGCCGCCCTTGCCAACTTCGCTACCGTCAGCACCTTCCCCGAGCAGATCAGCGAGGCTGGCAACACCAACGTGCTGGTGGCTAACTTCAGCCCCTCAGCCAACGAAGGGGTGCATGAGTTCACCGCGGCCGGCGTGTTCGTCGGTCGTTATGACCCGTCGGGTCTGGGCGGCTACCGCGGCGTCTACGAGCTGCCGGGCGGCTCCATCCTGACCACCACCGGCACCGGTGTGCATGAAATCACCCGCGGCGGCGTCCTGGTGCGCACCATCATCGCCGGCGGCGCCCGTTTCATCGAGTACATCCCACCGCTGGCCGCGTGCAGCAACCTGGCCGACATCCCGTGGCTCTCGCTGAGCCCCACCAGCGGCGCCAACGCCGGCGGGACCGCCACCGATGTCACCGTCACCTTCGACTCCACTGGCCTGGCGGCCGGCGTCTACACCGGCAACCTCTGCGTCACCAGCGACGACCCCGACGCCGGCCCCGGCAACGAGACCGAGCTGGTGGTGGTTCCTGTGACGCTGACGGTGGAAGCGCCCTCCGCGGTCACGTTGGACACGCTGGACGCGGCGCAGGCGTCGTTGCCCGCGGGCGGTCTGCCGCTGGCGGCGCTGCCGGCGGCCATCAGCCTGGCTCTGGGCGCAGCCTATGCCCTGCGCCGGCGCCAGTAGCCCGCCCAACGCGTGCGAGGCTGGCCCCTGCGGGCCAGCCTCGCACCGGATCGATGGCGCAGCGTCCGTGAAAGCGTTGCAGAGCTGCCAGCATTCGACCGAGCTGGCAGTTCTCTGTCCGCCGGCGCTGCGCCTTTGCTTTCTGCCCCATTCGCAATCTCCAGGAGGAGTTCATGTCATTCGTCCGTTCATCAGGCGTCTTGCTGCATCCCACCTCCTTCCCCGGCCGGTATGGCATCGGCGACCTGGGTGACGCAGCCTTTCGCTTTATCGACTTTCTGCATGGCGCAGGCCAAAGCCTGTGGCAGGTGCTGCCGCTGGGGCCAACCGGCTACGGCGACTCGCCCTATCAATGCTTCTCAGCCTTCGCCGGCAATCCCTTGCTGATCGACCCGGAGCAGCTGGTGGGCATGGGCCTGCTGAGCTGGGATGAGCTGTACCGCGATCTGCCCCCCTTTCCCCAGGAACTGATCGACTACGGCGCAGTGATCACCTGGAAAGTCCCCCTGCTGAAGCGCACCTACGAGCGCTTCCGCGCTGGCGGCAGCACCGAGCTGGAGCTGGAATTCAAGATCTTCTGCGCGGAGCAGGCGGACTGGCTGGAGGACTACGCGCTCTTCATGGCGCTCAAGGATGCCCACGGCGGCGCAGCCTGGAACACCTGGGCGCTGGACATCCGCACCCGCCAGCCCGAAGCGTTGGCCCGCTGGCGCGCCGAGCTGGCCGAGACGGTCGCGGTGCAGAAATACCTACAGTGGCTCTTCTTCCGCCAGTGGACCAATCTCAAACGCTATGCCAACCAGCGCGGCGTGCAGATCGTCGGCGACATCCCCATCTTCGTGGCCCCCGACAGCGCCGACGCCTGGGCCAACCCCGACCTCTTCTACATGGACGATCAGGGGCAGTTGACCGTGGTGGCCGGCGTTCCCCCGGACTACTTCAGCGCCACCGGCCAACTGTGGGGCAACCCGCTCTATCGCTGGGATGTCATGGCGCGCACCGGCTACGCCTGGTGGATCGCCCGCTTCCGCGCCATGCTGACGCTGGTGGACATCATTCGCGTCGACCATTTCCGCGGCTTCTACAACTATTGGGAGATCCCGGCCGGCGAGCCGACCGCGGTCAACGGCCGCTGGGTGTTGGGCCCTGGCCCCGGCCTGTTCGAGGCGGTGCAGACAACCCTGGGCGACGCGCCGATCGTGGCCGAGGATCTGGGCTACTTCGAGCCGGAGGCCAAGGCTGGCATGGACGCCATCATGCGGCGCTTCGACCTGCCCGGCATGAAGGTCTTGCAGTTCGCCTTTTTGACCGATGCCAACGATCAGTTCCTGCCCCATGCCTACGAAAGCCCCAACCTGGTGATCTATCCGGGCACCCACGACAACGACACCACCGTCGGCTGGTGGGAGAACTCCTCCACGCCGGCTGAGCGCGCCTATGCGCTGCACTATGTGGGCAAGCCGACGGGCGACGACATCGCCTGGGACATGATCCGCCTGGCCTGGGCCTCCATCGCCCGGCTGGCCATCGTCACCGCTCAGGACCTGCTCAGCCTGGGCTCCTGGGCGAGGATGAACCTGCCCGGCCGGCCGGGCGGCAACTGGCAGTGGCGCTACAAGCCCGGCGCGCTGAACCCCGACCTGCAGCAGCGGCTGCTGGTGCTCACCGCCACCTTCGGCCGCCTGCCGCAGCAGACGTCGGCTGACGAGGGGGCCGCGGCGCAACCAGCGGCGGCGTGAATCTATCTTCGGTCACATCGCCGCCCGCCGCTTCGCAGGCCGGCGGGCGGCGATGGGCCGGCGTCCCTCCCCTTTCGCGCCCAAGGATTGTTTCCCCCGTGGACGGCTACACCATTCCAACGCGCCCGGTGGACCAGCTCCTGCATCTGCTGGCGGACGCGTCCCGCGTGCTGATCTTGCCGCACAACGACCCGGATCCGGATGCCATCGCCAGCGCCTTGGGGCTGCGCTATCTGCTGGCGCAGCGGCTGGGGCTGGAGGCGTCGGTGGCCTATCAGGGCCTGGTGGGCCGCGCCGAAAACAAGGCGCTGGTGCGTTTTCTCGGCCGGCCGCTGCGCCTGCTGACTGAGAGCGACCTGCGCAGCGCCTCACACATCGTGCTGGTGGACACGCAGCCGGGCGCAGGGAACAATCCCCTGCCGGCCGGCCGCATCCCATCGGCTATCATCGATCACCACGCCTGGCGCGCGGAATCGGCCCAGGCGCCCTTCGTCGACGTGCGGCCGCAGCAGGGCGCCACCTCCACCATCGTCACCGAGTACCTGCAGGCCACGGCGCTGGAGCTGCCCAAACCGCTGGCCACCGCCCTCTTCTACGGCATCAAGACCGACACCATGGGGCTGGGCCGCGGCGCCGGCATGGAAGATGTGGCCGCCTACTACTACCTCCAGCCGCTGGTGGACATCGAGGCGCTGGTGGAGATCGAGCGGGCCCAGGTGCCAGCCAACTACTTCAAGATCTTCGTCACCGCCATCCAGGCCGCCCGCGTCTATGGTCAGGTGGTGTTGGCCTACATCGGCGCCATGAGCTACCCAGACCAGGCGGCCGAGATCGCCGATCTTCTCTCACGGCTGGAAGGGGCGCAGTGGGTCATGTGCATGGGCGCCTACAACGACACCCTGATCCTGGCGGTGCGCAGCCGCAGCCGGCAAACGGGAGCCGGTCAACTGGTGCGGGCCGTGGTCGGCGACCTGGGCATGGCCGGCGGCCACGGCACCATGGCCGGCGGCCAGGTGCCGCTGCACGGCGAGGACCCAGCCATCATGGCCGAACGTTTGAGCCAGGCCATGATGGCCTACCTGAAGGTGCCGCCGGCCACGCCCGGCGTGGCCCTGACAGCCTGAGATCACTGACCATGCCTGAAAACACCCCCCGTCGCTCCGACAAAAGCGGCCTGCCTCCTGGCACGGTGATGCACGTGGGAGAAAGACCGACCGGGCCTGCCATCCTGTCGGTGATTCACTACGACGAACAGGAATTCTCCGAGCGCGTCGATGTGGGCCTGGATGCCTGCCTGGCCAGCTTGCAGACCCCCGGCATGACCTGGATCAACGTGGCCGGGCTGCACGATCCTGCCCTGATCGAGCGGCTGGGCGAGGCGCTGGGGGTGCATCCGCTGGTGCTGGAGGACATCGCCAACGCCTCGCAGCGGCCCAAGGTCGAGGACTACGAGGGCTATTTCTTCATCGTGCTGAAGATGCTGGAATACGACCAGGCGCTGAACCATGTGCAGGTGGAGCAGGTCAGCCTGGTTCTGGGCGACAATTACCTCGTCTCCTTTCAGGAAGATGCCAACGACGTCTTCGATCCGGTGCGCGCCCGGCTGCGCAACGGCGCCGGCCGGCTGCGCAAGGCCCCGGCCGACTATCTGGCCTATGCGCTGATCGACGCCATCGTGGACAACTATTTCGTGATCCTGGAGCTGCTGGGCGACGAGATCGAGGAGATCGAGGAGCAGGTTTCCCTGAAGCCAGAGACTCACCCGTTGCCCGCCATCTACCGGCTGAAGCGCGAGATGATCGCCCTGCGCCGGGCGGTCTGGCCGCTGCGCGAGGTGCTGGCGCTGTTGCAGCACAGCGAATCGCCGCTGATCCGGCCGGGCACGGTGATCTACCTGCGCGACGTCTACGACCACACCATTCAGATCATGGACACGGTGGAAAGCATGCGCGATCTGCTGTCGGGCATGCTGGATGTCTACCTGTCGGTGCTGAGCAACCGGATGAACGAGATCGTCAAGGTGCTGACCATCTTCTCGACCATCTTCATCCCGCTGACCTTTTTGGCCGGCGTCTATGGCATGAACTTCCGCAACTTTCCAGAGATCGAATGGCGCTTCGGCTACGCCATGTTCTGGCTGATCTGCGGCGCCATCGCCGTGGTGATGCTCCTCTACTTCCGCCGCAAGCGCTGGCTCTGAGCATCTCATGTCCCCTTCGCATCTTTTCAAGACCGAACAGCCCGCGCAGCGGGTCTTCTCCTGGCAAGACATCGCCGTGCTGGCCGGCCTGGCCGCGCTGATCTACGGTCTCGCGCGCATCGCGCTGGGCGCGCCCGAGGTGGTGGAGGGGCCGACGATCTCCTTGCAGCTCAGGGCCATTCCTTTCTACGCCACGCTGTCGGTGCTGCGCATGTTGACAGCCTACGTCCTGTCGCTGCTCTTCACCCTGGTCTACGGCCGCTTTGCCGCCTCCAGCGCCTGGGGCGAACGGCTGCTGATCCCGCTGCTGGACGTGTTGCAGAGCGTGCCCATCCTCTCCTTCCTGCCGGTGGTGATGCTGAGCCTGAGCGCCTTCCTTTCGGAGAACGTGGCGGCTGAGCTGGCTTCGGTGGTGCTGATCTTCACCAGCCAGGTGTGGAACATGACCTTCGCCTGGTATCAGTCGCTCAAGACCACCCCAGCCGACCTGCGCGAGGCCAACGCCATCTTTCGTTTCAACGGCTGGATGCGGTTCAAGACGCTGGAGCTGCCCTTTGGCAGCATCAGCCTGATCTGGAACAGCATGATGAGCTGGGCCGGCGGCTGGTTCTTTCTGATCGCCGCCGAGACCTTCACCGTGGGCCAAAAGGACTTCAGCCTGCCCGGACTGGGCTCCTATCTCTACACCGCCGCCGAGATGGGGGACATGCGCGCCCTCTTCTGGGGCCTGGCCGCGCTGGTCATGATCATCGTGGCGCTGGATCAGTTCATCTGGCGGCCGCTGCTGGCCTGGGCCGAGCGCTTCAAGCTTCAGATGGTCGCCAGCGACGAGCCGCCCACCTCCTGGTTCTACGATTTCATCAGCTCCACCCGGCTGAGCGGCTGGCTGAACGAACGGGTCATCGGCCGCGGCCTGGAACGGCTGGACCAGGCCATGCTGCGCCGCTTTCCGGTGAAAGACAAGCCGCCGCGCGAAGATGCGACCCTGCGGCGGGCGCTGGGCTATCTGCTGGGGATCGTGATTCTGGCGCTGCTGGCCGTGCTGGTGGTGCGCGCCGGACGCACCTTGCTGGCCGTCCCGCTGAGCGAATGGCGCGAGATCGCCGTCGGCCTGCTGGCCACCTTGCTGCGGGTGGCTGTGGCCATGGCCCTGGCGCTGGCCTGGACGATCCCTGTCGGCGTGGCCATCGGCTCCAATCCGCGGCTGGCGCGCTGGCTGCAGCCGCTGGTGCAGATCACCGCCTCGGTTCCGGCCACGGCGCTCTTCCCGGTGATCCTGCTGTTCATGGCCACGCTGCCGGGCGGGCTGAACCTGGCCGCGATCCTGTTGATGCTGCTGGGCACCCAATGGTATCTGCTGTTCAACATCATCGCCGGCGCGTCGACCATTCCGCAGGACCTGAAATACACCACCGCGCTCTTGCGCATCGATCGCTGGGCCAAGTGGCGCACGCTGATCCTGCCGGCCCTCTTTTCCTACATCATCACCGGCGCCATCACCGCCAACGGCGGCGCGTGGAACGCCAGCATCGTCGCCGAACACCTGTCCTTCGGCGACAAGACGATCTACCTGCTGGGCATCGGCGGCCTGATCACCAAGGCCACGGCCGACGGCAACTACCCGCTCTTGTTTGCGGCCACCTTCAGCATGGTGCTGGCGGTGGTGCTGATCAACCGCCTCCTCTGGCGCCCTCTCTATCGCCAGGCCGAGGAAAAGTACCGGCTGGATTGAAGCTATCAAGCAGCGCAGGGCGCCCAATGCGCGGTTGCTTGAACGAATGGAGCATCAGGTGTCAACACAGGAACCTCTGGTCGAACTGAAACAGATCACGCAGAGCTATTCCAGCGGCCCGCGGCTTTTCACCGCCATCCAGGATGTCGATCTGGTCCTGCGGGAGGGGGAATTCGTCTGCCTGCTGGGGCCGTCGGGCTGCGGCAAGAGCACGCTGCTGCGCGTCATCGCCGGCCTGCAGCGGCCGACCAGCGGCCAGGTGCTCTACCGCGGCCAGCCTTTGCAGGGGGTCAACCCCCACGCCACCATCGTCTTCCAGACCTTCGCCCTCTTCCCCTGGCTGACGGTGCAGGAGAATGTGGAGGTGGCGCTCAAGGCGCGCGGCGCGCCGCCCAAACTGCGCGCCACGCGCTCGGTGGATCTGCTCGATCGGGTCGGGCTGGATGGCTTCGAGACCGCCTACCCGCGCGAGCTGTCGGGAGGCATGCGCCAAAAGGTGGGCTTCGCGCGCGCCATGGCCGTGGAGCCGGAGCTGCTCTGCCTGGATGAGCCCTTCTCGGCGCTGGATCCCCTCAGCGCCGAGGCGTTGAGGGGCGAGCTGATCGAGCTCTGGACCAGCGGCAGCATCCCCACCAAGGCGGTGCTGATGGTGACGCACAGCATCGAGGAGGCGGTCTTCATGGCCGACCGGGTCATCGTCATGGACAAGGGGCCGGGGCGGGTGGTGGCCGACATGGCCATCGACATGCCCTACCCGCGGCAGCGCAAGCTGAACAAGTTCATGCAGACCGTGGACCGGGTCTACGCCACCCTGGCCGGCCGCACCGATCCTGAGCACGTGGAGCTGGGCGTGCCGCCGGGCGAGCCGGGCCGCACCCGCGTGCTGCCCCACATCGACATCAGCGACCTGACCGGCCTGCTGGAGCATCTCGACGAGCTGCAAGACAACCGGGCTGACATCTTCCGGCTGGCCGACAGCCTCAAGATCGGCTCCGATACGCTGCTCAGCCTGACCGAAGCGGCCGAGCTGCTGGGCTTTGCCCTGGTGGCCGAGGGCGATATCACCCTGACGCCGTTGGGCGAGACCTTTGCCGAGGCCAGCATTCGCGGCCGTAAGGAGATCTTCGCCACCCGCGTGCGCCGGCTGCCCATCTTCCGCTGGCTGACGGCCATGCTGCGGGCGACCGAAAAGCAGCAGTTGGAGTGGGAGGTGGTCAAGATGGCGCTTTCGCTGGAGTTTCCGCCGGACGAGGCCGAGCGACAGTTGGACATCATCATCGACTGGGGGCGCTACGCCGAGATCCTGGCCTATGACGACGACGGCGAGCTGCTCTACCTGGAGCCGGGTCAGGGGGAACGCCCTTCGTAGCGGGCTGATCCAACTTGCAGCGCCATGCCTTTCGTAGTATAAATATCGTACCTGCTCAGCCATCGGCGCCGGGCGCTTGATTTTGCGTGCGCGGCAGCTCTTGCAGTGCCCGGCGTCTGAGTAGTACCATATTAGTGACTGTGACACTGAGACTTCGGAAGTCGCCGCCCGCTCGACGAGATGCTGTCGAAAGCTTGGGTACGGCATAGCCCCACTGGGGCGGCTTCCGAAGTTGTGGGTTCAGCAGATATCTCAGTCTTGAGAAAGCACACACTGCCATGATGATCGACGACGAAAGCCGCAGCACGGTGCTGCGACGGCCTGCCACCTACAAGCCGCCCCGTTCCCTGCGCACCTGGCTGCTGGGCCGCCCGCTGCCCACGGCCGACGCCCCCCATCAGACCATCAACAAGAAGGTCGGCCTGGCCGTTTTCGCCTCCGACGCCCTCTCCTCCACCGCCTACGCCACCCAGGAGATGCTGGTGGTGCTGGCCGGGGCGGGCGCGGCGGCCTTTGTCTTCGCCTTTCCCATCTCGATCGCCATCGTGATCCTGCTGGCCATCGTCACCATCTCCTATGAGCAGACCATTCATGCCTATCCCAACGGCGGCGGCTCCTACATCGTCTCCTACGACAACCTGGGGCGGTTGCCAGCCATGGTGGCCGGCGCGGCGCTGTTGACAGACTACATTCTGACGGTGGCCGTGTCCATCTCCTCCGGCGTGGCGCAGATCACCTCCGCCTTTCCTGACCTCTTTCCCTGGCGGGTGGTCATCGCGGTGGGGCTGGTGCTCTTCGTCATGGTGGTCAACCTGCGCGGCGTCAAGGAATCGGGCTCGATCTTCGCCATCCCGACCTACTTTTTCGTGGTGATGATGTTTGTCACCGTTGGGGTGGGGCTGGCCCGCTACCTGGCCGGCACGCTGGGGGTGGTGACCGATCCGCCGGAGATCGAGATGATTCACGAGGCCCAGGCTGTGACCTTCTTCCTGCTCCTGAAGGCCTTCTCCAGCGGCACCAGCGCCCTGACGGGCGTCGAAGCGATCTCCAACGGCATCCCCGCCTTCAATGAACCAAAAAGCCGCAACGCGGGCATCACCTTGATCTGGATGTCCTCGATTCTGGGCGTGCTGCTGTTGACCATCACCTTCCTGAGCCAGCAGATCGGCGCCGTCCCTTCGGTCATGGAAACGGTCTTCTCGCAGTTGGCGCGCACGGTCTACAACGGCACCGGCGTCATGTATCTGTTGATGATCGCCGCCACCACGGTGATTCTGATCATGGCTACCAACACCTCCTTCGCCGATTTCCCCCGGCTGAGCGCGCTGTTGGCCGGCGACGGCTTCCTGCCCCGCTACCTGGCCTTTCGCGGCAGCCGGCTGGTCTTCTCGCGCGGCATCATCCTGCTGGCGCTGGTGGCCTCGGTGCTGATCATCCTCTTCCGCGCCAGCGTGACCGCGCTGATCCCGCTCTACGCCATCGGCGTCTTCCTCTCCTTCACCATGTCCCAGGCCGGCATGGCGCTGCGCTGGTGGAAAACGGGCAAGATGATGCGCGGCGAGCAGGTGGACGAGGTGCATGTACACGCCACTCCCCTGCATCCTGACGCGCGCTGGCGGCTGAAGATGTCGATCAACGCGCTGGGCGCGGTCCTGACTTCGGTCGTCGCGCTGGTCTTCGCGGTGACCAAGTTCCGCGACGGCGCCTGGATCGTCCTGATTCTGATCCCCACCATTGTGATGGGCTTTGGCGCCATCTACCGCCATTATCAAGGTCTGGCCAAGAGCCTCTCCCTGGACTCCTACGCGGCGCCCCCCGGCATCATGCGCAAACGGGTGGTGGTGCCCATCAGTGGCGTACACCAGGGCACGCTGCACGCCCTGCGCTTCGCCCGCTCCCTCTCCAACGACATCACCGCCGTGCATGTTTCGGTGGACCCGGAACAGACCGAGCGGGTCAGGCAAAAATGGGAGATCTGGGGCGAAGGGGTGCGGCTGGTGATCCTCGATTCGCCCTTCCGGTTGCTGCATGAGCCGCTGATGGACTATATCGCCTCGGTCGCCGAACACCGCCAGCCCAACGAGGTCATCACCGTGGTGGTGCCTGAGTTCGTGCCGGCCCACTGGTGGCAGAACCTGCTGCACACCCAGGCCGCGCTGACGCTGCGTTTTGCCTTCCGTTCCATGCCCGGTGTGGTGATCATGGATGTGCCCTACCAGGTGAGCCACACCCCCCCTCAGCAGAAAGAGGCAAGTTAACATGAATGTCATTGTCGTCGGCTGCGGCCGGGTGGGCGCGGAGTTGGCCTACCGGATGTTCATCAACGGCCACCGCGTCTGCGTGATCGACCACTCCCAAAACGCCTTCAGGGACCTGCCGCCCGACTTTCGCGGCCGAACCATGGAGGGGGACGTGCTTTCCGAGGCGGTGCTGCACCGCGCCGACATCGCCCACGCCGATGCGCTGGCCGCGGTCACCAGCTCCGACTCGCTCAACGGCGTCGTCGGCCGCGTGGCCCGCACCATCTACAACGTGCCTATCGTGGCCGTGCGCAACTATGATCCGCAGCGGCGCGAGCTGGTGGAGGCCTTCGGCATGCAGGTGGTCAGCTCCAGCAGTTGGGGCGCCCAGCGCATGGAAGAGCTGCTGGAAGGGGGCTCCGTGCATCCGCTGATCTCCGCCGGCAACGGCGAGGTGGAGATCTGCGATCTGATGGTGCCGCCCGCCTGGGAGGGCCGCACGGTTCAGGAGCTGGCCCAGTGCGGCTCCTGCATCGTGGCCGCAGTCACGCGCGCCGGCCGCGGCCTGTTGCCCACCTCTGACATGCGTCTGCAAGCCGGCGACATGGTGCATGTCAGCGCCACCCCCGAAGGCATGGCCGCGCTGCGCCAGGCCGTCTGCTGAGAGGAGCCAATCCCATGTTTGTCATCGTTGCTGGCGGCGGCCGAACGGGCACCCAACTGGCCTCGCTGCTGCTGGCCCAAGATCATACCGTGCATCTGGTTGAGTACCGCCCTGAGATTCTGGCGCGCATCCATTACGAGATACCCACCGAATCGATCTACGAGGGCAGCCCCACCAACCCGCAGATTCTGGAGCAGGCGGGCATCCGAAAGGCCGACGTCATCGCGGCAACCACCGACAACGACGCCGACAACCTGTCTATCTGCTTCATCGCGCGCGAGCGTTATCAGGTCGGTCGCACCATCGCCCGGGTCAACAACCCCCGGGCGGCCTGGCTCTTCGACGACAAGTTCCACGTCGATGTCTCTTTCAACAACGCCGAGGTCATGGCTAACCTGATCATGGAAGAGATGTCCATGGGCGACATGATGACGCTGCTCAAGCTGCGCCGCGGCCGCTACTCGCTGGTCGAAGAGAAGATCCCGCCCACCGCCCGGGTGCTGGGCCAGGCCATCAAGGACATTCGCTTCCCAGAGCAATGCGTCATTGCCGCGATCATCCGCAACGGCGAGATCGTGGTGCCGCGCGGCGCAACCCTCTTCGAGGCGGATGACGAAGTGCTGGCCGTGACCGACCGCGCCGGCGCCCAGCAGTTGGCCGAGCTGTTCAAGCCCGCGGCCCCGCACTAGCCCCATCTCAAAGGTCCTATCATGCCCCACCCTCTGCTCCGTCTGTTGGCTGTGGCCACAGCCCTGGCCAGCGCGCTGACGCTGGCCGACCTGCGCGGGCGCACCCTGGGCATTCTGCTCTGGGCGCCCAAGCTGTTGGCCGGCGCGCTGGCCCCGCTCCTGGCGCTGGCAGGTGTTGGACTGGCGGCCAGCGGGCTGCGCCGGCGCGATCCGCTGGTCGCGGGCGCGGGGCTGGTCGGCGCCGCGCTGGCCAGCCGCTACACCGCGGGCGTAACCGCGGCCCCCCCAGGCTTTGCCGAGACCTTCGGCCCCGACTGGCCGGCGCGGCTGGCCGGCGCTCAGCAGCGCGCCATGCTGCCGCACCGCTGGAACGGCTATGTGGCCAGCCAGCCGCTGACGCCGCAGGTGGATCTCCCCTACGGCGTACACCCTGAGACGGGCAAGCTGCTGTTGGCCGATCTCTGGCTTCCCCCGGCCGGCGTCAGCCGCAGCGGGCTGGCGGTGATCTACGTACACGGCGGCGCCTGGCGGATGGGCGAGAAGGACATGGGCACCGGCTGGATGTTCGGGCGGCTGGTCAGCCAAGGCCATGTGGTGCTGGACATCGACTACACCCTGGCGCCTTCCAGCGACGTGCCCGGCATGGTGCAGGATGTCAAACGCGCCATCATCTGGCTCAAGCGCAACGGGCCGGAGCAAGGGGTCGATCCCCGGCGCATCGTGTTGATGGGCGGCTCGGCCGGCGGCCATCTGGCCCTGCTGGCGGCCTACACCCCCAACGACCCCGCGTTGCAGCCGGACGCCAGCACAGTGGACACGACGGTGGCCGGGGTGATCTCCTTCTACGGGCCGGCCGATTTCCGGGAGATGTACGGGAAGACCGAGGAGATGCGCGCCCGCCTGGCGCGGCGCCGCCAACGTATTCGCCCCTACGGCGCGCTGCTGGAGAGCATGGTACAATGGGCGGGTCTGTCGCCAGCCGGCGACACTGGCGGCGCCGCGCCCAACTACATCGCCGACCTGCTGGGCGCCGACCCAGACCGGGAGCCGGAGCTGTACAGCCGGCTGTCGCCGTTGGGCCGCGTAGGCCTGCACTGCCCGCCAACGCTGCTGCTGCAAGGCACAGCGGACATCTTCGGCATGGGGCCGTCGGTGCGGCGGCTGCATCAGGCGCTGACCGCGGCCGGCGCGCCTTCGGTGCTGGTCGAGTTTCCCGGCGCGGACCATGGCTTCGACCTGGCGCTGCCGCAGCTTTCGCCGGCCGCCCAGGCTGCTGTTTACGACGTAGAGCGCTTTCTGGCGCTTCTCTGAAATCACTCTCTGGAGCTGAGCATGAACCCCAACGATGCGACTTTCACCTGTCTGAACTGCGGACGGCCTGAGACGGCCGGCCCCCTGGTGGCGCTGCGCTACAACGGCGGCCAGACCTGGATCTGTTCCCAGTGTCTGCCGGTTCTGATCCACCATCCGCAGCGACTGGTCGGCCGACTGGCCGGCGCCGAGAACCTTGCGCCTGCCAGCCACGACCATTGAGCCGCCAAAACAGAGATTCCAACCCCCTGATTTGACCACAGCCGCTCAGGCCGGTCTCCTGACCGAGCCCTGACCGCTCAGGCCGGTCTCCTGACCAAGCCCTGACTGCTCAGGCCGGTCTCCTGACCGAGCCCTAGCTGCTCGGGCCGGTCTCCTGACCAAGCCCTGATCGCTCGGGCCGGTCTCCTGACCGAGCTCTGACCGCTCGGGCCGGTCTCCTGACCGAGCCCGCCGTTCTCATCGACGCTTGCGCGCCCAACGCACGGGCCGCTGGCTGAGAAGAGCAGCCCTTCGACTGCGCTCAGAACACGCCCTCAGCCGCCGGTCTGAGGCTTTTCCAACGGCCTGTTGACTTGGTTTGACCGGGGGCAATTCCCCGGCCGCCGGGATAGCGGACCGATCAACCGTGTTCCCAGCGAATGTCCATATCCTCGGCGTCGCCCAGGGCCGTGCGCAGCAGGGTCACCAGGGCCGGGTCGGCGCCTTGCTGCTCGAACATGTCTACCGTGGCCTGGTTGATGTAGTAGTTGGTATCCTCCAACGACTCTTCTTCCAGGTCACGTTGCATAAAGGCGAAATCCTCTTCGCTGATGCTGCCGATGAACTCGTCGGTGGCGTAGTTGTAGATGTGTACCATGACAATCTCCTTGGGTGGGGAAGAACTCATGGCAACAAGTATACACAAATTACAATTGGCAAGAAATACCATCGCGGGGCCGCGTTTCAGCCGGTCACAGGTCGTGGCGCTTCTTGGGTCACGCCCAGGTACGCGCCAAGGACAGCTACCACACCCACGACATTTTGCCCCTGGCCCCGGCTGGCCTTACAATGGCCGGCATGAAACGAGGCCCTCTGCTGGCAGCCGGCTCCTACCTGTTCTGGGGCGTGTTGCCCATCTACTGGCACGCGCTCTCCGCGGTGTCGCCACAGGAAATCCTGGTCCACCGCATCATCTGGTCGTTGGCCGTGGTGGCGCTGTTGCTGGCCCTGCGGCGCGACTGGCAATGGCTGGCCGATGGGCTGCGCAGGCCCGCGGTCTTTCGCGTCTTTCTGGTCACAGCCGTGCTCCTGGCCGCCAACTGGCTGGTCTACCTGTGGGCCAACAACAACGGCCACATCGTGGAGGCCAGCCTGGGCTACTTCATCAACCCGCTGGTCAACGTGGTGCTGGGCATGCTGGTGCTGCACGAGCGCATGCGCTCCGGCCAGAAGCTCTCGGTGGGCATCGCGGCCGCGGGCGTGCTCTTTCTGATGGTCACCTCAGGGGGCATGTTGTGGATCTCACTGACGCTGGCGCTGAGCTTTGGCGTCTACGGCCTCTTGCGCAAGACCGCCCGGCTGGGCTCGCTGGAGGGGTTGACGGTGGAGATGGCCATCCTTTTCCTGCCCGCGCTGGCCTATCTGCTCTGGATGGCCAACCACGGCCAGGCCGCCTTCGGGGCCGGCAGCCCAGCCATCGGCGCGCTGCTGGCCTTCTCCGGCGTGGTGACCGCCGTGCCGCTGCTCCTCTTCGCCTCCGGCGCGCGGCTGGTGCCGCTGAGCACCCTGGGCCTTTTGCAGTACATCGCCCCCACTTTGCAGTTCAGCATCGGCGTCTTCATCTACCATGAGCCCTTCGACGCCGTGCGCCTGGTGGGCTTCAGCATCGTCTGGCTGGCGCTGGTGGTCTATTCAGTGGAGGGCTATCGACACCGGCGGCGCATGCTGGCCGTGGCGTGACGCGGGGCCGGCTCAGCGCCCACCGTTGGTCAGGCCGTTGCCCGCCGGCGCGGCCTGGGCGGCCTGGAAGTAGACCACCAGATCCCCTTCCTCGTAGCGCGCGCCCCGCACAGGCAGGCCGGCCAAGACCCGGGGCAGGGCGATGTTGCGTTTCCAGTTGCCGATGCGCACGATCAACTCGTCGTGCAGCGAGCGGGTCAGCTTGATATCCGACTTCTCCACGAAGGGCAGGGGCAGGCGCAGTTGATAGACGCCGTTGTTCTTGCGCACCTCCTGCGAATGCCCGGTGTAGAAGCTGATCGTCGGGTCCTGCGCGCCGTAGAGCGCCTCGCCCATGCGCCGCAGCATGGTCAATCCCACCACCTCATCGTCGAACCAGGGCACATCCAGAATCGGCAGCGGCGAGAAAGACTCCTCGACGAACTGGCGATACCTGGCCTGGATCTCCCGCCAGTTGGCGAAATAGCTGTCGGACACCGCGGCCGGGATCATGCGGTTGCAGATGACCAGGTCGGTGGCATAGCCGTAAAGGCTGAGATAGGTCAGGGCGCGCTGCGCCTCCTTGACCACCATCTTCTCCGGGTTGAGCACCAGGCGCATGGAGGAGATGGCCGGATCACTCAGCAGGTTGCTGACGCGGTGGAGCTGCATGACCAGGTCTTCGATGCTGGCGAAAAGGCCCTCGTCCGGCAGCGGAACCTCCATCACCCGCTTGAGCATCGGCCCCGCCATCTTGATGGCGGCCTTCTGGAAGGGGATGATCTTGTCCAGATACCAGCGCGCCAGCTCAGGAAAGGCCAGCAGTTGCAGCGTGGCCCCGGTCGGCGCGCAGTCGACCAC
The DNA here is from genome assembly GCA_029558955.1 of Chloroflexota bacterium. Lineage (GTDB taxonomy): Bacteria > Chloroflexota > Anaerolineae > JAAEKA01 > JAAEKA01 > JAAEKA01. The sequence continues at coordinate 32,978 of JAKQCW010000287.1, forward strand.
GATCACATCGTACAGGCCGCTTTCTGCCAGCGCGGTGATCTGCATCAGGCTGGCCAGCTCCTCCATGCCGGGCAGCACGCTGGTCTCTTCGGCCACCAGGTCGTTCATGCCCCGCCAGACGAAGACCGCGGAGATGTACTCCTGCACGCGGCCCCAGTGCAGTTCCATCTGATGCAGCAGGTCGATCTCCTGGCCCCACAGGTTGGGCGCCAGCAAGGTCGGCTCGTTGCCGATGGGCAGCTCATAGGAATCGGCCAGGCTGTGGGCCGGATCGGTGCTCAGCACCATAGTGCGGTAGCCCAGGTCTGCGCTGCGCAGGGCTGTGGCCGCGGAGACGCTGGTCTTGCCAACGCCGCCCTTGCCGGTGAACATCAATACACGCATAGAGTGTCTCTGTGGGAACAAGATACCGGAGTTGTCATCCGGCGCGCGCGATTATACCACCCGCCCCCAAGGCCATCCAAACGGCCCGGCCCGCTTGACAGCTTTCACAGCGCAGGTTTTGACAAAGCACTGAACTGCGGGTATAGTGCCCGCACATGCCGGCATCAATCCCGATACAAGCTGCCGGCACAGTCGCCATTGGTTCTGTGGAGACTCCCAACGCCATGAATGAGCTTGGGCAACAGTTGCGCGAAGCCCGTGAAAGCCGGGGCATCAGCCTGGCCGAGGCAGAGGCGCAAACCCGCATTCGACAAAAATTCATCGCGGCCATGGAGGCAGAGGAATGGACTCTGCTGCCCAACGACGTGACGACGCGCGGTTTTCTGCGCAAATACGCCATCTTTCTCGGCCTGGATGATGAAGCCATCGTGCAGCGCTTCCAAGGCCGGGAGAATCTCGCCGCGGCCCAGCCGCTGGCGTCGGCGCCGCTGGACCGCGATGTGGACTACCGCCCCATCGAGATGGACCTCTCCTCGCCGGCCCGCCGCTCGATCCCCTGGGGTTGGATCGGCGCAGCGCTGGTGGTGCTGGTGTTGGCCGGCGCGGCGCTTTACCTCAACTACTTCCAGCCGACCCTGATCTCCAACCTGCTGGCGCTGCCCCGCTCGCTGCCCAGCCCGGCCGATGTGGCGACGCCTGCGCCCACCGACGACGCGGCCCCCACCGCCACCGTGGAGATCAACCGCATCACGGCCACCCCCACCGCCACCCCCGAGGCAACGGCGATGCCATCGCCCACGCCGCCGGCCACGGCCGTGGCGGCCACCGTCACGCTGACGGCCACGGCCACGCCGCCCCCGGCGCAGTCGGTGGAGCGGATGACGCTGGATCTGGCCGTCCTGGCCCGGTCGTGGGTGCGGGTGCTGGCCGACAACAGCGTGGTCCTGGAGGCGGTGCTGGAGCCGGGCGAGCTGCGCTCCTTCGAGGCCGCAGAGTCGATCCTGCTGCGCACCGGCAACGCGGATGGCATCCAGGTGACGCTCAACGGCCAGACGCTGCCCCCCCTGGGCGGAACCAGCGAGGTAGTTCAGGTGCAATGGCTGCTGGTGGATGGCCAGATCGTGCAGTCCACGCCGGCCAGCCCTGCGCCGACCTTGCCGGCCCAAACGGAGCCTGCGCCCACGGAGACGCCGGAGCCCGCGCCCGCGGAGACGCCGACGCCCTGAGACCCACGGGGCCTGCTCGACCGGCGCATTGCACGCCCTGGATAGTTGTCAGCAGTAGCGAAGACCGCTCTTCGCTACTTTTTCTATTGTAAGAAGAGACCCATGTCGAAATCGAAACATCATCCGACCCAGCGCACCCCCACCTATTATCTGTTGACCTTGGGCTGCCCCAAGAATCTCGTGGACAGCGAAGGCATGGCCATGCTGTTGCAGCGCGATGGCTACCGCGCCACCGCCAACCCAGACCGCGCCGATGTGCTGATCGTCAACACCTGCGGCTTTCTGGATGCCGCCCGCGAGGAGTCCATCGCCACCTTGCAGGAGCTGGCCGCGGGCAAGCAGCGGCACCAGCGTCTGGTGGCGGCCGGCTGCCTGGCCCAGCGCGACGGCGACGAGGTGGTGCGCCGCGTGCCGGGGGTGGATGCATTGCTGGGCACCCGGCGCTGGATGGAGATCGTGCCGCTGGCCGCGCAACTGCGCGCCGGCCGGCGGGGGGAACGCTACGCGCTGTTGGGCGACCCGGAGCGGGACGACGATGGCACGGTGCTTCGCCCCAGCGCGCCCAGCGGCAGCGCCTATCTCAAGATCAGCGACGGCTGCAACGCGCCCTGCGCCTTCTGCTCCATCCCCAGCTTCAAGGGCAAGCTGCACAGCCGGCCGCTGCCGGCCATCCTCGACGAGGCGGCCCGCCTGGTGCAGGGAGGCGCGCATGAGCTGATCATCGTGGCGCAGGACAGCACCGACTATGGCCGCGACCGCGGCGAGCCCGACTCGCTGCCCCAGTTGCTCAGCGCGCTCTGCCGCCGCACCCCTGATCTGCGCTGGCTGCGCCTGATGTACGCCTACCCCGGCCACGTCAGCGACCGGCTGATCGAGGTGATGGCCAGCGAGCCGCAGATTCTGCACTACCTGGACATGCCCTTGCAGCATGGCCACCCCGACACGCTGCGCCGCATGCGCCGCCCCAGCAGCAGCACCTGGGTCTACAAGACGGTGGACAAGCTGCGCGCGGCCATGCCCGATCTGGCCCTGCGCTCCACTTTCATCGTCGGCTTTCCCGGCGAGAGCGAGGCCGAGTTCCAGGGGCTGCTGGACTTCATCCAGGCGGTGCAGTTCGACAAGCTGGGGGTGTTCAAGTTCAGCGCCGAGCCGGGCACGCCCGCCTTCGACCTGCCCGACCAGGTGGCCGAGGAGGTCAAGGAAGAGCGGTGGCATCGGGTGATGGCCGCGCAGCAGTCGATCTCGCTGGCGCGCAATCAGGCCCAGGTCGGCCGCCGGCTGGAGGTGTTGGTGGAGGGGATGGGGCAGGTGGATGGCCAGGACGCGGCCGGAATGGCGCTGCCCAGCGGCGCGCCGTTGACGCTGGCCCGCTCCTACCGCGATGCCCCCGAGGTCGATGGGTTGGTGTTGTTGCCGGGGCAGGCGCTGCCGGCCGGCCAGATGGTCGCGGCCACCATCAGCGGCGCCCTGGCCTATGACCTGGTCGGCGAGCTGGCCCCGGCCACGCCAACGGCCGGTCTCAGCTTCCAGCCAGCCGCGGAACTGACGTTGATCTAGCAATGGCGGGCACGGTCAGGAGACCGGCCCGAGCGACTATGAGGAAATGGCGGGCACGGTCAGGAGACCGGCCCGAGCGGCTGGAAAAATTCCTTTGCTGTGGCCGGTCTCCTGACCGTGCCACGCCTCCCCTTGCTGTGGCCGGTCTCCTGACCGTGCCACGCCTCCCCTTGCTGTGGCCGGTCTCCTGACCGTGCCACGCCTCCCCTTGCTGTGGCCGGTCTCCGACCGT
>JAKQCW010000342.1 GCA_029558955.1 Chloroflexota bacterium
TGGATCGCAGCAACTTGCACCGCTATGCCCGCGCCGGGCGGCTAATGGCGCGCAAGAGCGGCGGCACCTGGCTGACCACGCGCTCTGCGGTTCAAGCGCTGATTCTGGAGCTGGCGGGCGAAACACGTGGACGGCCGCGCTCCATCTTGACGCCGTGGGCGGAAGTGTCGATGTCGCCGGAACTGTCAGAGGCGTTGGTTGAAATCGATCACCTGCGAGATGAGCTTTCCCAGCAAGCCCGCAGTCCGGCGGAAGAGGAGCACCAGCGTCGTGAACTAACGGTGGAGGCGATTTATCATAGCAATCGTATCGAGGGCAACCAACTGTCGTTGTCTGAGGTGCGCGCCATCGTCGAGGCCTTATGGAGCGAAGCTGGAGGTCGCGGGGGGAGCCAACGATGATGAACAGCCGGCAGCGGGATGAGCAGGAGACTCGCAATACCGCTGAGGTCATGACCCATGACTTGGGTGGCGGGCAGGCTTTCCGGCGGAGATCCTCATACTCCAGCGGATTCTGGATGAGCGGCGCGACGCCTATATCGCCTCCCTGCGCGCTGCCGATCGTGGTCGTTATCAGGAATGGGTCCAGTTCTTTGTACAAGCAGTGTTCGACGCCCTGAAAGCCTGAAGCAAGTCCGCTGTTAAGCCAGGATGGCTTGCCGGTGGACCCTGGCTTGTCGGCTGATCGTTTTCCCAAGCGCGCTCCGCAGATTCCATGACATCTGTACCGCCGACATAGAAAGGACTGCAAAATGCCTCGAACCCCGAAGCGAGCCGCCGCGGAAAATCGCGGTGAGGTGCTGGTGGCCGTTATGAATGCCCCCAGCGATTTCGCCATTCTCCAGTCGCAGGGGTGGTATCGCATTCCGGTGGGTACGGCGCCGAAGCGCTGGCCGCCGCAGTGGCTGGCGTTCTATCAGACCAAGATCTTCGGCGACGAAGCCCACGCGGTGCGCTACTACGGCCAGGTGGCCAAGATCAACAAAGCGCCGCGCCATGTACTCTTTCCTGACGAGCCGGAGAACCCGAAGTCAGGCCGGCTGTACTATCAGGTTCACATCAAATCGCTGGAGCAGCGTGACCAGCCCATTCCCAGCCGTCGTTGGCGCCGCATCGTGTTCATTCCCACCACCTGGGCCAAGTTCACGCAGGCCGAGGAGATCAACGATCTGTTCGACGACAGCCCGCTGGAGGATACGCTCTGGCGCTACCTGCGGCGTGAACGCATCCCTGCCGAACGGCAGTGGGAATGGCAGCGTCGCAACAGCCGCTACACGCTGGATTTCGCGGTTTTCTGCAACGACGGCAATATCGACGTCGAGACGGATGGCGACAGCTATCATGCCAATGCCGAGGCTTCGATCAGCGACAACGAGCGCAACAACGCGCTGGCGGCTGGCGGATGGCAGGTGTTGCGCTTCACCAGCCCGCAGATCAACGAAAGAGCGGCTGAGTACTGTTTGCCCACCGTGTTGGACACCATCAACGAACTGGGAGGTCTTCAGGAAGAGACCATCGCGGCGCGCCGGTTTTACACGACCTCCGCTGGCGTCGCGCAGCAGTTGGCGTTGCTTGAGGCTGCCGCGGAGTACAACCTGGATTAGCCCATGGGGTGGCCGTTGTGGCGAAGCTCGTCTTGTTGACCAACTCAAGCGACCAGCGCCGGACGCCACGCGGCGTCATGTTGACTCATCTTTGTCTGTCCAATCCGGGGGCCGTCCGACCGTGACGCAGAGTCAGTGCGCAGCCCACAGAATCTGTAGGGTGAATTGGACACCGACGGGGGGTTGAGCTAATATGGCTGGCATGTGCCACGCGCGCCGAGTGCCAAACGCCACCGCGCCGTGGACAGAGACCTTCTGGCAGAGTCTTGTTGAGCCTTGCATTGCCCTTGGGGGCCTGGCGCCCTGAAAGGCTTTGGAGAACATTCATGGGACTGCGTGATACGATCACGAACAGCTTTCTCGAACGGCCATTCAGAAACCTGAGCGCGGCGCAGATGGCCGAGCGGCTGGAGCTGGACGGCCGCAAGCTGGAGTACACGTTCGCTGCGACCAAGGATAGCGAGTCCAACCGCCGCCTGCTCAGCCACATCACCGGTATCGAGCGGTGGGGACAGAGCCGCCTGCGCGCCGGCTTGGGCGAACCGCTGGTCATGGACGAGTACGACGGCTACCGGCCGCCGCGTGCGGCCAGTTGGGCCGAGCTGCAAGAGGCCTTTCACAGCGCGCGTCAGCAGACCGTGGCCTTGGCCGCCCAGCTTGAGCCGGCCGTTGCGGCCGGAGTCAAGATTCCCCACAACCAGTTTGGCCCGTTGAGCGTGCGCAGTTGGCTGCGCTACCTGAACATGCATGCCAACGCCGAGGCGAGAAAGCGACAGCAATGACCCTACGCGGCGTGCTCTTGGTCAACACCGGCTCCCCCGATTCCCCCGATGTGGCCGATGTGCGACGTTACCTGGGCCAGTTCCTGATGGACGGCCATGTCTTGGATCAACCCTGGCTGCTGCGCAAGCTGATCGTCAGCGGCTTCATCCTTCCCCGCCGGCCGCGGCGCTCAGCCGAGGCCTATCGCGCCATCTGGCGGCCGGAGGGCTCGCCGCAGGTGGTGCTCAGCCAACGGCTCGCCAACCATGTGCAGGCCAGGTTGCAGACGCCGCTCAGCCTGGCCATGCGCTATGGCAATCCCTCCATCGAGGCTGGGCTGGCTGAGCTCCTGAAGCAGGGCATCGACGAGCTGCTGCTGGTTCCCCTCTTTCCCCACTACGCCATATCCACCACCCAGTCGGTGGTTGAAGAGACGCAGGCGACGCTGAAGCGGCTGCGGCCAGACCTGCCGCTGGCCGTGCTGCCCCCCTTCTACGCCGACCCAGCTTACATCGCCGCATTGGCGGCCAGCGCCCGGCCGTACCTTGACCAGGGCTACGACCATCTGTTGTTCAGCTATCACGGCCTGCCTGAGCGCCACCTGCGCAAGGCTGATCCCACCGGCCGCCATTGCCTGGGCACGGCTGACTGTTGCACCGCGGCCAACCCAGCCCACGCGGTCTGCTATCGTCATCAGGTGTTGCGCACCACCGAGCTGGTCGTGGAGGCGCTTGGCGTGCCGGCCGGCCGCTACTCCGTGGCCTTCCAGAGCCGGCTGGGCCGCGACAAATGGCTGCTGCCCGCCACGAGCGGCGAGCTGGTGCGGCTGGCCCAGGTGGGCAACCGTCGGCTGCTGGTTATCTGCCCCGCCTTCGTGGTCGACTGCCTGGAAACGTTGGAGGAGATCGGCATCGCTGGCCGCAGGACATTCCTCGAGGCCGGCGGCGAGAGCTTCACCATGATCCCCGCATTGAACGATCAGATGCCGTGGGTGAACGCTTTGGAGCGTTTGATCAGCGACGGCGGCGCCGCC
>JAKQCW010000017.1 GCA_029558955.1 Chloroflexota bacterium
GGCCTGGGCGCCTTCGATGTTGGCGTAGACCGCGCGGTATTGCCCTGCCTGGTTGAGATAGTCGGCCAGCGCCAGCAGGCAGGTGGTCTTGCCCGTCTGGCGCGGGGCGTGCAGCAAGAAATACTTCTTCTGCGCGATCAAAGCCAGCACATCTTCCATGTCCAGACGGGACAACGGCGGCAGGCAGTAGTGATCCTGGCAGTTGACGGGGCCTTCGGTGTTGAAGAAACGCATCGGGTGTCTCCTACGGCTGGGGGGGCAGCAGAGGGCGAAACAGGCGCGCCTTGACGCCGGCGCGGCGCAATGCCATTGTAACGGATATCGACACAAAGGGCAACTCCCCCAGCAGCGCCGGCTGTCAACCCGCCCACGCGGCGGCAACAGCGGCGAAATCCTCGTCAGTCCCGCGTCGGCCGCGACCGACAACGCGCTGAGCGAAATCTAGCAGGCCAGCCGCGGGACACGGGCCAACTGTTTGACGCCGCCCACAGTTCTGGGGTACACTCAGCGCCAACCAATCACCCTGGATTGGCTCGGTCGGCCCCAGTCGTTGCACCTCTTCAGGCTCCGCGCCGGGACGCGGCGCCCAGACCAACGACAACGCCACGTTCATTTCGCACAAGCACGAAGGAAACGCTCATGACCCAAACTATTGTCGTTCTTGAAGGCGACCAAACTGGCCAGGAGCTGCTGGTCGAGGCGCTGCGCGTCTTGCAGCCCAGCGTGATCGGCTTCGACCTGCACTTCCAACACTTCGATCTGAGCCTGGCCAACCGCCGGGCCACGCAGAACCAGGTCGTCCACGCGGCGGCCGCGGCCATTCGCCAGCATCACCTGGGCCTGAAAGCTGCCACGATCACCCCCGAAGGCATGGGCGATGTGGGCAGCCCCAACGCGATCCTGCGCGAGGAGATGGACGCGGTGGTGATCCTGCGCACCGGCCGCCGCATCCCGCGCGTGCGGCCGGTGGGCGGCGTCCACTCCCCCATCAGCGTGGTGCGCATGGCAGTGGGGGATGCCTACGGCGCCAAGGAGTGGCGCGAGGGAGAGGCCGGCTCGCTGGACGAGACAGCCTGTCGCACCGAGGTCATCAGCCGCCGCGTCTGCCGCGCGGTGGCGGAATACGCCTTCCAGCACGCGCGCAAGACCGGCTCGCGCATCTTTGGCGGCCCCAAGTGGACGGTCAGCCCGATCTACGAGGGGATGTTCAAGGAGGAGATGGACGCGGCCAGCCAGCGCTACCGCGATGTGGTCTACAAGCCGCAGTTGATCGACGCCACCCTGGCCCTGCTGCTGGCCACCTCAGGCAACCCGTTGGTCATCCCGTCGCTGAACCGCGATGGCGACCTGCTCTCGGACATGGTCTTGCAGATGTTCGGCTCCATCGCCGGCTCGGAATCGCTGGTGATCGCCATGGATGACGCCGGCGCGGTCAAGGCGGTCATGGCCGAGGCCCCCCACGGCACCGCGCCGATCCTGGAGGGCAAGAACGTGGCCAACCCCATGGCCATGATCCTGGCCGGCGCCAGCCTGCTGTCTTATGTCGATAGCAATGAGGCGCGGCTGGCCAGCCGCGCCATCTACGAGGCGACGCTGGAAGCCATCTACGACGGCTTCGCCACGGCCGATCTGGCTGGCCCCACCCGCACCGATGAGTTCACCAACGAGGTGATCCGCCGCGTGCGCACCAAGGTAGAGGTCTGGTCGTCGTTGGCGTAGCGCCACGATCTCAAGGACGTCCCGTCCGGCTCTGGCCACACTCTCCAGGGCGGGACGTCCGACGATCATTCCCCGGTCGATGATTCTGACCGCCGCAGAATCTTGAAAAAACCCTCCTACATATGACCTATATCATGGTTGGAATCTCTTTTCGGGGGTATCATGGTCTTGTGCCGCCCCAGGTGTGGGCGGGCCGCATAATTGACGATGACTGCTTCACTCCGCCTGGCCGCTGACGCCCCAGGCTGGCAGCGAACAGCCAGGGGCTCCTGGCCTCGGGACCTCACCACCGGGCGCCGCAAGCCATAGTATCATATCGTAGGACAGGATTAACATGGCCAATCGACCGATTGTGACGATCGACGGCAACGAGGCAGCCGCCTACATTGCCCACAAGACCAACGAAGTGATCGCGATCTATCCCATCACCCCCTCCAGCGCGATGGGCGAATGGGCCGACCAGTGGACCTCGGAGCTGAAGCCCAACATCTGGAACACGGTGCCGCTGGTGATGGAGATGCAGTCGGAGGGAGGCGCGGCGGGCGCGGTGCATGGCGCCTTGCAGACCGGCTCACTGACCACCACCTTCACCGCCTCGCAGGGCCTGCTGCTGATGATCCCCAACATGTACAAGATCGCCGGCGAGCTGACATCGACGGTCTTCCACGTGGCCGCCCGCAGCCTGGCCGCGCAGGGGCTGTCGATCTTTGGCGACCACAGCGACGTGATGGGCGTGCGCCAGACCGGCTGGGCCATGCTGTGCAGCAACTCGGTGCAGGAGATCATGGATTTCGCGCTGCTGGCCCAGGCCGCGACGCTGGAAGCGCGCATCCCCTTCATCCACTTCTTCGACGGCTTCCGCACCAGCCACGAGGTGGCCAAGATCGAGCAGCTCACCGACGACGACATCCGCGCCATGATCGACGACGAGCTGGTGATGGCCCATCGCGGCCGCGGCCTGACCCCGGAGCGTCCGGTGATGCGCGGCACGGCCCAGAACCCCGACGTCTACTTCCAGGGCCGCGAGACAGTCAACCCCTTCTATCTCAAGGTGCCCGGCATCGTCCAGGCCGCGATGGACAAATTCGCGGCGCTGACCGGCCGGCAATACCACCTCTTCGACTATGTGGGCGCGCCCGACGCCGAGCGGGTGATGGTCATCATGGGCTCGGCCGCCGAAACCGCCCAGCACACCGCTGAATTCCTGGCCAGCCAGGGGGAGAAGGTGGGCGTGCTCAAGATCCGGCTGGTGCGCCCCTGGAGCAGCGAGCACTTCATCGCCGCGCTGCCCCCCACAGTCAAGGTGCTGGCCACCATGGACCGCACCAAAGAGCCGGGCGCAGCCGGCGAGCCGCTCTACCAGGACGTCATCACCGCCCTGATGGAAAGCGGCAAGGCCCAGATTCGGGTGATCGGCGGCCGCTACGGCCTTTCCAGCAAGGAATGGACGCCGGCCATGGTCAAGGCGGTCTTCGACGAGATGACCAAGCCCGCGCCCAAGAACCACTTCACCGTGGGCATCATCGACGACGTGACCTTCACCAGCCTGGAGGTAGACCCCAGCTTCACCATCGAGTCCCCCAAGGTGGTGCGGGCGCTCTTCTATGGCCTGGGCGCGGACGGCACGGTGGGCGCCAACAAGAACAGCATCAAGATCATCGGCGAGGACACCCCCAACTTCGCCCAGGGCTATTTCGTCTACGACTCCAAGAAGTCAGGCGCGACCACGGTCTCGCACCTGCGCTTCGGCCCCACCGAGATCCGCCAGCCCTACCTGATCGAATCGGCCAACTTCATCGCCATCCATCAGTCGGTCTTCCTGGAGCGCTTCGACGTGCTGGCCAAGGCCGCGCCGGGCGCCATCTGCCTGCTCAACACCTACTACTCCAAGGAAGAGGTCTGGGACAAGCTGCCGCGGGTCTATCAGCAGCAGTTGATCAGCAAGGGCATGAAGCTGTACGTGATCGACGCCTATGCAGTGGCCGACAAGACCGGCATGGGCGGCCGCATCAACACCATCATGCAGACCTGCTTCTTCGCCATCTCCGGCGTTCTGCCGCGGGACGAGGCCATCGCCGCCATCAAGGAGTCGATCTACAAGACCTACGGCAAGCGGGGCGAGAAGGTGGTGCAGGCCAACTATCAGGCGGTGGACGACACGCTGGCCAACCTGTTCGAGGTGCCCGTGCCCAGCCAGGCCACCAGCGCCCTCGAGTTGCCGCCGCCGGTTCCGGCCGCGGCGCCGGACTTCGTGCAGAAGGTGACGGCGGAGATCATCGCCGGCCGCGGCGACCTGCTGCCGGTGTCGGCCATGCCGGTGGATGGCACCTTCCCGGTGGGCACGGCCCAGTGGGAGAAGCGCAACCTGGCGCTGGAGATCCCCATCTGGGACCCGGATGTCTGCATTCAGTGCGGCAAGTGTGCGCTGGTCTGCCCCCATGCCACCATCCGCATCAAGGTCTATCCCCAGGAGGAGCTGGCCGGCGCGCCGGAAAGCTTCCAGTCCATGCCGTACAAGGGCAAGGAATTCCCCAACTGGCTCTATTCGATCCAGGTGGCGCCTGAGGACTGCACCGGCTGCGCGGCCTGCGTCCATGTCTGCCCCGCCAAGAACAAGCGCGAGCCGCGCTTCAAGGCGATCAACATGGAGCCGCAGCCGCCCATCCGCCAGCGCGAGGTGGAGAACTACGATTTCTTCCTGGGCATCCCCGACATCGACCGGCGCACGGTGAACATCAAGCTGGTCAAGACCAACCAGATGCTGCAGCCGCTCTTCGAGTATTCCGGCGCCTGCTCTGGCTGCGGCGAGACGCCTTACATCAAGCTGGTGACGCAGCTTTTCGGCGATCGCACCATCGTGGCCAACGCCACCGGCTGCTCGTCGATCTACGGCGGCAACCTGCCCACCACCCCCTACACCAAGGACGCCAGCGGCCGCGGGCCGGCCTGGTCCAACAGCCTCTTCGAGGACAACGCCGAGTTCGGACTGGGCATGCGCCTGACGCTGGACAAACGGCTGGAATTTGCCCGCGAGCTGTTGCAGGCCCATGCCGAGCGCATCGGCCCTGAGCTGGTCGATGCGCTGCTGCAGGCCGATCAGTCGGACGAAAGCGGCATCTACGAGCAGCGCCTGCGGGTGGCTGAGCTGCGCCAGCGACTGGCGACCATTCAGAGCAACGGAGAGAGCCGCGCGCTGACGCATCTGGCCGACATTGCCGACGTGTTGGTGGCCAAGTCGGTTTGGATCTTCGGCGGCGACGGCTGGGCCTACGATATCGGCTACGGCGGCCTGGACCACGTGTTGTCCACCGGGCGCAACGTCAACGTGCTGGTGCTGGACACCGAGGTCTACAGCAACACCGGCGGCCAGATGTCCAAGTCTACCCCGCGCGCGGCCGTGGCCAAGTTCGCGGCCGGCGGCAAGCGCATGGCCAAGAAGGATCTGGCCATGATGGCCATGAACTATGGGTCCATCTATGTGGCCAGGATCGCCATGGGCGCCAACGACGCGCAGGCGGTGCGCGCCATCATCGAAGCGGAGAACTACGACGGCCCCAGCTTGATCATCGCCTACAGCCACTGCATCGCCCACGGCATCAACATGACCACGGCCAACGACCAGCAAAAGCTGGCGGTGGACAGCGGCTACTGGCCGTTGATGCGCTTCGATCCGCGGCTGACGGCGCAGGGCAAGAACCCGCTGCAACTGGACAGCAAGGCGCCGAAGATCCCCTTGCAGGACTACATCTACAACGAAACCCGCTACACCATGCTCCTCAAGTCTGACCCGCAGGCCGCCGCCATGCTGCTGGCCGAGGCGCAGGCCGACGTCAACAACCGCTGGCGCATGTACGAGCAACTGGCGACGCTGGACTACAGCCACGCGGCTGGCCACTGAGGACGTGATGCGTGACGCGTGAGCTGTGCAGGAAAAGATTGACCTCACATCTCACGTTTCACGCCTCACGAACTACGGAGAAGATCCCATGAACCTGACTACCCACTACATGGGTTTTGAGCTCAAGAACCCCATCGTGCCATCGGCGTCGCCGTTGACCCGAAACATCGACAACATTCGCCGCATGGAAGACGCCGGCGCGGCCGCCATCACCATGCACTCGCTGTTCGAGGAGCAGATCGAATTCGAGGCCGAGCAGTTCGAGCACTTCTTCGGCTACGGCACGGAGAGCTTCGCCGAGGCGCTGACCTACTTTCCCAAGCTGAATGAGTTCGGCGTCGGGCCAGACCACTACCTGGAGATGGTGCGCAAGGCCAAAGAGGCGGTGGACCTCCCGGTGATCGCCAGCCTGAACGGCATCAGCGACGGCGGCTGGATCGACTATGCCACCAAGATCCAGCAGGCTGGCGCCGACGCTCTGGAGATCAACCTCTACTTCCTGCCCACGGACCAGAACACCACCTCCGGCGAGGTGGAGCAGATCTACCTGGATGTGCTGGCCAACGTCAAGCGCCACGTCACCATCCCGGTGGCCATGAAGCTGGGGCCCTACTTCACCTCCCTGCCGCGCATGGCCCACGCCCTGGACGGGGCCGGCGCCGATGCCCTGGTGCTCTTCAACCGCTTCTACCAGCCTGACCTGGACATCGAGGAGCTGGCGGTGATGCCGCACCTGGTGCTGAGCAGCTCGGAGGAGCTGCGGCTGCCGCTGCGCTGGATCGCGATCCTCTACAGCCACGTCCGCTGTTCGCTGGCGCTGACCACCGGCGTGCATCGGGCCGAGGACGCGATCAAGGCGGTCATGGCCGGCGCGGACATCGCCAACACCACCTCGGCCCTCTTGCAGTACGGCATCGGCCATATCACCACGCTGCTGAATGGCATGGTGCGCTGGATGGATGAGCACGAGTACGACTCGGTGGACATGATGAAGGGCAGCCTGAGCCAGCGCAACGTGGCCGAGCCGGCCGCCTTCGAACGCGCGAACTACATGAAGACCCTGCAAAGCTATCGCGGCCTGCGCTAATGCACAGCCGCAGATGACTTGGCGCGTGGGCCGGTCTTTGCGCAGCACCCCGGTTGGGGCTGATCGAGCCAATCCGCCGCTTCTTATCGACCGTTCTTGGTGCAGATGGTACCTCTCCTTTCGCGGGAAGCTCCCGGCCGCTTGGCTGGGAGCTTCTTGTATTGATGATTTGTCACTGCTCAGGCGCCGGGCGCTTTCGCCCCGGCTAGCTGCTTTCGGGCAGCAGCTCCGCCAACCGATTGATCACGTAGGTCGCCCGGATGGACGACCCTGCGGCCTGGGCCGCGCTGGTGGCGCCGGTGAGGGTCAGCGCGGCCGCCATGCCCGCATCCAGCCCCATCAGCACATCGGTCTCCAGCCGGTCGCCCGTCATCACGCACTCCGCGGGGGGCAGATCCAGCAAAGCCAACGCCGCCTCGGCCATGATGGCCGACGGCTTGCCCACGATGGCCTCCACCTTGACGTCGGTGCAGGCCTCGAGGGCAGCAATCAGCGCGGCCGCGTCCGGCTGGCCGCCATCCGGCGTGGGGCAGTACTTGTCGCCGTTGGTGGCGAAGAAGCGCGCGCCGCCGCGCAGGGCGTCGAAGGCCACTTGCAGCTTGTGATAGTCGAAGGTGCGGTCGAAGCTGACGATGACCGCATCGACCGCGGCATCGTCGGCCAGCTCGAAGCCGGCCTGCCGCAGCAGCTGCTGCAAGGGGGTCTCGCCGATGACGAACAGCCGCGCGCCGGGCATGCGGCGCTGCAAGAATCGGGCCATCACCAGCCCCGAGTTGAGCACATCCTCCACGGGGGTGGGCAGGCCCAGGCGGGTCAGCGCGTCAGCCTGGGCGGCGCGCGTCTTGGTGGGGTTGTTGGAGAGGAAGATGGTGCGCTTGCCCAGCCCACGCAGGCGCTGGATGGTCGCCCCGGCCGTGGGCAGCAGGGCGTCGCCCAGGTAGACGGTGCCGTCCAGGTCGAAGATATAGGCCGAATAGAGACGCTGGGGCCGGCGGGACAGGTCGGAAAGTTCCATGTTCATGGGGCCCTTTCTGAGGAACAATTCAGAACCGATCACATTTTGCAACTGAGCGGGATTGTGCTATACTTCTCATGACGCAACGCGTCATAGGAGTACGATCTATGAACAACCGTAGAGCTGTCTTCCAATTCACAACCAAGACGGACCTCAAGGTCAAGGTGTATCGCATCAAGCCGCAGGATGCCGGGAGTCTGGTGGACTTGTTCGAGCACCTCTCCGGGCCCAGCCGCTATCAGCGCTTCCACGAGCCGTTGATCAACCCAGATCCTACCCTCATCTGGCAGACGGCCGAGCGCATGGCGACCGTCGATCCTAAGACCGGCGTGGCCTGGATCGCTTTCGCTGACCTGCCGGGCGAGCCGCGGGCGCCGGTAGCCGGCGCGCGCTACATGCGTCTGCCTCAGCGCAACCTGGCCGAGGTCTCGATTGCCGTGCGCGACGACCTGCAACGCCAGGGCATCGGTGCGCAGTTGCTGTTGCACCTGGCGCGCCACGCGCGCAACAACGGCGTGCAGCGGCTGATCGGCACTTTCAGCACAAACAACCGGGCGGTGTGGCGCTTGGTGCGTGAGGCGCCTTTCAAGTCCACGACCACGGTGGCTGGCCCTGAGACCGAGTTCATCATCGATCTGGATCAGCCGGCCGAGCGCCCATCCCCGGAGATCAAACAAGGCAACGAGCAACTGCTTGATCGCTACCCATCAACAAAGGAGTCTGACATGGCCGTCGACATCATCACAACGCTGCGGTTGAACAATGGACAGGAATTGCGGGTGCGCTCCAAAGGACCAGACGACACGGCGCGCATCGCCGAGCTGCTGCAACTGGGCAGCCCAGAGAAGCGCCTCGAACGCGCCGACATCGCCCTGCACAGCCCGGCCGAGGCGGCGTTGGCCGAGGCCACCCGCCTGGCAGAGCTCAGCTCCGCCGAGGGTTGCGTCTGGCTGGCCTTCGCCGACCTGCCTGGCCAGCCCGATAGCCTGGTGGCCAGCGGTCGCTTCATGCGCTGCAGCCCGGACGAAGGCGAAATGTCGGTCGTCGTGCGCGATGACATGCAGGGCCAGGGCATCGGCGGCAAGATGCTCTACTTCGTGTTGGATCAGGCGCGGGCCATGGGCGTCAAACGGATGACCTCCTGCTTCGCCAGCGACAACGAGGCCGTCTGGCAGATCCTCAGCTATTCGCCCTATCACGTCACCTGGCAGCCGCGCGGCAAACAGGTCGAGATTGTCGTCTATCTGCAGGCTCAGAGCCAAGGCTCGCCCTCGCTCAACTAGCTGGCGCACAACCCGCCTGTCCCTGGTCGCCTGCCATGACTACCTCAGTCGCCTGGATCACGCTCCCCACAGCCAGCGGCCTGACGCTGCGAGTTCGTCCTGAACAGCCGGGCGATGGGCCAGCCCTGGTGGACTTGTTCCATCATCTGAGCTCATCCAGCCGCTACCTGCGCTTCAGCAAGGTGATGGATGACCCGGATCCGCGGCGGGTGCAGCAGGAGGCTGAGCGCCTGGCGCAGCTCGGCCCGCCGACGGACATGGCCTGGCTGGCCTTTGCCGACCTGCCCGACCAGCCAGATGCGCCGGTGGCTGGCGTGCGCTACATTCGCACCCAGCCCGGCGAGGCCGAGCTGGCCGTGTCGGTGCGCGATGACATGCAGCGCCTGGGCATCGGCTCGGCCCTGCTGCAGTTGGCCTGCACCCATGCGCAGGAAGAGGGTCTGCAACGGCTGACGGCCGCCTTTCGCAGCGAGAACCGCGGCATCTGGGCCCTGCTGCGCCGCTCGCCCTATCCCGTCACATGGGAGCTGGACGGCGCCGAGGTGCATGCGGTAATCGATCTGACCGCACAACCCGCAACCTAACATCTTGTCGCGGACGCGTCCGCCATTCGGAGTCGAGGCTTCAGCCGGCTCCCGTACTCGATGCCCGGCTAAAGCCTCGACTCCGAACTGTCCGCCGGATGGCAAACCAGCCATCCGGCGGACGTTTTTTTGCCCTGAGCGTCGCAGCCAGCCTCACAGCGGCAGCCAGCGGCCGATCTGGCGTTCCACCGCGCGGCGATAGACGATGGGCGCGGTGGCCATGTCGTCCAGCGCCAGGCCCAGGTTGGCGGCCATGGTGCGCTCGGCCGGCGACTGGCGGCCCGGCTTGCGGCCAGTGACCAGCTCGCCCAGGCTGGCATGGACCGGCGGAATCTGCTGGAAATAGCCCATCTGTTGATAGTGTTCGAGCTGGGGGAGATCATCGGTGCAGAACTTGTCCACCTCGGCCAGCGCGGGCCGATCCCAGTAGCTGTCGAAATCCACCAGCGAGGCGAAGGCGCCCGGCTCCAGCCAGCCGGCCTGAATGGTGGCGTGGGGCTGGCGCAGGATCGGCCCGGCCGTGACCACCAGATCGCAGCCGCTAACGGCCTGGCGCGGCTGATCGGCCACCGCTACCTCGACATCCCAGCGGGCGCGCATCTCGTCGGCGAAGCGCAGCGCGTTCTCCAGCTTGCGGTCATAGGCCATCACCCGCCGGACGGGAAAGAGCACTTGCAGCGCCTCCAGGTTGCTGCGCCCCTGCACGCCGCAGCCCAAAATGCCCACCGTCTGCGAGTCGGGGCGGGCCAGGTGACGCGCGGCCAGCGCGGTGGCCGCGCCGGTGCGCTTGGCCGTGATCCAGGTGCAGTCCATGACTGCCAGCGGCAGGCCGGTGTCGGCATCGTTGAGCACCAGCAGACCGCTGATGTAGGGCAGGCCGCGCTGGGGGTTGTCGGGATAGCCGGCCACCCACTTGACGCCGATGGCCTCAGGGCCGGGGATGTAGCAGGGCATGGCGTGGATGAAGGCGTCGGGTCGGGCATGGACCCCTGGCTTGGGGGGCATCTCCACCTTGCCCTCCCCATGCTGGCGGAAGGCCTCGTCCAGCGCGTCGATGATCTCCGGCATGGTCACGCCGACCGCTTCCACGTCGGCGCGGGAGAGATAGAGCAAACGATGTTCGGGCATTTGGGCGCTCCGATGCTATAGAGAGTGGGGTGATCGCAGAGTATCACCAAGCTGACGCCAGCGTTGGTCGGGCAGCGGGCTGAGACGTCCATGTGCTGGGCGCACAACCGTCAATGAAAATGGCGGGCTCGGTCAGGAGACCGGCCCGAGCGGGGGGCAGCGGGCTGAGACATCCATGTGCTGGGCGCACAACCGTCAATGAACATGGCGGGCTCGGTCAGGAGACCGGCCCGAGCGGCGCTGGGTTCGCAGTCATGTCGTCAGGCATTCTATCACATCCCGCGCCCGGCGACAACGGGAGCAACCGGCCCGCAGCAGGTCCAGCAATTCCAAATATGGCGATTGCCAAACTGGAGTCGAGGCTTCAGCCGGGTTTGCACGCTCAACTCGCATCGTCCAGACCCGGCTGAAGCCTCGACTCCGCCCATATTTGGAATTGCTGCAGCAGGTCACCGATATGTCGATCGCCGCCGCCGGCGGCGTCATAGCAACCCCAGCGCCGCCAGCGTGACGGCAATCATCGCCCCCATGGCCAGGGCCAGCAGCAGCCCGGCGACAATCAAAGCCACCTGCCGGCCGGACATCAGCCCATCACCTCTTGGGCGTGGCCGGCCGAGGCCTTGACTCCGCTGACCACGGCGTTGAGGAAAGCTGAGCGCAACGGTTTGACCGCGCGGGCGGCCTTCCAGGGCGGCGTCGCCTCGATCACCTGGATGATGCGGCCCAGCGCGTGGTAGCCCCAGCCCTCGGTGTTGTCCAGGATCAGATCGGCCAGCTTGCCGCGCTCGATGGCCATGGCCACCATGCGGTCGAAGGTGGTTTCAGGGGTGAAGACCCGTTGCGCCCGCGGTTTGAGGTGTACCGCGCCCCGGTGGCAGGCGCCATGGCAGACGCCGCAGCCTAGGCACAGCTCGGCGTCGCGCACAGCCCAGCGCGGCGGCTTCCTGCGTCCCTCCACCGCCTCGCCGACGACGATCTCGATCGCGGCGGTGGGGCAGGCGTCCACGCACAGCCCACAGCCGCTGCAGCGCTCCAGGTCGATCTCGCTGATCCAGTTGGAGCTGACGATGGCATTCTTGATGTCGAAGCGGCGGATGGCGGTCATCATGCCGCAGCAGCAGGGGCAACAGTTACAGATGTAACTGACGTTGTGCTGGACGTTGTCGCCGGTCTGCGCCAGCCCGGCCTTCTTGCTCAGCTCCAGAATCCCCATGGCCTCGCGCGCGTCGATGCGCTCGGCGATGCCGTTGCGCGCCAGCAGCTCCGCGCCGTAGTTGAGGGTCAGGCAGGTGCGCTGCGGCCGGTCGCAGGCCGTGCCCAGGTGGCTGTGGTGGTGGCGGCAGGCGCAGGTGGAGACGGCATGGGCCGAGGCGGTCTCGATCAGGTGGCTGGCCCGCTCCCAGTCGAGAATCTCGACGTGGTCGCCCTGCACCAACGCCTCTTCCCGAGCCAGCGAGCGGCCGATCTGCGTCTCGCCCGTGAACACCGAGCGCACGAAGCGGTCATCCTGGAAGAAGTACTCATCGAAGAGCCGCGCCAGCTCGCCCAGGGGCAGGTCGCTGCCCTGGCGCATGAAGGTGTACTCGAAAAAGCCGATCACCACCGGGGAGAGGGTGACGTAGCGCCGGCCGCGGCGCTCGACATCCAGCACCAGCCCGCGCTCAGCCATGCGGGTGAGACGCGCGTCCAGCGCGGCCGGCTCCAGCTCCAATTTGCGCGCCAGCCGGTTGACGGAAACGAACTGCGTCGGCAACTGGCGCGCGATCTCCGCGTCCTCCGGCGAAAAGAGCAGCTTGAGGATCTGGGCGAAGGCGGGGCTGTCGGGCGCGCCGGTGACGTTGCGGTCCAGCCTTTGCTGCAAGAGACGATAGGAACGGTCGGGGTTAGCCAGGTGGGCCATGGGGCGTCTCCGGTGAACACCAATGCGGCAGGGATTGTGCACATTGTAACACAGGCGCGGCCATTTCCTCAAACCATGGGTCCGGAACATGCGCTTGACCCCAACCTCAACCTCATCTATAATCAAACCAGCCGCCGCGCCAATCCACTGATCCACCCGTCCGCCAATCTGCCCGTTCACCAATCCTGCCCGAGGCCCTGCATGCGCTTCTGCAACACCGCCGGACCGGTCAACTGCCAGATCCACTACTGCGCGCCGCCTTGGCGTGCAGCGGGTGGCAATCGAGCTCAAGGTGGGCTATGCCGACCTGGAGCGGGTGCTGACCGACGGCCGGGCGCAGACCTGGGCCGCCATGGACACGAGCGGCGCCGAGGCTGGCCACCTGGTGATCTTCGACCGCGAGCCGGGCCGCTCGTGGGAAGAGAAGATCTACCGGTGCACCATGAGCTATCACAACCGGTCGATTGAGGTTTGGGGCATGTGAGGTACACCATGCGCACGAAAAAAGTTCCCTGGAGCGGGTGGGTGATTGCCGCCATCTTGGTCCTCCTGCTGCTGGCAGCCTGCCAATCGCCCATCGACGACCCCTACGGCGCCGGCCAGCAGGCTCGCGAGATCGTCGACATCCTGATCCAGGACGCCAGCGAGTTCATGGCCGGCTTCTGCGGCGCGCCGCAGGCGGCCGTTCTGGCCGCGCTGGCCGCGTTGCTGCTCGGCAGGCGCCTTGGCTGAGCCCTTGACAAGCCTCCCATTGTGTGGTAACATTTCAACATCAAAGTATCGCCGATCTTGCCGCAGCCCATGGCCCGCCGCTTGGCGCGGTCAACCATGGACCGGCGCGGCAAGATCATTTTGGACAGCGGCTTAGCGAAGGGTTGCGAAGATGGGCACACATTTCCAGGGCGATCCCGATGAAATCCGGGCGCTCAACACTTTTATCAAGCTGGCACGCGCGACCGACGCCGTGACGCAGCGTATCAACAGGCACCTCAAGGCGCACGGCCTGACCGCCAGTCAGTTCGGTGTGCTGGAGGCGCTGTACCATCTGGGCCCCCTTTGCCAGACCGAGCTGGCCGGCAAGATTCTCAAAAGCACCGGCAACCTGACCCTGGTGATCGACAACCTGGAGCAGGCCGGCCTGGTGGAGCGCCAACGGGACACGGTGGACCGCCGCTTCGTCAGCGTTCACCTGACCACGGCCGGCGAGGCGTTGATCGGCCGCATCTTCCAACCCCACGTCCTGGGCGTGGTGGAGACCATGAGCGCCCTGAGCGCGCAGGAGCAGGACGAGCTGGCCAGCCTCTGTCGCAAGCTGGGCCTGGCCCAACGCGAGGCGTAGATCCTTCGTTTTTTTGCCTGACAGTTTGATGTTAAATGGTTGGTGGGTGCGCGGCCCGTAATGCGTAATGCGTAACCCGGAATTGAGCGAGGTGTGTGCGCAGTCCGTAACCCGTAACACGTAACCCGGAAATGAGCCAGGCGCGTGCGCGATTCCGAGTTACGAGTTACGAGTTACGGGTTACTCATCCCACCACAACCGCTCAACAAACACACCACGTAACTCGTAACCCGGAAATGAGCCAGGCGCGTGCGCAGCCCGTAATGCGTAACTCGTAACACGTAACCCGGATTTGAGCCAGGCGTGTGCGCGATTCCGGGTTACGCATTACGGGTTACGTGTTACGTGTTTCGAGTTATGCAATGCATTTTGCGCAGCCCGTAATGCGTAACTCGTAAGTACTGGTACACGTCGGCCTAAATCGGTCTTCACTCACTGCTCAAGCCGGTTCCGTGAACCGGCGGCGTTGTGGGCGCACACCCGGCGGATCACGGATCCGCCGGGAGCAGGCCGTCTTCACTCACTGCTCAAGCCGGTTCCGTGAACCGGCGGCGTTGTGGGCGCAAACCCGGCGGATCACGGATCCGCCGGGAGCAGGCCGTCTTCACTCACTGCTCAAGCCGGTTCACGGAACCGGCGGCGTTGTGGGCGCAAACCCGGCGGATCACGGATCCGCCGGGAGCAGGGTACCTGTATAGTTACACTCGTAACACGTAACCCGGAATTGAGCCAGACGCGTGCGCGATTCCGGGTTACGCATTACGCATTACGTATTATGTAACGCGTCGCCGCATAACCAGAAAGCCGCTTAATCGCGGCCCCTCCCCATCCCAAACGAGAGTTCGCATGATCCACAGACTGCACCAAGGCCAGCCGGCGGCCGCGGCTGGCCAGGCGTTGGCGCAGGCCCAGGCCGCGCTGATCCTGCTGCATGGCCGCGGGGCCAATGCGCCCGGCATCCTGCTCCTGGCCGAGGAATTGTATCACCCGGCCTATGCCTATCTGGCGCCGCAGGCGGCCGGCAACAGTTGGTACCCCTACACCTTCCTGGCGCCGCTGGAGCAGAACGAGCCGTGGCTGAGCTCGGCGCTGGCGCGGGTGGGCGAAGTCGTGGCCCAGGTCGAGGGGGCCGGCATCCCCGCGGAGCGCATTGTGCTGGGCGGGTTTTCGCAGGGCGCCTGCCTGGCCAGCGAGTACCTGGCCCGCAACGCGCGCCGTTACGGCGGCCTGCTGGCCTTCAGCGGCGGCCTGATCGGCCCGCCAGGCACGCCGCGCGCCTACACCGGCGACCTGGAGGGCACGCCGGTTTTTCTTGGCTGTTCTGATGTCGATGCCCACATCCCCAAGGTCAGGGTGGAAGAGACGGCCAGCGTGTTGCAGGGCATGGGTGCGCAGGTGGCGCTGCGCCTCTATCCCGGCATGGGCCACACCATCAACGCCGACGAGATCGCGCAGGCGCGCACCCTTCTGCGCGGCGTTGCACCCGATTGAACGATCGCCGGGCGGTACGCCTTGAGATCGGCGGTTGTCGAACGATCGCCAAGCGGCCCGCCCGGTTGAGGGAGGAGTCTGTCGCTCCAGCCGGGCGAGACGCCCTTGCGATCGGTGCAGCAGAGCAGCGATTCCAAACATGGGCGGAGTCGAGGCTTCAGCCGGGTCTGGACGATGCCAGTTGCCCGTGTCAACCCGCCTGAAGACTCGACTCCGGTTTGGCAGTCACCATATTTGGAGTTGTTGGCAGCGGAGCTTACGGCTCTGCCAGCAGCAGCAGGGCCAGCAGGGCCGCGCGCTCCGGCAGGCGATCGACGAGAACGTGCTCATGGGCCGCGTGCGCGCCATCGCCGACCGGGCCCAGGCCATCCAGCGTGGCAGTGAACTGGCTGGTGGTGTTGCCATCGGACGCACCGCCCACGGTCACCGCCTCCAGCCCCAGGTCCAGCAGCCGGCCGGCGCTTTGCGCCTGCTGCCAGAGTCGCTGATTGCGCGGCGTGGGCTCCAGCGGCAGGGACGCGCTGATCTGCTCGATCGTCACCTGCGCGCCCGGCAGGGTCGCCCGCAGCGCCAGGATGGCCGCGCTGATGCGCTGGGCGTCGGCCACCGTGGGGATGCGCACATCCACCACAGCCCGCGCCTCGCCGGCCACCACATTGGGCCGCGTGCCGCCGCTGATCTGCCCCACGTTGACGCTGATGCCGTTCGGCCAGTCGTTGAGCGCGAAGAGCTGCTGGATCACGTGCGACAGCTCCAGGATCGCGCTGACCCCTTCCCAGGGCGCCAGGCCGGCGTGGGCCGATTTGCCCTGCACCGTCACGTCGAAGCGCAGCACCCCTTTGCGGGCGGTCTTGAGCTGGCCTTGGGGGCCGAAGCCCGGCTCCAGCACAAAAACCCGCTGCACGGCCTGGGCCAAGCGCGCGATGTGCCGGCTGGATTCGGGGCTGCCGATCTCCTCGTCCGAGTTGATCAACAGCACCGGGGTCAACGCCGGCTGCACCTCCAGCGCGGCCAGCGCCTGCAGGGCGAAGAGCCCGATCACCAGCCCCCCCTTCATGTCGAAGACGCCGGGACCGGCCAGCCGATGGCCAGCGCGCGTCAGCGGCATGGTCGCCAGCGTGCCGTGGGGCCAGACGGTGTCGCAGTGGCCGATCATCATCTGCGCCGGCGCGCCGCGCGACCGGCTGGCCGGCCGGGCATAGAGAACGCCGCCGGTCGCCTGGCCAGGCACGCGCTGGACCTGAAAGTCCAGCGCGGCCAGCCGCTCGGCCAGCAGGTCAAAGACCGGCTGCTGCGCGGTCGGATCCATCGAGGGCGACTCGATCAGGGCCAGCTGGCTGAGCAGATCAACCATCGGCTCCTGCTGGTCGTGCAGATAGCTCTGCAAGCGTTGAGCAAGTGCGAGGTCCATGGCTAGGGAAGATAGATGAAGCTGTTCATGATACGATCCAAGGCATCCAGATCGGCGTCGCCGACCACTTGCACCTGCACCAAGGTCATGTAGCTGCCATCCTCCGGCTGGGCGACGATCACCACGAAGGAGGAGCCGACGTCGCCGCAGTCGGTCCAAAGGTCATAGAAGCCGGTGTAGAGGCCGTCTGAGTAGTCGTAGCGGCTGTCAAAGATGCAGCTGTCGTTGAAAGTGATGGTGTCCAGGTATTCCTCGGGTGTCATGCCCAGTTGGTCGCTGACCCCAAAGAAGACGCCGGGGACTTCCCAGGTATTGCTGTAGCCGTCCAGATCAGGGGAGGCCGACAGGGCGGGACCCAGATCGACATCGTTTTCCACCCAACCGCTGCCGTTGATGTCGCTCCACTCCACCGGCACCTCCATGCTCAGCGCGCCCGTGTCGTCAGAGATGCTCACGTACTCGCTGTAGCTCTCAGCGGCGCCGGCATCGGTGGTGGTCGCCTCGTCGGACAGTTCCTCGGCGAAGGAGAAGGTCTGCACCAGCGCGTTGCCGTTCAACTCGCCCTCCAACACCTCCTGGCTGGCGAAACGCAGCACCTCGATGGCCATGACGTCGTCTGCGCTGCGGGTGCGCAGGATGTCGCAGTAGTCGGCCATGGTGCCGTCGGTGGCCAGCACCAGCCCTTCCAGCTCGGTGATGATGTCGCCAGCCTTGACGCCGGCGCGGCTGGCCGGCGAGCCAGATTCCACCGAGGACACCCAGATGCCCGACAGCCCCTCGCCGTCGTTGATGGCCGTGCCGTTGACGCCAATAGCCAGCACATCCTGGCCGGCGCGCAGTTCTTCGATGACCGGCAAGGCCTGCTGCTGCGCGATGGCAAAGTATTGGCCGGTGCTGCTGTTGCCTGCATAGTTGACCGCCACTGCCTTGCCGTCGCCGGTCACCAGCGGGCCGCCCGAATTGCCTGGGTTGATGGTCGCGTCATGCTCCAGGACCCGATCCACCGAGGCCCAGTCGGTGTCGCCGGCGGCCCGCGCCTTGGAGACGATGCCGCGGGTCAGGGTGAACTCGGGATCGCCCAGCGGGAAGCCGGCCGCATAGACATCCAGCCCCACGTTGACGGCGCCGTCGTACCACTGCAAGTAGGGGTAGCCATCGCCCGCGATGTCGATCACGGCCAGGTCGGCGCACTCGGAGACGCCCAAGATGCGCGCGTTGCGCGGCTGGCTCTCGCCTCCCACGTAGACCTTGATCAGCGCGGCGCCGGTGACCACATGGTTGTTGGTGACGGCAATGCCGCTGGGGTCGATGATGAAGCCGGAGCCGCTGCCGGCCGCGTTGTACTGGGTGCCGAACTCCGGATCCTCGAAGGTGCCTTGGGAGACGATCTGCACGACGGCTGATTTGACCCCTTGCAGCGAGTTCACCGCCAGCGCGGCCACCGGGTCGGGGGTGGGCGTCGCGGGCGGCTCGGTGGGCGCCTCGGTGGGGACCTGGACCACCGCGCCTTCGACCTTGAAATCGAGGGTGCGATCCAGCTTGTCGTTCAGGTAGAGATCGACCTTGTAGCTGCCGGCCGGCCACGGCTGGTCGTTTTTCAGATCGAAGGTGAGGGTGGCGCTGCCGCTGGTCAGCTCGGCGTCATCCAAGACGGTATTGGCGGCCGCGCCGGCCGCGTCGACGGCCGTCCATACTGCCTTGACCGTGGTGTTGTCGGGGGCGTTGGCCAGTCCAACGGTCAGGTAGAACACATCCTGGGGGCTGAAGGCTGTGGTGCTTTGCGCGCCGGCCTCATCGGTGCTCAGATGGGCTTTGGCGATATTGGCGGTGCTGACGCTGACCTTGCCGCCGCCGCAGGCAGCCAGCCAGAGCGCCATGCTCAACAGAACGAGACGATACAGGAACGATGGTTTCATTCTCCGATACTCCTTTCCGACAATAACAGGAATTGAAGGACGCCAACGACCAGTCGAGCGGTCCACAAAATCGCCTAGCACGTCACCTGTTCTGGCAATCTGCGGCCCTGGGGTGGGCCGAGATCTGTGCAGGGCTGAGGTCAAGGCTCTTCTGCTGACGACTCCCCTTCGGGCCGGTCTTTGTGCGACGCCCCGGCGCGGCGCCTTGAGGAAGCACAACGGCTGGAGCGGGGGCCGACCGTGCCAGAATGCGACTCGCATGCTGGACGCGTCGATAGGGTATCCGGTGGTGTCCTCAACGATGGAAGGTGATTTTATCCGCACCGCGTGCTTTTGTCAACCGTCTGAATGAGCAAACCAGCAATTCCAAATTGGCGCGGAGTCGAGGCTTTAGCCGGGTCTGGGCGATGCTAGTTGAGCGCGTGCGCGACTTCGACGGGGGATGAAGTCCCCCGTCGACACAACAGCGCCCGTCGAAACGGGCTGGCGCGCCGGCGCAGATTCAGCCCCGATCACGTCAGTCTGCGGATATAGGGCAGCCGCAGCAGAATCACCGTCGAAGTCAGCAACACGATGCAGGCGTTGGCCAGCACGGCCGCCGGCGCGCCGATGCGCTCGGCCATGGCGCCGATCAGCAGCGCGCCCAGGGGCAAGCTGCCAAAGAAAACCAGCGTGTAGACGCCCATGACCCGGCCGCGCAGCTCGTCAGGCACGCTGGTCTGCACCAGGGCGTTGGAGCTGTTGGCCACCACCATGAAGCCCCAGCCCATCAGCACCAAGAGGATAAGCGTCAGCGGCACCCAACGGACAAAGGTGAAGGCAATGATGGCCAGCGGCATGACGAAGCTGCCCACGGTCCACAGCCGCCCGCGCGCCACCCGCTGGCCCAGATAGGCGATCAGCAGCGCGCCGGTCAACGCGCCCAGGCCGCGCGCCGCCAGCATCAGGCCGTTGGTGCGCACGTCGCCCCCTAACACATCGACCGCCCAGACGGGGAAGAGGTTGACCAGGCTGATGCCAAACAGGCTGAGGATGCCCAGATTGAGGATCAGCGTGCGGGTAACGCGCTCATTGGTCACGTAATGAACCCCCTGACGCAGTTGGTCCACGGTCGAGCCTTGACGCACCTGCCGCACCCAGGGGGGCAGCTTCATGGCCAGCAGCGCCGCGATCACCGCCAGATAGGAGAGGCCGTTGAGGGTGAAACACCAGGCCGGCCCAACGAGAGCATAGACCACGCCGGCGATGGCGGGGCCGACCACCGCGGCCGCGTTGAACATGGTCGCGTTGAGTGCAATGGCGTTGGTCAGATCCTCCCGCTCGACCAGCTCCACCACGAAGGCCTGGCGCGAGGGTGCGTCGAAGGCATTGGCCACGCCGCTGAGCAGGGCCAGCGCGACCACGTGCCAGGACTGCACCAGGCCGGTGGCCACCAGGCCGGCCAGCAGAAAGGCAAACACCATCATGGCGGCCTGGGCGACTGCGATGACCGTGCGGCGTGGGATGCGGTCGGCGATCACGCCGCCGTAGAGCATGAACACCCAGGAGGGAACGCCGGCGGCGAATCCCACGTAGCCCAGAAAGGCCGGCGACTGCGTGAGCTCAAAGACCAGGTAGCCCTGAGCCGCGGTCTGCATCCAGGAGCCAGCCAGGGAGACCAACTGGCCGAGGAACCAGAGTCGATAGTTGGGGTAACGCAGTGCGGCGAAGGTCTGCTGCACCGTGGCGCCCGTGTTGAACTGGCCCGAATTCATGCGCATGGTCAGCGCCGATCTAGGGTGAAAGGTGAAGGAGCTTGCGCAGTTGACGCGTTGATGCGCTGGCTGGCCCGGCCGGGATGCTGCGCCAAGACCGGCCAGAGCGGGGGGCGGCGGGGGCGGGGCAGGCGTGACCTACCGGCGCACCTCGAAGGTCAGGCCGGTCTCGTTGGCGTCGACGTGTACCGCCGCGCCGGAGGGCGGATCGGCGGCCAGCAGCCGGTCGGCCAACGGCTCGCGCAGGTAGCGCTGCAAGATGCGGCGCAGCGGGCGGGCGCCCCATTCCGGGTGATCGTTCTGCGCCAGCATCCAGGCCTTGGCCGCGTCGCTGATCTCCAGCGACAGGCCGCGCGTGCCCAGCAGGCGCGCCTCTTTCTTGAGCATCAGCTCCAAGATCTGCCCCAGTTGCCCGGCGGTCAAGGGCAGGAAGAGCACGATCTCGTCCAGGCGGTTGAGAAACTCCGGCCGGAAAAACTCCCGCACGCGCAGCATCACCAGCTCACGGCGGGCGTCGCTCAGCTCGGTGGTCTCCAAAAGATCGGCGGCCAGGTTGCTGGTCAGGATGATCACCGTCTCGGCAAAGGAGACCACACGGCCCTGGCCGTCGGTCAGCCGCCCTTCCTCCATCATCTGCAAGAGCACGTCCAGCACCCGCGGGTGGGCCTTCTCCACCTCGTCGAAGAGCACCACGGTGTAGGGTCGTTGGCGCACCCGCTCAGTGAGCTGGCCGCCCCCTTCGTAGCCCACATAGCCGGGGGGCGCGCCCACAAGCCTGCTGACCGCGTGCTCCTGCTGGTACTCGCTCATGTCCAGCACCACCATGGCCTCTTCGGAGCCGAACATGAACTCGGCCAGCGCCTTGGCCAGCTCGGTCTTGCCCACGCCGGTGGGGCCGAGGAAGAGGAAGGAGCCGATGGGCCGGTTGGGGTCTTTCAGGCCGACGCGCGCGGTCTTGACGGCCCGGCTGACGGCCAGCACGGCCTCCTCCTGGCCAATGATGCGCTGATGCAGATGTTCGACCATGGCGGCGTAGCGGCTGCGCTCGTCCGCGCCCAGGTTGCTGGTGGGAATGCCGGTCATCAGGCTCAGCGCCAGGGTCACATCCTCGGCGTCCAGCCGCCCATCGCCGCTGCCCGAAGGGCGAAAGGTCAGGTGGGACTCGCGATCCATGCGCACCAGCGCGCAGGCGCGGTGCAACAACTGCATGGCCGAGGCTGGCAGGGGGACGGCGGTGAGGTAGCGCCGGGCCATGCGCGCGGCGGCCGGCAGCGCCTCATCGGCGATCTGGATGGCGTAGTCGGCCTCCAGCCGGGGCTTGTGGACGCCCAGAATGGCGGCGCTCTCCCGTTCGTCAGGCTCAGGGACGCGCATCAGGTGCAGGTGTTCGGCGATGGCCGGATCGCCAGCCATGCGCTCGGTGTAGTCGCTCTCCACGGCGGTGCCCACGACCACTGCGCTTCCCTCCAACAGCGCCTTTTGCACGAAACGGGTGGCCTTGGGGAACTCTGCCCGCACCACGCCGCCGAAGAAGCGCTGCATGTTGGGCAGAAAGAGGATGCCGCCGGCCGCCTGGCGCAATCCCGCCTGCACGGCCGCGGCCGCGTCGTCCAGCAGGGCAGTCTCGCTCACCTGCACCAGCTTGCCCAGCCCGGCCGGCCCCTTCCCTTCGGCCATCAGCAGCGCCAGGCCATGCACCAACGAACGCTTGCCCACGCCGGCCGGCCCCAGCAGCAGGATGTGGCGCTTGCCGGCCAGGGAGAGCAGGTTGAACAGCTCACGCAACAGCGTCTCGCGCGGGTAGACCGGGCTGAGTTCCCCTGCCCGGGCCAGGCTGGGCAGGTCCGCCGTGGTGATGCGGCGGGCCAGCACCTCGTCGGCCAGCACGCCGGAGAGGGTTGTGGGGGTCAGGCCGTGGCGCTGCAAGAGGCCGGCCGTGCTCACGCCCCGCTGCGACATGGCGGCCAGGACGTGGAGGGTGCCCACGTAGATCTCGTCCATGGACTGGGCCACGGCCTTGCCCTCGTCCAGCACCACCAGCATCTCGTCGGAGAGGGGGATGCGGCGACCATCTGCGGCCACGAAATCGAAATCGGCGTTGCGTCCCTCGCGCGCCCGCACCTGCTCTTCGGCCGCGCGCTCGATATCGGCCAGCTTGAAGCCGCGTTCCCGGCTGAAGCGCTCCAGGAGGCTGTAAGCCGGCAACTGGCGGCCGCGCAGCACGGCCAACAGCAGCAGCTCCGGCGAGAGCACGCGCCGGCCATAGACCGGCAGGCTGCGGGCCGCTTCGTTCAGCGCCTGGTTCAGGTCAGGCGCCAGGAGGTCAGGGTTGAGGGTGCCCACTGCGGTCACGGCTCCAAAGGAGCGTCGGTGAAGACCACCGAGTTGTGGCCGCCGTAGTCGTTGGCGTGGTAGGCGTCGGCCTGGCTATCGTTGATCCAATCCCCATCGCACAGATAGCGGAACTGATAGGACTGGCCCGCGGCGACCTCGATGGTCGCCTTCCAGCGGCCCTGCGCGTCCTGCTCCATGGGCAGCGCGGCCCGATCCCACTGGTTGAAATCGCCCACCACGAAGACGCTGTCAGCCCAGATGTTCTCCGGCAAGACGAAGGTCAATCGGCATCGTGTACCCTGTGTTTTGCGTATGTATTGCTTTTGAATCATGACACCACACCTGTTGCGCTATGCATCCCAATCGTCCAGACAGCAGAATCGGCGGCATTCCGGGCGACATTGCATGGGAACTCAGCACTGCTGTGTTTGTACATCATACCGCAAAGTCGAGCTTTTGGAAATTGTGACCGCGGGCTGTTTGGCGCTTCGTCACGAAAGCTATCAGGCGCGCGGCGCGCCGGCCAAATCTTTCCACGAGACGGGACGCGCGGCTATAATGCCCGCGACAGGTGAACCAAGCGCGGCGCCCCGCAGTGCAATCGGTGCAGCGGACTCTTCGGATGTCCGCAGTCGGGCACGCGCCGCCGATGATGCCCAGAAACCCGCGGGGCTCGCCCCACGCCGACGTGAAACGGGACCTATGATGAAATTCCCTCTGACCTTCCTGCTGCTGATCATCCTGATCATCCCGCTGCTGCTGACGGCCTGCGACAGCGGCTCGGCGCTTGCCGTCTATCTGGAAGCCAATCGGGCGCAGCTCAGCCAGCCGGCCGGCATCGATCCGCAGCCGGTCACCTTCGTGGTTCCGCCAGGCGCGCCGGCCAAGGTCATCGCCCAGGACTTGCAGGAGGCCGGCCTGATCAACGACGCGCTGCTGTTCGAGGCCTATGTGCGCGCCGGCGGGCTGGCCAGCCAACTGGAGGCGGGCGAGTTCACCCTCAACGCCACCATGACCATCCCGCAGATCGCGGCCCTGCTGCAACACGCGGTCGCGCCCAGCGTCACCGTGGCGGTGCGCCCCGGCTGGCGGCTGGAGCAGACGGCCGACCACCTGAACCAGAACGGCGTGGCCGATGGCGACGAATACCGGCGGGCCGCGCTGGCCGCGGATCTGAGCGGCCTGGCGCCGGAAGCGCGCCAGCGCTTCTCCTCCTTGCAGTTCCTGCCGGCCGGGCAAAGTCTGGAGGGCTACCTCTATCCCGATTCCTATCAACTGCCGCGCGAGGGCGCCACGGCTGCCGACCTCTTGCAGCGCCAACTGGACGAGTTCGAAGAGCGGGTCATGCCGGTCTACTGGGAGGCCATCGCCCAGGGCGCGACCACGCTGGACCTGCACAGCGTGCTGACCGTGGCCAGCATCGTGGAACGTGAGGCGGTGCTGGACGAGGAGCGGCCGCTGATCGCGGGGGTCTACCTGAACCGCCTGACGGCCGGCATGCGGCTGGAGGCCGACCCCACGGTGCAATATGCCATGGGCTTTCAGCCGGCCAGCGGGCAGTGGTGGAAGACTCCCGTCTACCTGGAGGAGTACAGCCAGGTCATCAGCCCCTACAACACCTA
>JAKQCW010000021.1 GCA_029558955.1 Chloroflexota bacterium
CTGAGACCACCAGGGCCGAGAGGGCCACAGCGGGGCTGGCCGCCTGCGCGCCCACCCAGCCGCCCCACAGCGTCATGGCCGCGAGGGGCAAGGCCGCGCTGGCGCGCCGGTAGCGCGCCGCGAAACGGGCTGCAGCCAGCCAGGCCAGCCAGCCCAGCAGAAGACCGGCCAAAGCGCCAGCGATCATGGGAAACACGGTCCTCTCACAACTGCTCAGCCGCCGGGTGCGGGCACGTCGGTCTCGATACGGCGGCCTACTCGACCAACGGTCTCGATACGGCGGCCTACTCGACCAACGGGTTGTCCAAGTCCTGGTTATCCATCTACTGTCTGGCTGCCACTGGCAGCCAGACGCTGGTCGGCTGATAGGCCCAGATCTCGCCGCCGTGGGCCATGTTCCACGTGCCCACCAGCAGCTTGTTGCCCCAGCCCAGCACCGAGTTGTCCCAGTAGGGCGCGCGGTTGTTGCTGTCGCCCAGGCCAGCGAAGCCCACCTGCTGCCAGTCGTTGCCATCCTGAGTGCGCCACACTTCCAGACCGGTGCTGTAGTTGCCGATCACCAGGTAGAGCGCGCCGCCTGCCGTCTCCAGCGCGCTGGCGCGGTTGCTGGCGGGATTGCCGAAGCCGGCGTTGACCATGCGCTGCCAGTCGCTGCCGTCGCAGAGCTGGCAGCGCCACACCTGGCCGGCCGCGCTGGTGCTGGTGTAGAGGTAGCCGTCGAAGGCCGCCAGCGCGGAGATGGCCCAGTTGCTGCTCAGGCCAAAGCCAGCCGTGTTGACCAGATTCCAGGTCGTCCCATCGGCGCTGCGCCAGATCTGGCCGCCAGTGACGTCGTTGATGGTTCCCGCGTAGAGCTGGCCATCGAACACGGCCATGCTGATGATGGCCGTGTTTTGGCTGTCGCCAAAGCCGTTGCTTGTCACACGGCTCCAACTGCCCGCGTTGCCGGTGGCGCTGCGCCAGATCTCCGCGCCGCGCGTCGATGAATAGCTCCACGTGCCGGCGTAGATCTGGCCGCCGAAGACGGCAAAGCGCACCACCTCGCCGTTGTCGACGTTGCCAAAGCCGTTGTTGACCACCCGCGTCCAGTCGGTCCCGTTGGCGCTGCGCCAGACCTGGCCCCCCAGGCTGCTGTTGGTGGCCGCGTTCCAGTTCCAGGTGCCGGCGTAGAGCTGGCCATCGAAGACCAGCAGGTGATCGATGCCGCCGTTGTTGGCATCGCCAAAGCCGTTGGTGGTCAGCGCGCGCCACTGGCCGGCCGTGTCAGCCGTGTTGCGCCAGAGCTGCGCGCCGGTGCTGGGATTGTCCATGCCGGCGTAGAGCAGGCCGTTGAAGTTGACCAGGCTGAGCGTCACGGCGTTGCGCGGGTCGCCAAAGCCGTTCAGATTCCATTGGGTCCAGCCCGGCGTCCCCGGCGCATAGCGTTGCACCCGCTGATTGTCCTGGTCAGCTACCACAAGGTTGCCGACCTGGTCAGCCTGCACCGTCATCGGCAGCCGCAGATTGCCGCTCTCCGGCCCCCACAGGCCGCCGATGGTGGTCAGATAGTTGCCCAGCCGGTCGAAAACCTGCACCCGGTAGTTGCGCTGATCGACCACCGCCACGCGGCCAGCCGAATCGACCGCCACCGAGACGGGATGGAGATGGTTGAACGAGCTGCTGAAGACGCCCGTCTCGCCGGCGAAGGTGGTGCAGGTATAGTCGCCGCCGGCCAGCACGCATTTCTGGACGCGGTAGTTGTTGGTGTCGGCCACGTACAGCGCGCCGGCCGCGTCGAAGGCCGCGCCGCCAGGGGCGTTGAAGTGCCGGTTGCCGGAGCCGGCCACGCCGGCAACGCCCACGGTCTGTTGGTAATTCCAGGCGCTGTCGAAGATCTGCACCCGCTGGTTGCAACTGTCCACCACCGCGATGTTCCCATTCAACGGGCTGATGGCCACGCCGCTGGGGCAGTTGAACTGGTTGTTGCCCACCCCCTGGCTGCCGAAGCTGCGGCTGAAGCTGCCGTTGGCGTTGAAAACCTGGACGCGATGGTTGCCGGTGTCGGGCGCATAGACCCGGCCGGCTGCGTCGGTGGCCAGGCTGCCCTGCGCACCCAGGTGCAGCGCGCCCAGGTGGGCGTTGTCGCTGCCCGGCACGCCAGCCTGGCCCACAGTCCACAGCGGCTGGCCGGTTGCATCCTGTTTGAGCAGCCGGTAGCCCCAGTTCTCCAGCACATAGAGGCTGCCATCGCTGTCCACGCCGACGCCGGCCGGCGTGTTGAAGAGGCTGCTCGTGGTCAGGTAGGGAACCCCCGAAACGCCAGCCAGCGGGCCTATCGCGACGCCGGCCGCGCTGTAGCGTTGCACAATGTTGGCGTTCCAGTCTGCCACGGTGACCACGCCGTCGGCCGTGACAGCCACATCGGTGGGATTGGCCAGGCCGCTGGCGAAGACCGCGCAACTGCCGGCCGCGTTGCACTTCTTGACCCGGCCATTGCCGCTGTCGGCGATCCAGACATTGCCCGCGCCGTCCACGGCGACCCCTTCCGGGCTGGCCAGTTGGTTGGGACCGCTGCCGGGGCTGCCGGTGCCATGAAAGGTGGTGCAGGACCAGGTGCCGGCCAGCGTGCAGCGCTGCACCCGCGCGTTGTCGCGGTCGGCCACGTAGAGTCGGTTGGAGCCATCCAGCGCGAGGTGGGCCGGAAAGCTGAAGTGGCTGTTGTCGCCGCCGGCAACGCCGGTCTCGCCGATGGTCGAATGGTAGACCGGCGTATCGCCGGAGAAGGTGTAGACCTGAACGCGCTGGTTGCCGCTGTCCGAGACGTAAAGCTTGCCCGCGCTGTCCAGCGCCACCCCGCGCGGGAAGCGGAAGCGGGTGTTGCTGGCGCCGGGGGTCCACGGGCTGCTGGCTGGCAGCGTCTGGATCAACACACCCTGTCGGGTCAGTTGCTTGACGCCGTGCTGAAAGGCCACCCACAGCGCGCCGTTGCTGTCCACCGCCACATCCTGGGGATAGGCCAGGAAATCGGCGTGGTACCAGGGCTGGCCCGGCTTGCCGATGCTGAGCTGGCTTTGGCCGGCGGCATCGTATTTGATGACGCGAAAGCCCCGCTCCTCGACCACATAGATGTAGCCCAGGCTGTCCACGGCCAGCCCGCTGGGGCGGTTCAGGTGCAGGGTGTCGATCTGATAGGGCAGCTCGGTTTGGCCGGCGGCGGCGACGAAGCGATAGCTGAGCCCCGGCTGGCCCAAGCTGGCAGCCAAGGAGCCGGCCGCGGCCTCGGCCTCGGGCGCGGCCGCGGCCTGGCGGCGCAGCGCGTTCAGCTCATCGGCCGGGCTGGGTGGAAGGGATTCCGACCGTTGGCCGGCGTCGGGAAGGGGAGACTGCGCCGCGGCCCTGCCCTGCGGCAGCAGGGGCAGCAAGATCGTCAACAGCAACAACACGCGCAGGGTGGTTTTCATTTCGTGGGACTCCTGATGGGGCAAAGAGGCTGGCGCTGCCGTCAGCGGAGCGCCGGCGGTCCGGCGCGGCCGCTGTCCGCTGTCCAGATTCCTGCCCGAAATCGACTTGGCGCTCTGGCCGGTCTCCGACCGAGCCTCTCCTGACGCTCTGGCCGGTCTCCGACCGAGCCAGTCCACGGGCAATGGCTGATCATCCAGACGGCGCCAGCAACCCCCGCGGTTCCTTGATGATTCCCGCGGGTAGGGCTATAATGCCACCGCTCAAGCCATTCGTCAACACGCGGCCTGCGCACACGCTCCCCAAGAGTCACACCTCCCCACCCTCGCCTGGAGAATCGTCATGCTCAAAAAACTGCTCAGCGTTATCCTCGTCGTGCTTGCCCTGACGGCGGCCGTGGCCATCGTTCTGGTGTTGCTGG
The DNA here is from genome assembly GCA_029558955.1 of Chloroflexota bacterium. GTDB lineage: Bacteria > Chloroflexota > Anaerolineae > JAAEKA01 > JAAEKA01 > JAAEKA01. The sequence continues at coordinate 3,860 of JAKQCW010000021.1, forward strand.
CCAAGCCGGCCGACGACTGCCCCGTCTGCCTGCGCGATCTGCCGCGGCCGCTGGTGATCGCCCATCAGGGCGGCGAGGAGCTGTGGCCCAGCAACACCATGTTCGCCTACCAGAGGGCTGTCGATCTGGGCGTGGACATGCTGGAGATGGATCTGCACGTCACCGCCGATGGCGCGCTGGTGCTGATGCACGATGAGACGGTGGACCGCACCACCAACGGCACAGGCCGGTTGGAGGAGATGACCCTGGCCGAGGTCAAGGCGCTGGACGCGGGCTACTACTGGACGGCCGACGATGGCCAGAGCTACCCCTTCCGCGGCCAGGGCATCACCGTGGCCACGCTGGAGGAGGTGTTCCAGAGCTTCCCGGAGATGCCGATGACTATTGAGATCAAACTGGTGGAAAATGTGCCGGTGGTAGAGCCCTTCTGCCAGATGATCCGCCAGTACGGCATGCAGGAGAAGGTGTTGACGGCCTCCTTCCACCAGGACGCGCTGGACCAGTTCCGCGCGGCCTGCCCGGAGGTCTCCACCTCAGCCACCCAGAACGAGGTGATCAACTTCTTCGTGCGCCATGCGTTGGGCCTGGCGGCCAGCTTCAGCCCGGCGGCCGAGGCCGTACAGGTGCCAGAAACCCGCAGCGGCATTCACATCCTGACGCCCGGCTTCGTCGAGGATGCCCACAGCCGCGGCATGGATGTGCACGTCTGGACCGTCAACGAGGCCGAGGACATGCAGCGCATGATCGACCTGGGCGTCGACGGCATCATCACCGACCGGCCGGACATCTTGCTGGAACTGCTGGGGCGCTCCGGCGCTCAGCCATGACCTGTGGGGGTATTCAGAAGCGCTTGACCGCAGACCCTTCGGGTTTCCGAACCCGAAGGGTCTTGTCTTGGGTCTTACACTCTTCTAACATTTCTCCAACATTTCACTGATGTAATTCTAACACAGGGGTGGTATATTGGGAGGGACAGATCAAAAACAAAAGATTGCTGCTCAGCCATCGACGTCGGGCGCTTGATTGATCATGGGCGGCGGCCATTGCATGGTCACGCCAAAAACAAAACCGGACGAAAGCGCCCGACGCCTGAGTAGCAACAGCAAAGAAATGGAGCACTGAGATGAGTAAGATCGTTGGAATCGACCTGGGTACGACGAATTCTGTGGTGGCTGTGATCGAGGGCGGCGACGCGGTGGTGATCCCCAACGCCGAGGGCGGCCGCACCACGCCGTCGGTGGTGGCTTTCACCAAGAACGGCGAGCGGCTGGTGGGCCAGACGGCCCGGCGCCAGGCTGTGGTCAACCCTGAGAACACCGTGGCCAGCATCAAGCGTTTCATGGGCCGGCGCTTCGACGAGACCAAGGGCGAGCATGTCTCCTTCCAGTTGGTGGAAGGCCCCGCGGGCGACGCGCGCGTGCGCATCCCGCTGAAAAACAAAACCTATTCCCCCCAGGAGATCAGCGCCATGATCCTGGGCAAGCTCAAGGCTGACGCCGAGGCCTATCTGGGCGAGCCGGTGACGCAGGCGGTGATCACCGTGCCGGCCTACTTCAACGACAGCCAGCGCCAGGCCACCAAGGACGCCGGCAAGATCGCCGGGCTGGAGGTGCTGCGGATCATCAACGAGCCGACCGCGGCCGCGCTGGCCTATGGCCTGGACAAAAAAGAAAACGAGACGATCCTGGTCTTCGACCTGGGCGGCGGCACCTTCGACGTGTCGATCCTGGAGGTGGGCGACGGCGTGGTGGAGGTCAAGGCCACGGCTGGCGACACCCATCTGGGCGGCGACGACTACGACCAGACGCTGGTGGACTATGTCGCCGACGAGTTCAAGCGCCAGGAAGGGATCGACCTGCGCAGCGACCGCCAGGCCTTGCAGCGCCTGAAGGAGGCGGCCGAAAAGGCGAAGATCGAGCTCTCCAGCACGTTGGAGACTGAGGTCAACCTGCCCTTTGTCACGGCTGACGCCAGCGGCCCCAAGCATTTGCAGATGCCGCTGAGCCGCAGCAAGTTCGAGCAACTGAGCGCGGGCCTGACCGCCCGGCTGCGCGGCCCCTTCGAGGCGGCCCTGCGCGATGCCAAGCTGACGGCCAAGGAGATCGACGAGGTGGTGCTGGTGGGCGGCGCAACCCGCATGCCCATGGTGCAGGAGTTGGTGCGCAGCCTGGCCGGCGGCAAGGAGCCGCACAAGGGCGTCAACCCTGACGAGGTGGTGGCGGTGGGCGCGGCCTTGCAGGGCGGCGTGCTGGGCGGCGACGTCAAGGACGTGCTGCTGCTGGATGTGACGCCGCTGACCCTGGGCATCGAGACCCTGGGCGGCGTGGCGACCCCCATCATCGAGCGCAACACCACCATCCCGGCCCGGCGCAGCCAGATCTTCAGCACCGCGGACGACAATCAGACGGCCGTGACGGTGCACGTGCTGCAAGGGGAACGGCCCATGGCGGCCGACAACGTCAGCCTGGGCCAGTTCAACCTGGAGGGCATCCCGCCGGCCCCGCGCGGCCTGCCGCAGATCGAGGTGGTCTTCGATATCGACGCCAACGGCATCCTGCACGTCAGCGCGCAGGACAAGGCCACCGGCAAGCAGCAGAGCGTGACCATCACCGCCTCGACCAACCTGAACAAGGGCGAGGTGGAGCGCATGGTGCGCGAGGCTGAGATCAACAAGACGGCCGACGAGCGGCGCAAGAAGCTGATCGAGGCCCGCAACGAGGGCGACGCGCTGGCCTACAGCGTGGAGCGCAGCCTGCATGACCTGGGCGATAAGGTCGGCGCGGGCGACCGCCAGGCCATCGAGCGGCTGGTGGGCGAGCTGCGCAGCGCGGTCAAGGGCGAGGACGCCAACGCCATCCGCCAGGCCATGGAGCAGGTGCAGCAGGCCAGCTATCGCATGAGCGAGCAGGCCTACGGCGGCCAGCCTGGCAGCAACGGGGCCAACGGCCATCACGGGACCAACGGCCATTACGGCGCAGAAAGCCCGGAGGACGTGGTCGAGGGCGAGTTCCGCACCGTCTAAGAGGTCCGTGGATCACTGGGCCAGCACGGGATTTCGATACGGCGGCCTACTCAATCCACGTGCTGGCCCCAGCGGCGAGGCGCCAGCTTGCTTGGCAGTCCCAGAAGTTCGACTTCTCCGAGAAGTCGAACTTCTTCACTCTCGACGCATCTTGAAGACACCCCGGTCATTGTGCCGGTTTTCGGAAGGATGCATACTGAACAGATGGCGTGGTTCAGCTATAGTGACACCGTAGAGAGATGAGATGAATGACGAGTCTCTGCGGATAGAACGACTGATTGTGGGTGTGTGGCGAGAAAGGCCGTCCTGCGGGACGGCCTTTCCGCGTCCATCGCATGGAAGGTGGTGCAGCAATGGCCAGAGAATATCCTGAATATCCCATGGTCGGCGTGGCCGCGATCGTGGTGCGCGGCGACCAGGTGCTGCTGGTGCAGCGCGGCCGGGAGCCGGCCAAGGGCCTGTGGGGCGTGCCCGGCGGCGTCCTGGATCTGGGCGAGCGCGTGGTCGATGGCGTCCGGAGGGAGGTGCGCGAGGAATGTGGGATCGAGATCGAGGTTGACGGGCTGCTGGGCGTGTTCGAGCCCATGCAGCGCGACGACGCCGGTCGGCTGCGCTATCACTACGTGGTGCTGGACTACCTGGCGCGCTACGTTAGCGGGGAGCTGCGGGCCGCGGACGATGCGGACGACGCCCGCTGGGTGACGCTGGACGCGCTGGAGGGTTTGCCGATGCCGGTCGAAACCAGGGCGATGATCTTGAAGGGGGTTGCACAGGCGACCGGCAATCGGGCCTCCGTGCTGGCCGACCCGGCTGAAGCCTCGACCCCGCCCGGCTAAAGCCTCGACTCCGTCCGGCTGAAGCCTCGACCCCGCCCGGCTAAAGCCTCGACTCCGTCCGGCTGAAGCCTCGACTCCGCCCGGCTAAAGCCTCGACTCCGCCCGGCTGAAGCCTCGACTCCGTCCGGCTAAAGCCTCGACTCCGTGCGGCTAAAGCGTCGACTCCGCCCGGCTGAAGCCTCGACTCCGTCCGGCTAAAGCCTCGACTCCGTCCGGCTGAAGCCTCGACTCCGTCCGGCTAAAGCGTCGACTCCGTGCGGCTGGGTTGAAGGGCCAGCAACAGCGCCTCGATTCGAGCCACCCGCTCTTCCCAGGTGTTGGCCTGCGCCACCGCTTGGCGCGCCGCGGCCTGTGCTGCGTCGCCCCGTTGGGCCAGCGCCTCCTCGATTTGTTGCACCCATGCGCCGACCGTGGCCTCGGCCAGGCGCACTTGGCCGGCGTGCTCCTCGGCCGCCGGCACGCGGGCGCTGACCACCGGCTTGCCCGCGGCCAGATATTCGTACAGTTTGAGGGAGCTGATGGCCCGCGTTTCGTCGTTGACGCGGTAGGGAATCAGGCATACGTCGCAGTTGGCAATGAAGCCGGGCACCTCGGCCACCGGCAACAGCCCCAGAAACCGGACATTGGGCAGCGCCTGGAGCTGGCGCAGCTCGGCCGCACAGCCGGCGTCCCATTGACTGCCCGCGAAGGCCAGTTGCCAGTCTGGCCGCGCCAGCGCGAGCTGGGTCAGCAACGCCAGGTCCAGCCGGTTGCTGACGTGGCCGCTGTAGCCCAAAAGGGGTGGAGCGCCGGGGCGGCGGGGGGCAGCGGCGGCCGCGGCCTGCTGAAAGGCTGCCAGATCGACGCCGTTGGGAACCAGCTCGATGCGCCGGGCATCAGGCGCCTTGATCTCCAACAGCCGCGGCGCGGTGACGATGGTCAGATCGGCGGCGGCCAGCAGCGCGCGCTCGGCGTGCAGCAGCGCGGCGCGCTGGGCCTCGCTCAGATGGCTGAACGCGGCGTAGTCGTCGGTGATGTGGTAGACCAGGAGGCTGTGGCGGAAGCTGTCCGCAGCCCAGCGCCATCCGGTTGGTCGATAGAGCCAAAGCACGGGGTCATGGCCAACGGCGCTCTGCCCCAGACCGAGACGCCGCAACTGCCAACGCAGATGAGCAGCCAGCAGGCGATCGCTGGCGCGGTCGAAGAGGTCGCCGGTGGCCCGGGTTGGCAGGGTGGCCGGGATGCGATAGAGCCACAGATTGGCGCGCTCCTGCACCACAGCCGGCCGGCGCACCTGTTCCCAATGCACGCGGCCCCGTCGCCAGTCGGCCAGGCTGACCCGCGCTGGCTCCACGTAGCACACGCGGTGACGCGCAGCCAGCCGGCTGAAGATCTGCTGACGGTTGCGCCACAGGTCGTGCCAGGGGTTGGGGGCGAAGACGAGGAAGTCCATGGCTGGGGAGATTGGGGGAGGGGCGATGGGGAGGGGCCGGTGACCGTTCACCGGTGACCGTTCATCGCCTGTCGGTAGAGCGCGGCCATCTGTTGACCGATGCCGGGCCAGTCGAACTGGCGGGCCCAGGCGAGGATCGCCGCCCGGCGGGACTGCCAGTCGATCTGGCCGGCCTGGCGCAGCGCTTCGGAGAGGGCGCGGGGATCGGCTGGATCGTAGAGCAGACCGAGGAAGGGGGCCGAGGCCACCGGTTCGACGAAGGCGGGCAGGGCCGGGGCGATCACCGGCTTGCCGAAGCTCCAGGCCAGCATGGCCGCGCCGCTGGTGGTGATCTGGCGGTAGGGCAACACCACCACGTCGGCCGCGTTCATCCAGTGCTGCACCTGGTCGTTGGGCACGAATCGAGGGTGCCAGAGCACGCGGTCATCGCCGGCGGCCTGTGCGGCCAGGCGGGCGGCGTAGTCGGCTGGCCGCGGCCGGCCGGCCACCAACAGCCGCGCGTCCGGGTCGGGCAGGCTGTGAAAGGCGGGCAACAGCTCTTCCAAACCTTTGTAGGGGCGGATCAAACCGAGGAAGAGGAAGACGGTCGATGGCGACTGGGGGCCGGGCAGGTGAAGCGTGCGGCGGGCGTCGGCGCGGGAGACGGTGTTGGGATAGGCGTCGATGTAGTGGCCGTGGGGGATGACCGCGATCAAGGGGGCTGGCTCGGTCGGAGACCGGCCAGAGCTGTTGGAGTTGTTGGTCGTGGCCAGGGGGGCTGGCTCGGTCGGAGACCGGCCAGAGCTGTTCAGATCAGCCTGCTGTGGCCGGTCTCCGACCGAGCCGCCACTCAAATCATGCTGCTGTGGCCGGTCTCCGACCGAGCCGCCACTCAAATCATGCTGCTGTGGCCGGTCTCCGACCGAGCCGCCACTCAAATCATGCTGCTGTGGCCGGTCTCCGACCGAGCCACGCTCCCACAGCCGCTGCACCTCCGCGGCCATGTAGCCCGCATGCACGTGCAGCCCGTCGGCCCTGGCCAACAGCCGCTGCAACGCCGCCCCCTCGACCTCGCCGCCCTCCCCCTCGTGCTGCGCCAGGTTGTGCACGGTGTAGACCAGCCGGCCGCCGCCAGCCTGGTAGGCTGCCAGGGCGGCGAAAAAGCGTTCCAGAAAGCGGCGGCGGCGGCGGGCAAAGGCCGGCGCGCTGTTCAGGGCCGGCTCCAGCCAGCGCCGCATTCCCCGCCCGGGCAGCCCCCAGCGTCCCAGCCCGGCCAGACTGCTGTACTCTGGCCGTCCCCACAGCTCCAGCCAGTGCAGATGGAGCAGATCCGCCTGCCAGGCGGCCGCGGGCAGGCCATCCTCGCCCGGCTCCTGCACCAGGGTCACGGCGACGCCGGCGCTGGCCAGCCCGCCGCAGAGCAAATCGATGTAGGGGTTCGCCTCGCGCGCTGCGGCCGAGAGCAGGGCGACGTTCATGGCGCCGCGTCGTCGTCAGGCAGATCAGGCGCGGGTCCTGGCCTGGGACCGTCGTCCGACTGCTCCGGCTCATCGCCGGGCGCGGCCGGTTCATCGCCCGGCAGGCCAGGCTCGTCAGCGGGGCCTTCCGGCCCTTCGCCGGGCAGCGGCGGCTCGCGCGGCGGCTCGGGTGCGCCGTCGCCCTCGTTGTTCTCCTCGTCATTGCCGGCGCGGGCATCATCTTTCTTGGCCGGCGGCTTGCCGAAGTTCTTGAGGCGCAGGGCCAGCTCGCGCAGCGCGTCGTCCACCCGGCGGTTGACCGTGCCCTGGGCAAAGCGGCCATCGGCATCGCGCTGGCCGGCCGGCACGCCGGTCAGGATGGCGATGCCCTCGTCGATGGCGCTGACCGGGTAGATGTGGAACTGGCCCGCGGCCACGGCCTCGACCACATCCTCGCGCAGCATCAAGGTGGCGACGTTGGCGGCCGGAATGATCACCCCTTGCTCGCCGGTCAGCCCTTTTTCCCGGCAGACATCGAAAAAGCCCTCGATCTTGGCCGTGGCGCCGCCGATGGCCTGGATCTCGCCGTGCTGGTTGACCGAGCCGGTCACCGCAATGCCCTGCTTGATGGGCAGACGGGCCAGCGCCGACAACAGGGCGTAAACCTCGGTGCTGCTGGCGCTGTCTCCCTCCACGCCGTCGTAGTTCTGCTCGAAGGTGATGGTGGCGGTCAGGCTGAGCGGCTTGTCCTGGGCGTATTGGCCGCCCAGGTAGCCGCTGATGATCAACATGCCCTTGTCATGCACCTTGCCGCTCAGTTTGGCCTCGCGTTCGATGTTGATCACGCCAGATTGGCCGAGGAAGGTCTTGGCGGTGATGCGCGAGGGCTTGCCAAACATGGTGTCGCCCAGGGCCAGCACAGCCAGCCCGTTGACCTGGCCGATGACTGCCCCAGTCACGTCGATGATCACCGTGTCGTTGACGATGGCCTCGCGCACCCGCTCCTCCACCAGGCTGGAGCGATAGCGGCGCTCGTCGATGGCCCGCTGTACATCCTGGCCGGTCACGAAACGGGCCGCGGCCGGCCGGGCGGCCGCCTGCGCCCAGTAGGCCCCCTCGCGCACAATGTCTGCCACATGGGCGAAGCGGGTGGTCAGCTTGCGTTGATCCTCCACCAGCCGGCCGCTGTACTCGATCACCTTGGCGACGCCGCTGGCGTCGAAGGGGGGCAGATTCTCCTCGGCGCAGCGGGTGCGGATGAAGCGGGCCACCTTGACCATGTTCTCGGCCGTCCACTCCATCTGGCTGGTGAAATCGGCCCGCACCTTGAACAGCTTCTGAAATTCGTCGTCGTAGGCGTAGAGCAGGTAATAGGTGTAGGGATCGCCGATCAGGATCACCTTGACCTCCAGCGGGATCGGCTCCGGGCTGAGGCTGGTGGTGGCGATCATGCTGAACTGAGCGCCCAGCTCTTCGATCTTGACCTGCTGATGGCGCAACGAGCGCTTGAGCGCCTCGAAGGCCAGGGGCTGGCGCACCAAGGCGCGGGCATCCACCACCAGGTAGCCGCCGTTGGCCCGCAGCAGCGAGCCTCCCTTGATCAGGCTGTAGTCGGTGACCAGGGTGCCGAACTGCGCCTCCTGCTCGATGCGACCGATCAGGTTGTAGTAGGTGGGGTTGGTTTCGACCACCACCGGCGCGCCCGTTTCGCCGTCGTGGTCCACTACCACGTTGATGCGATAGTGCTCGAACAGCGATTCTTTCGGGCCAAGCAGCCAGCGGGCAGGGTCGGCCGGCTCCTCTTCGTTGTCGGAGGCGGGGGATTTGTAGCTTTCGACGTTCTGCGTGATGTGCTGGCGCACGGTGCCCAGATACTCGACCACCTCAGCCCATGCGGCGTAGTCGCCTTGCAGTTGGTCGAAGCCAGGTCCCACGGTGGCCGCGGCGATCTCGCGGTCGAGATTCTGCAGCAGGTTGGCGGCCTCCTCGCCCAGGGCCTTCAGCTCGCGCAGCGTCTTTTCCATCTCCTGCCGCAGCTCCGGCTCCTTGGCCTCATAGGCCTGCTGCTGTTCGATGGGCAACTGCTGAAACTGCTCGCCGGTGATGGTCTTGCCGTCGATCAGCGGGGAAAAGAGCAGGCCCATGGGCGTCTGGACGATGGCGAAACCGCGCACCCGGGCGAAGGCCTCCATGTTCTGGCTGACGTTTTGACGCCGTTGCTCCAGGTCTTTGACCAGCTCTTTGCGGTGTTGCTCATAGTTTTCGCTCTCGAAAGCCTTGGGGAGCTGTTCCTCCAACGCTTTGAGCAGCGCGTCGAAACGGTCGCGCAGCGCGCGGCCGCCGCCGGCCGGCAGCCGCAGCGCCAGCGGCTCATCGGGCCGCTCGAAGTTGTTGACATAGCCCCAGTCGTTGGGCACTGGCCGGCCCGCGGCCTGGCGCTCCAGATATTTGGCGATGGTGGTGGTCTTGCCGGCGCCGGCAGGGCCCAGCGCATAGATGTTGTAGCCGTAGGAGGGGATGTCAAGGCCAAATTCGATCGCGCGGGTGGCCCGCTCCTGGCCTATGATTTCGTTCAGTTGCTCCAGCTCGTCGGTGGAGTGGAAGTTCAGATCGCCGGGCGCACATGCGCGGCGCAGTTGGTCGGCGGTCAGTTCTCGCGGCAGATTGGTCATCAATGGCACCTCTGGCGGCGTCCTGTGTGGGATCGATTCAGCGGTTCTGATCGGGTGGCTGCCGCAGATTGTACCATAGCGCCCAAGGGCAGCCAAACGAGTTGGAAGGCGCACGCTGCTGTGCTATAATCTCAGCGCCGTGAACAGCCCTGACCAGCCGACCCTGCCCCCTGCCCCGCCGCCCGCGCCGGCCTTCGCCCACGCGGCCGAGGCGGAGTTCGCGCGCCTGTTGGACTTCTACGGGCTGTGCTGGGAGTATGAGCCGCGCACCTTCGTCCTGCGCGAGGACAAGGCCGGGCAGCCCATCGTGGCTTTCACCCCGGACTTCTACCTGCCCGACCAGGATCTGTACGTGGAGATCACCACCATCAAGCCGCGTCAGGTGCGCCGCAAGAATCGCAAGATCCGCTGGCTGTTGGAGCATTACCCAGAGATCAACATCAAGCTGTTCAAGCGCAGCGATTTTCGCCAGTTGATGGCGAAATATGGCCTGGACGACGAGCAGCGCGCCTCCTGGATCGGCCTGGAAAGCCAGGGGGACGACGACGAAGAGAGTAGCTGAGACAAACTATGTCCCGTATTCAACCGCTGCGTGGCTGGCGCTACGACCTGACGGCCGCCGGCGCGGCCAGCCTGGATGAGCTGCTGACCCCGCCCTACGACGTGATCAGCCCGGCCGGACAGGCCGCTTTTTATGCCCGTCACCGGCACAATGTGGTGCGGCTGGAACTGGCGGCCGATCAGCCTGGCGACGACGATGCGCACAACCGCTACACGCGCGCCGCGGCTACACTGGCCGCGTGGCGCGAAAGCGGCGTTCTGCGCCAGGAAAGCGCGCCGGCCATCTACCTGCTGCGCCAGCGCTACACCCTGCCCGATGGTCAGACTGCCACGCGCAGCGGCCTGATCTTTCGCCTGCGTCTGGCGCCCTGGGGCGAGGGCATTTTGCCCCACGAACGCACCTTTCCGGCCGCCAAGGCCGATCGTCTGGCGTTGACCATCGCGACCGGGGCACAGGGCAGCCCGATCTTTCTGCTCTATTCCGATCCGGCCGGCGCTGCGCTGGCGCCGGCGGAGGCCGTCGCCGGGGTGCGCGCCGCTGACGCGCATTACCGCGACGAGGATGGCGTGGAGCACGAGCTGTGGGCGGTGACCGACCCGGCCGGCCTGGCCAGCCTGGCAGCCGCGCTGGAGTCCAAGACCTTCTACCTGGCCGACGGGCATCATCGCTACGAGACCGCGCTGAGCTATCAGCGCTGGCGGCGGGGCGGCGGCCTGCCGGCGGCCCCAGCGCCGGCGCCGCTGCACAGTTGGCAGGGGGTGCCCAACTACGCGGCCACGCCGCCGGCCGCGCCGGCCGCGCCGCAGCCCTTCGACGCCGCCTGGGTCTACGCCGCCCGCATGGAGGACCCGGGTCTGGCCATCCTGCCCACCCACCGCTGCATCCACGACCTGCCGGACTTCGACGCGGAGCGCCTGCTGGCCGGCCTGGCTGAGCATTTTGAAGTGAGGAAGCTGGATGCGGCGACGAAGTTGGACTTCTTCCGAAGCAGTCCAACTTCTGGACGTGGTTCCGGCACGGCCTTTATCCTGCTTCTGCCCGATCAGCCGGAGGGCTATCTGCTGGAGATGCGCGACGATCCGGCCACGCGCGCCCGGCTGCATGTGGACTATCCGCCGACCGTGGCGGCTGTGGATGTGGCCGCGCTGCAAAGCCTGGCGCTGGGGCCGTTGCTGGAGATCGACCCTGACCCCAGCGAACTGAAGCGATTCGTGGCGTTCACCCCCGACGCGGATGAGGCCCGCGAGGGGGTGCGCGCTGGCCGCTACCAGGTCGCCTTCCTGGTCAATCCCACCCCGCTGGCGCAGCTTCAGGCTGTGTCCGACGCCGGGGAGGTGATGCCCCCCAAAGCGACCTATTTCTATCCCAAGCTGCCGGCCGGCCTGGTGATCAACTGTCTGGAGTGACGATGGAACTGAAATACCTGGGCGTGCGTTCGACGGCGCCCATCGACGAGTTGGATACCTTTCCCGCGCCGGCCGGGCTGGACAGCGTCGTTATGAGCTCGGACGAGCTGACCGCGCTCTGTCCGGTCACCGGCCAGCCCGATTACTACACCGTCAGCATCGAGTACACCCCTGGGCCGCTGTGCATCGAGAGCAAGAGCCTCAAGCTCTATCTGTGGCATTTTCGCGACCGGGGGGTGTTCTGCGAGCAGTTGGCGGTGGATATTCGGGATAAGGTGGTGGCCACGATCCAGCCGCAGCGCTGCACGGTGACGCTGGTGCAGAAGGCGCGCGGGGGGATTGTGATCACGGCGCTGTCGAGCTATGAGGCGTGAGGCGCGACGGGCGCGGCGTCGCGGGCGTTCCGTCCGACTTTGTTGGCCATACCTTCGATTCGATGGTGGCATGCCAGGGAGCAGATGATGAAAATCACAGTATCCAGCGATGAACATAGCCCCTTGGTGGACGCGGTGATCGAAGAGATCGAGAAGCGCGGGCATCAGGTGGAGTATTTTGGGCCGCGCGCGGGCGAGGGGGCCAGCGATGCCAACGACTGGCCGCTGGTGACGGTGGAGGCGGCCGCGCGCGTGGCCGATGGCCGGGCTGACGAGGGGGTGGTGATGTGCTGGACCGGCACCGGCGCCAGTTTGGCTGCCAACAAGGTGGCCGGGGTGCGCGCCGCGCTCTGTCACGACGCGGAGACGGCCAGGGGTGCGCGCGTCTGGAACCATGCCAACGTGCTGGCCCTCAGCCTGCGCGCCACGCCGATCCCCATCGTCCGCGAGATCCTGGAGGCGTGGTTCGACACCCCCTACAGCGATGACGCTTGGAATCTACGCCAGATAGCGCGCATCCAGGCGTTGGAGGCCCGGACCGGTGGTTAGAAAGCACCGGCTGACAGCACGAAGGCCCGGACCGGTGGTTGGAAAACCCACCGGCTGACAGTACAAAGGCCCCTCAGGGCCTGGGACCTGGAAGCAGCGGCTGAGGCCGCTTCGTGCTTTCAGACAGATGGTTTCAACCTCTGATTCCGGCGAGGCCAGCGGCGGGGAACGGTCGGCTGGGCGGCTGCGTGTGGCCAAGGGAAATTTAAGGCGATGCTTGGGTGGGATTTGCGCCGCAGAATCGTTTGACTCGATGGTGCTGTGTTGAGATACTTGCTGCCTTGGGCCGAACAGGCATGCGTAACGAATCGAAGGAGACACGACGATGCGAGTCATGGTGATGATCAAGGCGAATGAAGAGTCAGAGGCGGGCGTCATGCCCAGCGAGCGGATGCTCACCGAGATGGGCATGTACAACGAGGAGCTGGTCAAGGCTGGCGTCATGCTGGCCGGCGAGGGGCTGCATCCCAGCGCACGGGGCGTGCGGGTGCGCTTTTCGGGCCGCGAGACCGCTGTGATCGACGGACCCTTCCCCGCGACCGAGGAGCTGATCGCGGGCTTCTGGCTGTGGCAGGTCAGTTCGATGGCAGAGGCCATCGAGTGGGTGAAGCGAATGCCGAACCCCGATGACGCAGAAGGAGGCGACGTGGAAATCCGCCCGGTGTTCGAGGCAGAGGATTTCGGCGCGGAGCTCACCCCCGAGCTGCAAGCGCAAGAGGCGCGCCTGCGCGCTCAAATCGAGGCGTATACGCAGCAGTAACGCGTCAGGGCTGGCGATCCTTGCAAGGACCGCCAGCCCTGACAGAGAAGCGACGTTTGTCGAAGCCCTGGGTTCAGCCCGCTTTCATTGCCTGCGGCAGCAGCGTGAAGTAGTGGATCACCGTCTCGATGCCGCGCTGGAAGAGGGTCAGCGACAGCTTCTCGTTGGGCGCATGGGCGTTGTCGTTGGGCAGGCCAAAGCCCATCATCACCACGGGAGCTTTCAGGATATCCTGAAAATCGGCCACGATGGGGAGGGTGCCGCCGCCGCGCATGAAAAGGGGCGCCGTTCCGAAGCTGGTTTCATAGGCGCGCGCCGCCGCCTGGATGGCCGGCTCGTTCAGATCGACCAGCGACCAGCGGGCCAGCCCCAGCGTGCGCACCGTCACCTTGACGGACGAGGGCGCCAATGACCGGACGCGGCGTTCGAAGAGCGTTGCGATCTCGGCCGGGTCCTGGTTGGGCACCAGGCGCATGCTGACCTTGGCCGACGCACGGGCGGGGATGACGGTCTTCTTGCCCTCGCCGGTGAAGCCGCCCGGCATGCCGTGGATGTCCAGCGTGGGGCGCACCGTCACCCGCTCGGCCGCGGTGTAGCCTGCCTCGCCAGCCGCGGCGGGCGCGCCCGTCAACCCCTGGATCACCTGGTCGGAGATGGGCGCCTGGGCCAGCAGGCGTTCTTCCAGCGCGTCGGGCGGCGCGACCTGGTCGTAGAAGCCGGGGATCAACACCCGCCGCGTCTCGCCGTCCTGCAACTGCGCCAGGATGCGCACCAACACGTTGAAGGGGTTGTCCACCACACCGCCGAAGCCGCCGGAGTGCAGGTCGGTAGCCGGGCCTTGCACCTCGACCTCCATGTAGGTCAGGCCGCGCGTGCCGTGGTTGATCAGCGGCATGTTTTCGGCCAGAATGCCCGTGTCGCAGATCAGCACCGCATCGCAGGCCAGCATCTCCCGGTGTTCTTCGACCCAAGGGGTCAGGTTGGGGCTGGAGATCTCCTCCTCCCCTTCGATGATCACCTTCAGATTGATGGGAAGCCGGCCCTCGGTGCGCAGATAGCTGTCGATGGCCGCCAGCACCAGGTAGACCTGGCCCTTGTCGTCGCTGGCGCCGCGGCAGAAGATCTGGTTGTTGCGCACCGTCGGCTCGAAAGGCGGGGAGAGCCATTCGTCCAGCGGATCCACCGGCTGCACGTCGTAGTGGCCATAGAACAGGAGCGTGGGCGCCTGGGGACCGGCGTCCAGCCACTGGCCGTAGACCAGCGGATGGCCGGCCGTGGGCATGACGGCCACCTGGTCCAGGCCGATACGGGCCATGGCCTCGGCCAGCCATTGGGCCGCGCGCTGCATGTCGGGCGCCGCTTCGGGCAGCGTGCTGATGCTGGGGATGCGCAGGAAGTCGAACAGCTCCTGGAGATAGCGCTCCCGGTGGGTGTGACAATAGGTGAGAGGTTGTTGGGACACGGTTCGCTCCTTCTAGATCTGTTTCCACACCTTGGCCAGGCTCTCGCCGTAGACGCTGAGATCCCATTCGTTGAAATAGCCAAAGGGGGTAATCCACACTTGGTAGCCAGTTTCGCGCAGCCGCGCGGCCAGCTCTTCGATCAGATGGTGGGCAAAGTCTGGCTCTGCGTTCTCGCCGCCCAGGTGGGTGAAGGAGTGCAGCACGATGGTGCGCAGCTCCCGCTTGTTGGCCAGCCACTTGAGGTGTTTCAACGTCTGGCGAAAGACGCTGGCGCGCTGGGCGGCGTCGGCTGCCTCCACCTGGTAGAAGGCCACCACCGCGTCGAACACCTCCTGCTCCACCGCGACATCGTCCACGGATTCCAGAGTCTTGGAAAAGCTGCGCCACCAGAAGCGTTTGGCTTGAAAGGAGAGGAGTTTCATCTCATCCGACGACCTGCTCAAACACCCGCAGGAAGTTCAGGCCCAGCACGCCGCGGATCACAGCTTCGCTGTGGCCGCGGACGGCCATGCCGGCGGCGAGGGCGGGATAATGGGTCGCGTCCTCCAGGCCCTGGGGCATGTCAGCGCCGTCGAAGTCAGAGCCGACCATGACCTGCTGCGGGCCGGCGACGCGCAGCAGGTGATCCACGTGATCCAGCACATGCTCGATGGTGGCCTCAGCGGCCGGTTTATGCAGGAAGGAATCGACGAAGGTGACGCCCACCAGACCGCCGCGGGCCGCGATGGCCTCGATTTGAGCGTCTGTCAGGTTGCGCGGATGGTCGCACAGGGCGCGGGCGTTGCTGTGCGAGGCGATGACCGGCTGGCGGCTGACGCGCAGCACATCCTCCAGCCCGGCCGGGGCCAGGTGCGACACGTCGATGAGCACGCCCAGGCGGTTGCACTCCTCGACGACCTGGAGGCCAAAGGGGCTCAAACCGAGCGCATTGGCGCCTTGCATCACCCCATCGGCCACCTCGTTGCGGAAATTCCAGGTCAGCCCCAGCACGCGCACGCCCAAGCGATAGAAGCTGCGCAGGAGGGCCAGGCTGTCGCTCAGCGGCTCGGCGCCCTCCAGGCCCAGGATGGCCGCCACCTTGCCCTCGGCCTGGGCGCGGCGGATGTCGGCCGCGCCGGCGGCCAGCAACAATTGATCCGGGTACGCGTCCAGGGCCTGGTGCAACACGTCGACCATGTGCATGGCATAGCGGGTCGCGCCGCGATGATATTGGTGGATCGGCACGAAGCAGGCGAAGATCTGGGCCGTCACGCCGCCGGCGCGCAGCCGCGGCAGATCGACGTGGCCCTGCGTCGAGTGTTGGGCCAGCGTGCGCTTGCCCTCCAGCACATCGCCCAGCGTGTCACAGTGGCCATCGACGACGATGGCGTCGGGGAATAAAAGATCGGATGGCATCACGTCTCCTGTGTTCGGTTCGATAAGACTGCCAACGCTTATTCGTTGATCACCAAACCGTCATGCGTCGAAACACCTCGGCCCGCGCCGCGCCGATGACCTTGCCGTGCTCTTCGTCCATGCCTTGCAGCCAATCAAGGCTTTTCATACCCTGGGGAAACTGGCTGCGGTGGGCCAGACAGGCTGCCAGCTTGGTCTCGTAGACGCTGCCCACGTCGACAAACACGTCCGGCTCGCGGTCGGTGGAGAAGAGGAAGACCCGCTGCAAACAGCCCAAGCCCGCGCCCGGCTCGCGCAGGTGTTCCGGCCGGTAGAGCGGCATCTTGGAAGGCATGTAGGCGTCGAGGGCAGCCTGGCCGGCCGCGCGGTGGTCAGGGTGAATCTGGCCGGCCCAGAAGGGGTCGAAGGTGATGAGCGTGTCGGCCTGGGTGATGCGGTAGAGGCGGGCGATCTGGGCCCGCAGCTCCAGGTCGGCCACCAGCTCGCCGTCGTGGCGACCCAGGCTGGCCACCTGCTCGATGCCGAGGATGGCCGCGGCTTCCTCGGTTTCCAACAGACGGGTGGTGGCCAGGGCGGGCCGCGTCGCGGCCGCGTCCTGCGTGCCGATGTCGCCCAGGGTGCAGTTGACCGAGAAGACCTGAACGCCGCGCTGGGTCAACAGCGACACCGTGCCGCCGCACAGCGTCTCCAGATCGTCCGGGTGCGCGGCCACCACGATCAGCCGCTGCACATCGCTGAAGGCGTCAATACCGACGAGTTCTGTCATGCACTTATTCCTTGATACATTTCCAACTGCGTCAGATCGATCACAGCGCCCGTTTCCAAGAGGAAGTCCAGGCCCACGATGCCATCCAGAGCGAAGCCATATCGCATCGCCCCGAACTCCACCGTGAAACTGCTCACCTGCAGATGTCCTACAGATAGCGAATCTACGCTCTTGGAGAACACGTACTCTGCGCCACCAATCCCCACGACTCGATAGATCATGTCGCCTGGCTCTGCCGACAAATTTAGCGCCTCGATCTGGTCGATGGCAAGCATGGTTCCGACTGAGCCTGTATCGAGTAGCATGTTGTCCAACTCGATGGACTGATCACGGTATCGTATGATCGCTGAGACGAACGCCAAGCCATCTTCCACTCTAATTTTCATCAACGACCTCTGACGCCTGACCAGTTTCGCTGAAGAATGTCGAGAAGCTCGCGATCCGTATGCACAACGTAGAACTCACGTTCTGGGGCTTGCTCATGGAAATTGACGTAGCATCGCAACGCGGAGCGTGAGTCTGGAAACGAGTTGACCACTGCCAGGTCCTCAACAACTCGTTGCCTTCCTTCGGTATGCGCCTTGATCGCTTCTATCAAGAGCCACTGAGACGGGAACTGTTCCCGTGCTTGTTGCCATCTCATAAGAACCTCCTGTTTCTCGCACTGGTCCTGCGTGGCCATTCTAGCACGCCCCTCGTTTTCTCACAAGTCACCCCCGCCCGTTACCCCCTCTGGTCGTGCCGTGGTATAATCCCGGCCATGTTCGACACGCTCCCAGCGCTGCATCGCGAGCTCAGCGCCTGCCGTCTCTGCGCCGAGGCGGGCCATTTTATCGTCTCGCCGCCGATCTTCTCCGGGCCGGCCGGCGCGCGGCTGATGATCGTCGGCCAGGCGCCGGGGCGGATGGAGCAAGAACGCACCCACCGCCCCTTCAGCGGGCCGGCCGGCAAGCGGCTCTTCCGCTGGCTGGCCGAGGCCGGCTGGGCCGAGGAAGCGTTCCGCGCCGCCAACTACATGACCGCCATCACCAAGTGCTATCCTGGCCCGCACCCGGCCGGCCGCGGCGACCGGGTGCCCGGCAAGGAGGAGCAGGCCCTGTGCCGGCCCTGGCTGGAACAGGAGCTGGCCCTGGTGCAGCCGCAGGTGGTCATTCCCGTCGGCGGGCTGTCGATCCAGCGTTTCCTGGGCAACGGCGCGCGGCTGGTGGAGATCATCGGCCGCGCCTTCGTCCGTCCGACCGACGACCAGCAGTTCACACCCTGGGCGCAGCAGCATCTGCCGCCCCGCTGCCAGGTCATCCCGCTGCCGCACCCCTCCGGCGCGTCGCAGTGGTTCAACGTCCCGGCCAACCAGGCCCTCCTGCACCAGGCGTTGGCGCATGTGCGGGCGGCAGGGCGGGATAGCGTTGTGTTTGGCGGGTTTTCAGCAGGCGGTCTGAGTAGCCCGTAATGCGTAATGCGTAATGCGTAACCGGATGGAGATGTGCAATGGGTGTGAGCATGAGAAGAACGCCCTGTCCGTCACAGCCACCGTCCGCGCTTCCGGTTACGGTTACGCATTACGCACCGCTGAGTTCCAGCACGAACGACGCGCCGCATGCACCGCAGCCGCCGTCCGCGCTTCCGGTTACGCATTACGCATTACGCACCGCTGCGTTCCAGCACGAACGACGCGTCACACGCACCGCAGCCGCCGTCCGCGCTTCCGGTTACGCATTACGCATTACTTTTTCTTGGCGAATGATCCGAGTCATCCGCCACTCGCAATACAAATCTCCAGCCCACAACGAAAGGTAAAACCATGCAATTTCACGTCAAACAAGGCTCCGTGCAGGACGAGGCGGCCGATCTGTTGGTTGTCAATCTGTTCGAGGGCGTCGCTGAGCCGGGCGGCGCGCTGAAGGCGGTGGATCAGGCGCTCCACGGCCTGGTCACGCAGGTCATCGCCGCCGGCGATGTCAAGGGCAAGCTGGGCGAGACCCAGGTGCTCTACAGCAACGGCGCGCTGCCCGCGCCGCGGGTGCTGATCGCCGGCCTGGGCAAACAGGCTGATTTCGGCGTGGCTCAGGCGCGCAAGGCCGCGGCCGCGGCCGCCAAGAAGGCGCGTGAGCTGGGTGTAACCCGCCTGGCCACCGTCGTCCACGGCGCGGGCGCGGGCGGTCTGGACCCCGCGGCCGCGGCCGCGGCTCTGGTCGAGGGCACGCTACTGGGCAACTACCGCTACCGCGGCTACAAGCGCGCAGAGGGGGACAACGGCAAGCCGGAGCTGGCTGAGGTGGTGGTGCTGGAGGCCGACGCCGGCAAGCTGGCCGCGGTGCAGCAGGGGGTGGCCGCCGGCCAGGTGGTGGGCGAGGCCGCCAACTGGGCGCGCGATCTGATCAATGAGCCGCCCAACTACCTGACCCCCAGCGAGATGGCGCGGCGCGTGGTGCAGCGGGCCGAGGCCGTCGGGCTGAAAGCGCAGGTGCTGGGCGAGGGCGAAATGGCCGAGCTGGGCATGGGCTCCCTGCTGGGCATTTCCCGCGGCAGCGACGAAGAGGCGCAGTTCATCATCCTGGAGCACATTCCCCAGGGCGTGGATCCCGCCAGCCTGTCCACCGTGGCGCTGGTGGGCAAGGCCATCACCTTCGACACCGGCGGCATCAGCATCAAGCCGGCTGAGAACATGTGGAAGATGAAGGGCGACATGGGCGGCGGCGCGGCCACCGCGGCCGCCCTGGTGGCGGCCGCCAGCCTCAACCTGCCGGTGCATGCCGTGGGGCTGATCGCGGCCAGCGAGAACATGCCGGGCGGCGACGCGATCAAGCCCAGCGACGTGGTGACGGCCATGAACGGCAAGACGGTGGAGATCATCAGCACCGACGCCGAGGGCCGCCAGGTGTTGGCCGACGCCATGTGCTATGCGGCGCGCTACCAGCCCGATGCCATGGTGGACATCGCCACCCTGACCGGCGCGATCGGCATCGCGCTGGGGTCGGATCTGGCTGGGCTGTTCTGCGACGACGAGACCCTGCGCGGCCGGCTGACCGCGGCCAGTGAGCTGACCGGCGAGTCGGTCTGGCCCATGCCGCTCTGGAAGCCCTACCGCAAGCTGTTGGACACCGACGCGGCCGACATGAAGCACACGGGCGGCCGGCTGGGCGGATCGATCACCGCAGCGCTTTTCCTGAAAGAGTTCGCCGGCGAGCAGCCATGGGCGCACCTGGACATCGCCAGCGTCTCGTGGCAGGAAGAGAACAGCGCCTTCGCAGTGCGCGGGGCCAGCGGCTTCGGCGCACGGCTGCTGCTGGAGCTGCTGCGCGCGTATGGGCAGTGATCGGTGATCGGTGATCGGTAAGCGGTAAACGGTATCCCGGCGTGGGGGCAGTTGTCGCCCCACGCCGGGGCCATCGATACGCTGGTCAGCGCCGAAGAACGGCGAGGCCTATCGACGTTGAGAAGCTGTTTGAAGGGCCTCGGATTCCGGTGGCTGGAAAGCACCGGCTGACAATACAAAGGCCCCTCAGGGCCTGGGATTCCTCAATCCATCAACCCGCCCATTCCCCACCAACCGTTCACCGTTTACCGTTTACCGTTTACCGTTTACCGTTCACCGTTCACCGTTCACCGTTCACCGTTCACCATTCACCATTCACCATCCCCCATGTCCCCCACCCCCATCCGCTCCTACTCCTACCGCTGGGTCGTGCTCCTGGCCTTCATGGCTGTGATCTTCGTCAACCAGATCCTCTGGATCACCTTTGCCTCGGTCACGGGGCCGGCCGCGGCCTTTTATGGCGTGTCCGACCTGGCCATCGCCGCGCTGGCGCTGAGCTTCATGGTGGTCTACATCTTCGTCTCGATTCCCGCCTCGTGGGTCATCGACACCTATGGTCTGCGGGTGGGGATCGGGATCGGCGCTGTGCTGACCGGCGTCTTTGGCCTGCTGCGCGGCCTGGGCGGCGACAGCTACACCACCGTGTTGATCGCCCAGATCGGCATCGCCGCGGCGCAGCCCTTCCTGCTCAACGCCATCACCGCGGTGGCGGCCCGTTGGTTCCCGCTGGGCGAACGGGCCACCGCGTCCGGCCTGGCCACGCTCTCCATGTACGCCGGCCAGGTCACCGCCCTGGCGCTGACCCCCTTCCTGATGCTGGCGACCAGCATTCCGGCGGTGCTCCTGATCTACGGCGTCGCCGCGGTGATCGGTGCGCTGATCTTCCTGATCTTCGCCAGGGAGCGGCCGCCGACGCCAGCCTCAGCCGCCGGCGCCGACGAGCGGGCGCTGGTCTTCGATGGCATCAAGCTGGCCCTGCGCCAGCGCGACTTCCTGCTGACCCTGCTGATCTTCTTCATCGGCCTGGGGGTGTTCAACGGCGTGGTGACCTGGATCGAGGACATCGTGCGGCCGAGGGGCTTCACGCCGATCCAGGCGGGGCTGGTGGGTGCGCTGCTGGTGGGCGGCGGGGTGCTGGGTGCGCTGATTCTGCCGGCGCTCTCCGATCGCTACCGGCGACGCGTGCCCTTCATCGTGCTGGCCCTGGCCGCGTCCACCGTGGGACTGGCGGGCATCACCTTTGCCGGCCAGTACGGCTGGCTGCTGGCCGGGGCGGCGGTGATGGGCTTCTTCCTGCTGGCGGCCGGCCCCATCGGTTTTCAATACGGCGCTGAGGTGGCCTATCCCGCGCCCGAAGGGACCACCAACGGCCTGCTGCTGATGATCGGCCAGGTGTCGGGCATCCTCTTCATCCTGGCCATGGACCTCTTCAAAGACCCCGCCACCGGCTCCATGACCCCGGCGCTGCTGGCGTTGATCGGGCTGATGGTCGTGGGCGTGCTGCTCTCCACCCGGCTGCGCGAGTCGAAGATGATCACCGGGGCATAGTTCATAGGATGAGTTTCATGACGGCGTCGACGGCCTCGTCCAAGGTCATGCGGCTTCCGTCCGATTTCAGCTCTGCAAAGTGGGTAGCGTCAAGCAGTTCACGAGCTGCAGATTCGCAAGAGTCGTAGCCCACGCGTTCAACAGGGGGGAGCGGAGTGCCGAGGCGCTGGCGCAGGCTTTCGGAGCAGCCTAACAGTCGGGCGGCATGGGCCGGCTGGCCTTGCGCGGCCAAGACGCGGGCCAGACCCTCAAGACAGACTGGGGTGTTGATTGCTCTTTCTGCCTGGCGCAGCTTGATCAAACCATAGCGAAAACACGCGGCTGCTTTGGACCATTCGCCATGCTGGCAAGCCAGCTCTCCCAGTCCGATGGCTGTCAGGCTAAGGTCGATTGTTTCCTGCCTGCCGCTGAGCAGCAGCCAGCTTTGATCCAGGTCCTTGGCAGCTTCTGACAGATTCCCCTCGCACAGGGTCAGGCGTCCGCGATGGGCCAGCACGAAGCCCTCCAGCCACCGGTAGGCGTCGTGATCGTGCAAGCGGGAAGCATCCAGACATTCGCCGAACCGTTGACGGGCCCGCGTCAGGTCTCCTGATCGAAATGCGATGATCCCGAGGCAGTAGAGGGTCCACGAGCTTTCCCAATCATCATGCCATACGCGCATGATGTCCAGCGCTTCAGAGCACGAGGCCTGCGCCAGGGCATAGTCTCCCTGGTCGTTGGCCACCTCTCCCAGCTTGTTGAGCAGGGCGGCCACCATCACCTGGTTCCCGATGTCGCGGAATGCGGCCAGACTCTGCTCGATGATGGGGCGGCCAGCCGTTGCCCCCTCGCATTGCCATACGTCCAGGCCAAGATACTGCAAGGAGGGGCCGAGCAGCCAGCGGTCGCCAGCAATGCGCGCGCCGGCTGCGGCCTCGCGAAGATGCCTGTGCCACGCGGTCCAATCCGCTTGTTGATAGGCGACCAAGGCTAGTGTGCGGTGACAGACGCTCACGCCCCACGAGTCAGACATCATCTGCCAGATCTCCAGGCCTTGGTTGCCCAGAGAACGCGCCTGGTCGTAGTCTCCTTGCTCGATCGCAAGCCGCGCCAGGTTCTGTAACGCATAGGCTTTGCCCCAGGCGTCGCTCAGTTGATCGAATCTGCTCAGGGTTTCCTGAAGAATCGCATGTCGCTGCACACTGTCGACATCCCAGATCAACAATGTGGCGTAGCCAAGCAGCGCCCGAGCATACCAACCGGAATGAAGCAAGGCCGGTTCTGCTTCCGCTGCGGCCAGCGCCTGACGAACCCACTGCCGACCCTCGATCTCGAAGCCGCGAATGTGCCAGTAATAGAACATTGCGCCGGTCAGCCGCAGGGCTTTGTCAACCCAGCCATTCTCCAGCGCTGCACTGATGGCTGCCCGCACGTTGTCCCGTTCCAAATTGAGCCGGTCGATCCAGACCAGCTGCTCCTGCGTGCGCAAGTGCAAAGCACACTCTTCGGCGAGCTCCATCAGATGCGTCGCGTGGAGCGCGCGGGCCTTCGTTTTCTCCCCGCTCTGATCCAAGCGTTCCAGCCCGTATTCCCGCACTGTCTCCAGCATGATGTAGCGTGACAGCCCGCGCTGATCAGCTTCCCGCAACAGCAGGCTCTTGCCCAGCAAAGAGGCTATGCTGCCGAAGACCTGGGCCGGCGACAGCACATCCTCACACATCATCTCCGCTGCCTGCAATGTACAGCCGCCGACGAACACCGCCAGGCGCATGAACAAGGTTTGTTCATTGGGCGTCAGCAGGTCATAGCTCCAGCCGATCGCCCCGCGCAGCGTCCGCTGGCGTTCTGATACATCGCGCAGGCCGTCGCTGGAAAGCAGCCACGGCCCGTGCAAGCGCTTGAGCAGCTCGGTCGGAGCGAACAGCTTGACCCGCGCCGCCACCAGTTCGATGGCCAGCGGCAGCCCGTCCAGCCGGCGACACATCTCGACCACGGCCGCGGCGTTGTCGTCGGTGATGGCGAAGTCGGGCAACACGGCCTCGGCGCGCTCGGCAAACAGGGCTACGGCCGCATAGCGCAGTGCGTCGGCGCCTGTCAGCGCGCTGGCGTCTGGCTGTACGGCCGGCAGAGCCAGGGGATGCACGGTCATCTGCCGTTCTCCGCGGATCCCCAGCGGTTGGCGGCTGGTGACCATGATGTGCAGCCAGGGAGAGCGCCGCAGCAGATCCTCCACCAGCGGCGCGGCGGCGACGATCTGCTCGAAGTTGTCCAGCACCAGCAGCAAATGCTTCTCCTCCAGCCAAGCCCGCAGTTGGTGTTCGGGCGGGTTGGCCCCGCTCATCTCCAGCCCCAGAGCCTGGATGATGGCCGACGGGACCAGGGCCGGGTCGCTGACCGGTCCCAGACGCACGAAGAAGACACCCTGTTCGAAGTGTTCCAGCGCCTCCTCGGCCACGGCCAGCGCCAGCCGGGTCTTGCCGACGCCGGGCGGACCGATCAGGGTGATCAGGCGTGCGTCATCAGAGAGCAGCCGTTTGCGCAGCGCGGCGATATCGCGGCTGCGTCCCAGCAAGGGCGTCAGTTGGGCGGGCAGGTTGTGGGGGCGCTGTGGCCGCAGCAGGCGCGCGCGCGCAGAAAAGTCGCCCTTTGCGCCGCGTGCCAGGGCGACCATGCCGGGCAGATCAGCCTCGGCGACGGCCAGCGCCCTGGCCAGGGACGCGGCCAGCGCGGCCGAGGGGTGCAGGTCGCCGCCCTCGATCTTGCGCAGCGACACCTCCGCGCAACCGACCTGCTGGGCCAGTTCCTTTTGTGTCAGATGGAGCGCCCTGCGGCGCTGCTTGAGCCAGTGGCCAAAATTGCCCTTGTCAGCCATACACACGTCTCCCACAGGGGTCGCAGACCGCGACGTTCAACGCTGTTCAACTGCCATGCCCTGACGGCTCTTTGGGGCCGCCGCGCCAGAATTATATCACAAAACTATCGGTTTTGATATCGCAAATAGCTGTCAATAGTTGTACAAACCAGGTATCATGAGCAGCAACGAATGGTGCAAAGTTGGCAGCCGGAACCGTGATTCTGGAAAGAGGATTTGCGCCGAAACAGATTGGGAGCTTGCCCCGTTGGGAGATACGCCATGAACATCCTGGCAGCGGTTATAATCATGCTGGTTAGCGTCGTTCCATTGATAACGAGAAACCCTCACCATCTTCCCATCGCCTACGATGATCAGTATCACCTTGCCCATCAGGCGCGCTTTGTCGATATCCCCGTGCTTGGCAACGATATCGACGCGGGGGCGGGGACCTTGCGGGTGGTAGCGGTGGGCGGAGTGAACGGGGGCAGGGCGGAGATCATCGAGGGCAGAACAGTGCGGGTTACTGTTGATTGGGCCAGCTATGCCGTCTGGTCCGGCGCTGGCGGCCCCCCTGGCAGAGTGGCCTACGGGTACTACATCATCAGCAACGGCTATGCCCGATCGCAGGGCATGTGGGCGGTCTGGTACCTGCCAGACATGATAGTTTGAACCAGCCGCTGCAAGCGCCTGGCAGCAACGGGGGCGTCCCTGCCGCGCAAGAACCCGTTCCCCGGGGCGCCTGCTGGCCACCGATAGTTTTGCGTCTTCGCGTTCGTGCAGCAAGGAGGTATACCATGAAGCATGCAGCCATTCTCGTGCTCCTGATCATCGCGCTCAGTCTGACGGCTGTTGCAGCCCACGCGGGCGACCCGCGCAACGAGCCGCCCATCGCCAACAATGACGAAATCGTCCTCGGTTCCTGCCCGATGGCCATCGTCGACATCCCTGTGCTGGACAATGACTTCGACCCTGAGGGGCGGAATCTTAGAGTCACCCGTGTGTCGCTGATCAAGGGTGGCCAGGCCGTGATCAGCGACGGCAAGATCGTGCGGGTCATCATCGACTGGTCGTCGGACAACGGCGACGCGTTTGGCCTGGTCGCCCACGGCGCCTATTTCGTCAGTGATGGCTTGGCCGAGAGCAAGGCCGAGTGGTTTGTGTGTTACTGGCCCGAGAGCCATGCCTTAGCTCTGGCTGCGCAGCCCTTTGGCTGCGATCCCGCCCAATAAGGCCGTGCGGGCTTTGACTGAGGCACCCACAGGACATCCACGCCCAGTTGGGCGTGGATGTCCACCTCGAATCTGGCCCAGGCGACCGGATTGGGTTACAGCGTCTGCTACCCGCGGTGAGCAACATCTCCGCTGAACCCAGCGGCTGCGTCAACCCCCAATAGCTCAGGCCAGGTGAACGAACTCCGTCCAGTTGGGCGTCATCATAAAATGTGAGGGACTGGCATGGAAACGTTGCAGATCACATTGTTCGGACATGTCAGCGTGGTTCATCCACATGCAAACGAGCCGCTGAAGCTGCCGCGCAGCGCGCAGGCCTTGTTGGCATATCTTCTTCTGCACCAGCATCTGGCGCCGCGGGACGTCCTGATGGATGTGTTTTGGGTCAACCACCCCCCCGATCGCGCCCGCAGCAGCCTGACGACCGCGCTGTGGCGGCTGCGCCATCTGCTGGAGCCAGACGACGTCACGCCGGGAACCTATCTCGTCACCGGCAGCATGGGGGAGGTGGGCTTCAACTGGGCCAGCAACCACTTCCTGGACACCAAGTTCTTCGAACAGCACATCTGCCCCCTGTTGCGCCGACCCATGGCTGAGCTGTGCGACCATGAGATCGAGCAGATAGAGCAGGTTCTGACCCTTTACCGCGGCGAACTGCTGGAAGGCATGTATGACGACTGGGCGCTGCGGGAACGGGAGCGTTTTCGTTCGCTTTATCTCAACTGCCTGACGCGCTTGATGGAATTCTACGCCGATCGCAAGGAGTTCGAGCGCGGCATCGCCCTGGCGTGCGAGATACTGCGCCGCGATCCGATGCGCGAGGAGATCCACCGTGCCCTGATGCGGCTCTACCTGGACAGCGGCCAGCGCACGCTGGCCCTGAGCCAATACATCCAGTGCCGCGACCTGCTGAGCCAGGAGCTGGGCGTCTTGCCGCTGCCAGAAACGATCGCGCTCTATCAGCAGATCCTGGCCTCATCCCAGGCCAATGTGCAGCGAATCGCTGGCCAGTCCAACGGCCCGGAGATCGCCCAGTTGCTGGATGAGCTGCACCTGGTGCGACACAGCCTGATCGAGGCCGCGCGCGCCCTGGAGCGCATCAACCAAACCGTGAGCAGCTTGATGAACGGGGACGAGGCGCCGCCGGGGTACGCTGGCAGGCGAGGGCGATAGCCGCTGCGGGCAGAAGCCACAACCCCGTGGCCGTTTCCCCGTCGATGGGGCGGACCTGGCCAAGCAAATCGCCCGAATCGCCGATCCCGCCCCTCCTGTGATGACCTTGTGACGTGATCGTGACACAGCGGTGACGCCTGTCTGATAGAATGTCCCCGTCAGCACAGGATGGATCGCCAGCGGCGGCGCCGTGGCAACCCTGCCGCCATGCATACCTGGATGGGACAACCAGCTCGTGCTACTCGAAGACAACGCCTCAGCGTTCATCGTCCGTGTGTGGTTGGAACCCCGAGAAGTCGAGGGCGCGCCGGCAACATGGCGTGGGTCTGTGGAGCATGTAGCGAGCGGCAAGATCAGGTACTTCACGGAGCTGGATGAGTTGGTGCAGTTTGTTCGGTCGTTCTTGGATGAGATGGGTGCCACTATCGACAGGCCTAAAGACGTTTGAGTTGGCTATCGTGGTACGTTGATTGGTATCGTCCTTAGTTACGAAACACTGAGCAAGTCATAGACAGGAGGCCAACCTTGGAAGAGCAGCAACGTTCAGCAGCACAGCAAGTAAGGCAATACCGTCCACATTACCAGGCCGATAGACCGTCGATCTTGATGCGATTGCCGTAGTTAGCGTTGGAGTGACCGTACAGATACCGCAAGTGAAGTGCAGGTTTGCAGGTTAGGTTCTGCAATACCAATGCGTTAAGACAATGTTCGTCGAAATGTGCCAAACACATCAGATCAGGTTCATTTCGACTACTTCACGAACCAGGTTATCCTCCTGAATCGGTGGCAATCATGACCACGTGTATCCCATTTCACGAATACTGAGAGGTGTTGTGTATTGAATCGAACGTGCTACAGCTACACAAATCGGAGCGGCTTTGATCATGAGTATGCCAGAGCGTAACACTCTCGCACCAACTAATCAAGGAGACTACCATGACTGCTGGTCAAGAACTCTCGTCTATCGATTTTCAATCAATGATTGGCGGTCCGCTGAACGCTGTCATCAAGGCGCAAGCACAATCCGCACAAACATCGGTTGATTTCATTAAGAGTGTTGGTTTCAATGCTCCGGATGCGAAGACGGATGCGGGCAAACCCACGATGGTCACGTTCGCATACGACAAACTCGTTGAAGTGAGAGGTGAGGATGGGACAATCACACAGCAAGTAACGCCGATGAGCCTGTCGGTGCCGATTCTGACCATGCTTCCTATCCCCTTCATCAGAGTGGACGAAGTGACCATCGATTTCAACGCGAAGATCCAGTCTGTTGAGGAGTCGACCACAGCATCATCTTCCGAACTGAGCGCGACTCTTGGAGTTAAGGCAGGATGGGGTCCTGTATCTGCTGAGCTGAAGTGTAGCTACAGCAACAAGAAATCAACATCCGCCACTTCGAAGACAGAACGAACCTATAGCTTGATCATCCATGTCCGCGCTGTCCAGGATGAACTTCCTGCTGGACTGGATAGGCTCCTGGGAATCCTCGAGAACAACATCCAAGAGACGCCGTCTTCTCCTCCTCCTCCCTTGAGGGGTGCCTCGTCGAGCTCGAACGCAAAGATGGCTGCACCTGACAATATCTCCACAGGTACAGATGAAATTGAGGGCGGCAATCTTGAGGCGCGCTTGGTCTTCGACACTGGCTCGGGCGAAGGCATTCCAGTACTCGGCATTCAAGTTGAGCACGGACCTGACGCAAGCCTGGAAGCACGCATCGCAGCTCTGGAACAGGCGCAACTGAGGCTAAGATCATAAGCTGATTACCGGGACCAAAGACATTGGATCGGCCAACCGCCTTCCGTGTCAGCCATATCAAGTTGCAAGATTGACATGTACCGCGGCTTGGGGCAACTGCAATCGAGACCCTTGAACGAGATAGCCTTCAGTTGCGGTACGCAAGTTTGTTAGAAATCGCAGTGAAAGAGATGCCCAAAGCGTCTCTTTCACTGCCTGCAAGGTCGAGGGCATACTCCATGACAGATCTAGGAGATATCATAGGTTCGTTGATGGTCGGGTTGATTCGTGCCCGTCGTATGGCGGATGAGCAGACGGCTGTACTGGCAGAATATTACCGAACCGTCCCTCTGCTTGAAGGGCTATCAGTCCCGCGTATTCGTGTCCCTGAATTGACTGTGGACCTACCTGTAATCATCGAGAAGTACCAAGAAGGTGAACTCGGAAAGATGGCGGATCCGGCAGAGATTGCGAATGCAGCACAATTACAACTGAAATCGACTGTATCCAGAAACAACATCACGGTTGATCCTATTCTGATTGATGTCTTTGTAGATGAGTTAAAGAATCGGCTTACGATAACCCAACAATCTGGTGCATCCATTATGAGAGAAACGGTTGTCCGCACGGTTCAGGCCGCTTTGGCAGACGCTTTAAGAATGACGAAGACGACTCTAACTGTTTTAGATAAGGAAATCATCGCAAGAGATCTGAGAACCAGTGTCTCGGCATCAAGCATTGCTGAGGAGCCGGCGACGTCAAGCATTGTGGTTGACGCCATTACGGCTGAGGTGAAAGAGAAGGCGTCAGCCAAAAGTATTGTGCGTCTGAGAATCACTTTAATGGAAGAAGGTCTCGAGTGGTCAACGCAGGCCAGCGAATCTGGAGGCGTAATACGCACGCTACAGCCGGAGTAATCGACGGAGACATGTAAATGCAATCTGTTCTGAGGGAGAAGCTCCTGATCCAAGCAATAAGACTTGCAGAGATTAGCCGTGTCTATCGTACCGAAAGCCATCGTTTTGTCGATGCATACTTTGTGTGGCTTGAAAATGCTGCAAGGGATCTGTCCAGCTTGCGCTCACCTATTGTCATTCTGTTGCAGGCAGAAACAAGTTCTCTGACTTCGGTGTTGGACGGTAACATGCCCAGTGGCATTCAGACAGGAAACAGCATCAGAAAATGTCAGAAAGCCGCTGCAGCCCAATCGTTGGAAAGAATCTCGAAGGAGATCTACACCAAAATTGAACAGATTGATCAAAGTCTGGAGCAGTTTAGCGAAAAGTTCTGTCACGCCATTGCCGTCTTGGCAAGCAAGGATCCTGCCCTATTTGAAGACATTCAGGCAAATCAACAAGGGATAATCACAGTTTGGAACAAGCTCGGTCAGACGCCTGAAACCATACCGATATACAATTACTTCTGTGCCGCTCTTTCGACGGCAGATCGAGATTATCTCCTGCTAGATATCATCCAGAACGTTGTGAATAACAGGCTGTGAACCCGAGTTTGACTCATCCTTGCCTGGATATACCTGACATCCAGATATATGTTTCCGTTCAACCTGTTAGTCCGAAAGGAGCAGTGCGACATGGAAATTGGAGCCGTCCTCAAGATTATCGGAACTGTGATCTCAATAATATCCGGACTCGTCGAGTTGTATCAGAAAGCCGACGAGTATTTTGACAATCCAGATGACAATAATCGAAGTCAGTATGAATCCCAATTGATAGAAATCATCCGGAGTCGCCAGGCTATTTTGGACGCGTGTACTTCGATCTATCAAGCAATCACTCAATTGAGCAGCACGATGTTCCGCCAAGTAATCGCTGACAATCTGGGCGACGCTGATCAAGCGCAACAGGCTCTTGATAATTGGCGCAGACCACCGCAGTCTATTGGACAGCGCGATATCGCGCTAAATGAGTCAGCCGGAGCGCTGGCCGATCTCCTTCAGTACTGGCGTAATGGTGTCTACCCCGGTGTCTCTCTTGTGGTGCCACTCATGGAGGTATTGCTGGTCCGTCTGTGGATATTGAAACAGGCAGACCCTTCATTCATTACTTCTGAAGTCGCCCGACAGCCTATCGAGGAAAGCGTCGTAATGCTCCGCTATACTGCCGGTGACCTTGAAGCCCGCATTCTGGCAGCTAACCAAGTTGAGAAGACAACCACGCACAGGACATGGGTTCGAATCGATCCAGAGACCGGTGACAAAGAGCGAGGCGTGACTACGACCGTTACCGTAAGTTATCACAACATCACCGGAACAGCTACCTATCACAGGAGCATCAGCTTCGAGAAAGATGACATTGACACGGAAATCTCTGATGCCATTGCGGGGCTGCACGCGGAGGCTTCAGCCGCGCGTTCCGGAGGACTTTCGGAGGACCTCCGTCAAGCCCAGATCGATAACCTCAGAAGCACTGCGAGCAGGGCTGAAAGGTTGTTGCGCGGTGAAGAGATCCGTGTGGTTGAGAGAATCATCGGACGAAAGCTATCGCTTGTCGAAAACGCTGAATTCCAGACACTGCGTGAATCAAATGATCTTCGGGGAAGTATCGTGAAACTCGCTGACAAGTATATCCTTGAAGGAGAGCTTCGAGGTACCCTATTTGATGATATGATGACAAATTGTGGCGAACTTCTGTCTCACAGCCTGACAAGCGACGAGACGCAGGCGCTGATCGCACTTGCTCGTACTTTTGGATCAAAGGCTGCTCTGCGGGTTCTACTCCACCATCGGGACAGCGCAACTGCCAATCGCGTCAAGACCATACTTGACATATCTGCGGCTTCCATGCCGGAAGGACAACCTGGAATTGAGGGGGAGATGCCGATGGAACCGACGAGAGAGGTTTCAACACTCTGACCTCGGAATCGTAAGAAGGTTCACTCGCCCTCAGGGCGCGCATAGGATATAGGGTCACAGGTTCTATGTGCTTCAAGCATCCGGGCTGATACCGTAATTCTTACGGCGTGTCATTAGCTGCATCAACACAGGAGACGAAACATGAACGAGCACAAAATCCCACAGTCCTCAGGTGATACGCAACCTCCTAGCGATATGCCCGCGGGTAGCATGACTGCTCAAGAAAGGCAGCCAAATGTGATAACAGACGAAATGCCCTCTGGGGCGATGACCAGCACCGCTGTGACCGCGGAGACAGCTTCCCCCACCATGCCTGAGGGAAATCCTGGTGTAGAAGGAGAGATGCCACCGGACCCCGTTGCTGGATCCCACCAAGAGTTGGCACAGTCGACCAGCGACAAGGAGTATGTTCCACAGGCTGGTGGTCTGATATCGGGTGCTGAAGGCATCGATGTAGCGCGTTTGCAACGCTACTTACAGTTGTTCGGTTACACACAAGGACATCATCTGGCAGCGTTCGGCGCGGCAATGGAGGGCCTGGCGCAACCTCCCGTAGCAGTGGGTGTCTTTGATGACAATACTGCGCAGGCCCTGTTGCGATTTCAGGAGTTCAACGGATTGCCCCCGACAGGCGTGTTGGACGCGACTACCTTGGAGCTGATGCAGAAGCCGCGCTGCGGCTTTCCGGACGTAGCCGAGTTTGTCCACCAAGGCAGTAAGTGGAGTAAGACTAACCTTACCTATGGCTTTCAGAACTTCACACCGGATCTCACAGTGGCCCAGGTTCGTAGCGCCATCGCGAGTGCTTTTGGGTTGTGGGCTGCTGTAACCCCTTTGTCCTTCTCGGAGGTGCCGCTAGGGAATTCCCCCGATATTGTAATCCGTTTCGTTGGCGGCGATCATGGGGACGGCAACCCCTTTGATGGTCCCGGTGGGGTCCTCGCTCATGCGTATTACCCACCTCCAGGCGGAGGCGCACTCGCAGGAGACACGCACTTCGATGAGACCGAAACTTGGTCCATCAATCTGCCGGCTTCCGGAATCGATCTGATTACGGTGGCGGGGCACGAGTTCGGACATGCACTTGGCTTGGCACACAGCAATGTAACTGGTGCCCTGATGTACGCGTACTATGGGGGGCCTCATCGACAACTGGAAAGCGACGATATTGCTGGCATCCAGGGCCTTTATGGAAGGAGATCAAGATGGTCAGGTTGGGAGAAACTGGGTGGTGTTCTTACATCAGGCATTGGCGTCTCCTCCTGGGCGGCTAACCGGCTGGATTGCTTTGTGCGCGGTACTGACAACGCCATGTGGCACAAGTGGTGGAATGGTTCAAACTGGAGTGGTTGGGAGAACTTGGGCGGCGTGCTCACATCGGCCCCTGCGGCTGTGTCGTGGGGACCGAACCGCATCGACACCTTTGTTCGCGGAACCGACAACGCTATGTGGCATAAGTGGTGGAATGGCTCAAACTGGAGCGGCTGGGAGAGGCTGGGTGGCGTTCTCACATCAGGAATCGGCGTTTCCTCCTGGGCGGCTAACCGGCTGGATTGCTTTGTGCGCGGCACTGACAACGCCATGTGGCACAAGTGGTGGAATGGTTCAAACTGGAGTGGTTGGGAGAACTTGGGCGGCGTGCTCACATCGGCCCCTGCGGCTGTGTCGTGGGGATCGAACCGCATCGACACCTTTGTTCGCGGAACCGACAACGCTATGTGGCATAAGTGGTGGAATGGCTCAAACTGGAGCGGCTGGGAGAGGCTGGGTGGCGTTCTCACTTCAGGCATTGGCGTCTCCTCCTGGGCGGCTAACCGACTGGATTGCTTTGTGCGCGGCACTGACAACGCCATGTGGCATAAGTGGTGGGATGGGGCGGCTTGGCGCGGTTGGGAAAGCCTGGGCGGCGTCCTTACCTCTGAACCGGGTGCCGTCTCCTGGGGTTCGGGTCGGATCGACACCTTTGTGCGTGGGGCCGATAACGCCATGTGGCACAAATGGTACGCATGATGGTCGTTATCTTGATGCTGTCCGGAGAATGCTGCCGGTATGACTACCGTTCATTCTGATCCGAAGTTGTCGGACGAGATGCTTGGACAGTGGCAAGGAGCAATGCTCGAAGCGCTCCTGACCAGTTCACCTTTGCCCGGTCACAGCCGCCTGCTTAATCTGGCCGATCTGTCGTCGGTCCTTGGACAGCCGGATGTTGTTGTGTCAAGCGATAACTTGGGTGGGCCGCTCCCTGTGGCGGGGGTGACTCGGCCGATATACATCCTGTCCGAAGAGGACAGCCTCCAGCGTGCCAAGAATCAAGGTGACTTCAGCTATCTGCACTTCCAGCCACCGCAAACCGTCCAGGATGGCGTGCTGCTAACCCTGCAGATTCGCATCGCTCAAGGAGATCCACTCAGACCAACTCTAGGTCTGAGTGGTATACAAGTCACGTTTCATCAGGTGGGCACAGGATGGCAAGCAGCGGAACAGATCGCAGAATTCGCAGCCTGAATAGAGCTTAGTGAAACCGCACGCCCCGGGTAATCAGCTTGTGATAGCCCGGGGCGCTGAGCGTGGTGGCTAACTTGATCAGCGACGATCCTCGGCAGCCTCAACCTATCGTCAACTCACGTGACAAAACATGACCCTGTGGTGGACCGACTAATAACGTCGTCGACCTGCAAACTAGGATGCTGCACCCATGAAACCTGCCGCCGTGCTCCCAAATTCCACCACCCTGCCCGGCAGAACGACGGTTCCTTGACAGACGCTTCATGCTATGGCATGATCGCCTTCAGCAACCAATGTTTCGGTTTCTTCTGGAAACAGGAAGGACAGCATGAGCATCAGCCAGACACATCTGGACCGGGCGATAACACTGGCGAAGGCTTATGGCGCTACACGCCTGATCCTCTTCGGGAGCGCCCTCGTGCAACCGCAACAAGCGCGGGATCTGGACCTGGCCTGCGACGGTGTCGCCGGCTGGAAGCTCTATGAGTTGGGAGCGCGATTGGAAGAGGAGCTTGGCATTCCGCTTGACTTGGTCCCATTAACCCCTCCAACTCCGTTTACCCGTCTTATTGAGCGCAGAGGCAAGATCCTGCTATGACGTTGGACGCATTGCGCGAGGAAATTGCCATCGAAATACAAGCCATCGAGATGACTCTCGCCGAACTGATGGCGTTGGGTCGCGATGTAGCCGATCGATTACCGACTGTCCGGGAAAAAACAGCCGCCGCAGCCTTTCTGGCGCAGTTCTACAACGGTGTCGAGAACATCCTCAAGCGCATCTGCAACTACCACTCTTTGTCGCTTCCAACAGGTGACACCTGGCACGTCGAGCTGTTTCGACGCTTCACTTCGCCTGGCTATCCTCCTCTGCCCATGCTGTTCGACGGCCCATTGGCCGCCGACCTGGCCCCCTATCGCCGTTTTCGGCATGTCGTCTTTCACAGCTACGGTTTTCAGTTGGATTGGTCCCGGATGACAGAAGGCGCGTCGAATGTCGAGGGGGTCTTCTTGCGACTCAAGATCCGCCTCGACGACTACCTTCGGTCTTTGCCCACGGATACCTGATTCCCTCCGACCAGCCCGGCATTCCGCGAGTCTACAACACGAATTACCTGCAACCCCCACGTCACCGCCGCCTGGGGGCTGAGCTCCCACCCGGCCGTCCAGGCGGCGGCGAAGGCGTCGGCGCTCAGGGCGGACTGGGCAGAGGCCTGGACGCGGTCGAAGTCGGCCTGGGTGATGGGGAGCAGCACTTCGAGGCCGCTGGCGACGGCGGCGGCGCAGGCGCCCAGCAGCGTCGCGGCGATCTCGTGCTGCCCGACCGCGCCGGCCAGGCCGGCCAGGCGCAGCGAGCCGGGCGGATGCGTCAAAATGCCGCGTTGCAACAG
Organism: Chloroflexota bacterium; assembly: GCA_029558955.1. Lineage (GTDB taxonomy): Bacteria > Chloroflexota > Anaerolineae > JAAEKA01 > JAAEKA01 > JAAEKA01. Next base: position 39,137 of record JAKQCW010000021.1, read on the forward strand.
GATCGGCAAGGTCTCCCGGTAGAGTTGCAGCGCCTCGCCCGGCTTGCCCTCGGCCACGGCCAGGTCCCCCTGGTCGGCGCGCACCATCGACACGCGCCAGTGGGCGTCCATGTGGCGGCCCAGCGCCAACGCCTCGTCCAGATGGCCATGCGCCGCGGAGAAGTCCTGTCGCCAGATCGCAATCTCGCCCAGGCAGGTCAGCAGCCAGGCCGTCTCGGAGGGGCTGTTCCTCTGACGGCACAGCGCCAGGCACTCTTGGGCCAGATCGTGCGCCGTGGCCAGGTCCCCCTCCACCAGCGCCAGTTCTGCCAGACCGCCAATCGACCGTACCTGCTGAGCGCGCTGTTCGGGCGGCAGCGCCCGGGCCATCGCCTGCGTGTGCAGGGCGCGGCTGCGCGCCAGATCGCCGCGCAGCATGACGATCTCGGCCAGCACCGCCAGCACGTGGCCCCAATCGGCCAGCTCGCCGGCGTACAACAGGGCGCCGGCCGCGCATTCCAGGGTGCTCTCGGCCCGCGCCGCGTTGCCGGCCATGGCTGCCAGCCGCCCTTGAAAGTAGAGCGCCCCAGCCTGCCCCAGAGCGAGCTCCAGCTCGGTGCATAGCCTGAGCGACTTCGAGAAGGCCCGTTCGGCCGCGGCGCCCTGGTCGGCCAGGAATTCGACGATCCCCTGGCAGTAGAACAGAGCCGCGGCCTCGGTCGTGGTCGCGCCGGCTTCCGGCAGCGCCAAGGTTCGCTCGATCCAGGCGCGCGCCTCACGCACGAAACCGTGGCCGGCCAGCGTCCGGCTGGTCGGCAGCGCCAGACGGAGGGCGGCCGCGCCGTCATGCCCCAGCGCCCACTCCAACGCCGCGCTCAGGTTATGGATTTCGCCGTCGATCTCCTTCCAACTGGCTTGCTCCAGAATGCAGAAGGGCGCGGCCAGCGCTGGCTCTGCCACGGCGAGGCACCAGGCCAGATGCCGCTGACGCACCAGCGCGGCCTCCTCGCTGGCCGCCAGCCGTTCCAAAGCATACTTGTGGATCGTCTCCAGCATGGCGTAGCGCGCCTCGCCGTGCGGCCCTGGCTCGCGGCGCAGCAGGCTCTTGTCCAACAGAAAGGCCAGGCCGTCCAGCACCCGCGCCGGCGAGAGGATCAGCGGGAGCGGGGGGGGAAGCGTGTCGCCGCAGAGCAGTTCTGCCGCCTCCAGCGTGAAGCTGCCGACGAAAACGGCCAGGTAGCGAAACAGGGTTTGCTCGGCCGGGCTGAGCAATTCGTAGCTCCAGCCGATGGCGTCGCGCAACGTCTTGTGCCGGATCGGCCCATCGCGCAGACCGTCCAGCGAGAGCATCCACGGCCCGCTCTGGCGCAGGAACAATTCGTCGGGCGACAGCAGCTTGACGCGGGCCGCCGCCAGTTCGATGGCCAGGGGCAGCCCGTCCAACTGACGGCAGATCCCGGCCACGGCGGCCGCGTTGGCGTCGCTGACGGTGAAATCGGGCTGGACGGCCTGGGCGCGGTCGGCAAAGAGCGCGACGGCGGGATAGCGCAAGGCATCGACGGCGGTGAGCGCTTCGGCTCTGCCTTCGCCGGCGGGCAGCTCCAGGGGCAATACCGGCATCTGGCGCTCGCCGCGCAGCCGCAGCGGCTGGCGGCTGGTGGCCAGCACATGCAGCCAGGGACAGCGCCGCAGCAGATCATCCACCAGCGGCGCCGCCTCGATGACGTGCTCGAAGTTGTCCAGCACCAACAGGAGGTGCTTCTCCTCCAGGCAGACGTGCATCTGCACGACGGGGGGATGGGCGCCGCTGATGGGGAAGCCCATGGCCTGGACGATGGTCGACGCCACCAGCTCAGGATCGGCGATCGGCCCCAGGCGCACGAAGCAGGCGCCGTGTTCGAAATCATCGAGCGCCTTTTCTGCCACCGCCAGCGCCAGCCGCGTCTTGCCGACGCCGGGCGGACCGATCAGGGTGATCAGGCGTGCGCCGTCGCGCAGACGACGGTGGACCGCCGTCACGTCATGGTCGCGTCCGAACAAAGGGGTGAGGGACGCCGGCAGGCTGGGGGCGCGGCGCAGCCTGGTCTGGGGAGGCTGTCCCCTGGCCCGGCCCTGACGGCTCAGCGCCGTTTCCAGCAGCGCCGGCAGGTCGGCGTTGGCAGTCCCCAGGGCCTTGATCAGAGCAGCAGCCAGTTGCGCCGAGGGGCGCAGGTCGCCGGCCTCGATCTTGCGCAGCGTCACCTCGGCGCAACCGACCTGGCGAGCCAACTCGCGCTGCGTCAGATCGAGGCCGGCGCGCCGCTGTCTGAGCCACTGGCCGAAATTGTCGGTATTGCCCATCGCATATCAATCCACCTTGTTGCTCGCCCAAAAAAGCTGTTCGCCCTGATACAGTTGTTCGTCTAAAAAAGTTGCTCGCCCAACAACACAGCCGTCATGGGTCGTTGCGATTCCCCGTAATTATAGCATATTCTCCGCCCTCTGTGCACATGAATTTTGGCCGACAAGCAATTTCAAACGTGGCGCGGAGTCGAGGCCTTAACCGGGTCTGATCTTCGGCGCCGGGCACTTGAACGAGTGAAAGTGCCCGGCGCCTGAGTGGTGACGAGTTGGCAACCTTGTCTTCGTCACCGATCGCGCAGCCGCGGGTCCAACGCGTCGCGCAGGCCGTCGCCGACGAAGTTGAAGGCCAGCACCACAACGGCCACGGCGATGGCGGGGGCCATCAGCAGCCACGGCTGGGCGTTGATGGCCGACTGGCCGTCCAGCATCAGCGCCCCCCAGCTGGTGATGAAGATATCCTTGGAGTTGGTCGAGGGGCGCAGGCCCAAGCCCAGATAGCCCAGAACGGCCTCGGCGATGATCAGGGCAGGGATGCGGATGGCGGTGTAGACGATGATGGGACCCAGGCAGTTGGGCAGGATGTGCTTGAACATGATGCGGCCATGCTTGGCGCCCACCATGCGGCTGGCTTCGACGAATTCCTTCTCTTTGAGCGACAATACCTGGCCGCGCACCAGGCGGGCCAGGCCGATCCAACTGGTGATCGCCAGCGCGATGAAGAGCAGCACCAGGCCATTCATCAGCTTGCCCACCGGCGTATCGCGCAGCGCGGTCATCACGATGATGAAGAAGAGCAGGTCGGGGAAGGCGTAGAGAATGTCGCCAAAGCGCATGGTGAAATTGTCGACCCGGCCGCCCATGTAGCCGGCAACCATGCCCACGGCCACGCCCACCAGCAGGATGATGATGACCGGGATGATGCCCACCACCAGCGACACGCGCGAGCCGTAGATCACGCGGCTGAGCACGTCACGTCCCAGGCTGTCGGTGCCGAAAATGAACTGCGAATCGCCGGCCTGGCCTGTGGGGCCCTTCGCCACCCAGGAGGGGGGCAGATAGCCCTTGCCGTCATAGATCTTCAGCGGGTCGTGGGGGGCCAGCAGCGGCGCAAAAATGGCGACCAGGGTGAAGAGAAAGAGCACCACGGCCGCGATGATGGCCAGCTTGTTCTTGGTGAAACGCACCCAGGCATCGCGCCAAAGCGAGCGGGGCGGCCGGGAGAGCACCATCGTCGATGTGGGATCGAGAGTCGGGGTTTGGACGGTCATGGCAGCCTCACTTTCCCACCTTGATGCGCGGGTCCAGGAACCCATAGGTGATGTCCACGGTCAGGTTGGCAAGCGCCACCAGCACGGCGTAGAGCAGGGTGGTGCCCATGATCATCGAATAGTCGCGGCGGGAGATGGACTGGACGAACTCGCGGCCGCTGCCGGGGAAGCTGAACATCTGCTCGATAATAAAGGAGCCGGTCACCAGGCCTGCCAGCGCCGGGCCGATGATCGTCACCACCGGGATCAGGGCGTTGCGCAGCATGTGCCGCGCCACCACGACCTTTTCAGAGAGACCCTTGGCGCGGGCTGTGCGCACATAGTCCTGCTGCATGACCTCCAGCATCTGCGAACGCGTCAGCCGGGTGATGAAGGCAAAGGTGCCGAAGCCGAGAATCACTCCGGGGACAATCCAGGCGCCGGGGCTGCTCCAATCCTGTTGCACGATTTTGATCAGCTTGAGCCGGCCAGCCAGCAGCACGATCAAAAAGATGGCCAGGACAAAACTGGGCACCGAGATGCCAATGGTGGAGATCAGCAAGGAGAAGTAGTCGATCACCGTGTTGCGCCGCAGGGCGCCGATGGTGCCCAGAGGAATGCCAAAAAGGACTGCCAGGCCCAACGCTAACAGTCCCAGGCGCAGCGAATAGCCGAACTTGCTGTTCCAGATGGGCTTCCCCTCCGGCGGCTTGAACAGAATATCCTCGACATTCATGCCGCGTTGGCGATAGGAAGGACCCAGATTGCCCCGCAGCGCGCCGCCGATATAGTTGAAGAACTGGCTGTCCAGTGGGTTACCCCCCTCGGTGTTGATGAACAGCGGCTTGTCCAGGCCAAATTCCTTGTTGAGCAGTTCCTGCGTGCGCGGGTCCACCTGGCGGGCGCTCAGATCCCGATCCCAGGGACCGCCGGGCGCCGCGTGCATCAGGATGAAGGTGATCAAAGCCACGAAAAAGAGTGTGGGGATCATCCACAGGAGCCGTCGCACGATGTAACTTATCATCTGCTATCACCTCAATTCCATGCTGCATGCGATCGCAACCGGGCATCTGGTCGATCTGAGGCTTCGGAAGTCGTCGCCCTGGCGTCTCGCCTGAAAGGGCGACGACTTCCAATGCCTGGCCCACGCTGGCCATCAGAGCGATGGCGTTCGCGAAGCGGGCCGTTGAACGCAGTAGGGGCGGGGGCAACCCGCCCCTACTGATCGTCCGTTACGGTTTCATGGTGGTGTCGATGTCGATGGTCAGCGGTTCCTGGATGCCCGACCAGCCGGAGTCCTGCGGGGTCTTGACGATGCCCGTGACCCACGGCTTGATCAGGTAGTTATTGACGTTGTTCCAAGCGAAGGCCACCGGCGCGCCGTCGGTCAGCAGGGTCTGCGCCTGGGCGTAGAGCTCGGTGCGCTTGGCCGGGTCGATGGTCGTGTCGGCCTCGTTGACCAGCGCGTCGAAGTCAGGATTCGAGTAGCCGATGCGCTCGCCGAAGCCGCCGGTGCGCCAGTAGACGCTCAGCCAGTTCTGCTCATCGGGGTAGTCAGCGCACCAACCCAGAATGAAAGTCTGCGGCGCGGTGTTGATGTCCTTGGTCAGCGCCGTGTAGGTCGTCGACTCCACCGGATCGAGGGTCAGGTCCACGCCCAGGTGCTCCTTCCACTTGGCCGCCAGCCACTCGTTGCGGGTGCGGTTGCGCGGGGTGTCGGAGAAGGTCAGCTTGATCGGGGGCAGGCCCTCGACGCCGCCGTAGCTGGACTCGGCCAGAGCTGCCTTAGCCGCTTCCGGATCGAAGCCCCAGCGGTTCTCCTCGGCGTCATATCCGGGGAAGCCCGGCGGGATCCAGGTCAAGGTCGGCGCGCCCAGGCCGCGCAGCACGTCGCGCACCCACGCCTCGCGGTCGAAGCTCATGGCGAAGGCCTCGCGCACCTTCTGATCGGTGAAGGGCTCTTTGAGCTGGTGGAACATGATGGCGAAGGTGCAGGAGCCGGGGTAGGTGTTCAGTTCCTGGCTGAGCTGCGGGTCCGCCTTGATCACTTCCAGATCCTCGGCGGCTCCGCCGATGATGTCGAACTCGTTGTTCTTGTAGGCTTCGAAGGCCACCGCGCTGTCGGTGATGTAGGAGTACTCGATGTCGACCATGCCCTGCCCGCGCCAGTAGTTCTGGTTGGGGGTGAAATAGCCGCGCACGAAGGGCTCCAGGCTCTGCAGAACGTAGGGGCCGTTGCCGATCTGGAACTTGGAGCTGTTGTACCACTGCTCGCCGCCCTCGGTGATGTTTTCTTCCTTGGCGGGATAGGTCACCCACAGGCTGCTGACCACATGGAAGTAAGGCGCCGGCCGGGAGAAGGTCAGCGTCAGGGTGTTGCACTCGGCATCCTCGTAGGGAGCATCGGCATTGCAGGCCGTGCCGTCGGCATGGCTGGCCTTGACGCTTTCCATCACCGTGGCGGCCGCGGCTTCACAGGCGGCCGCGTCGCCCGCCGGGTCGCAGGCGCGCCATTCGGGTGCGCCGGCGATCTCGTCGGTGATGCCGGCATATTCGCCCGCGGTCTCCGGGTTGATGTTGCGCCGGATCGAGTAGGCGTAGCGCTCGGCGTTCAGCAAAGAGCCGTCGCTGTAGGTCAGGTCAGGGCGCAGGGTGAAGGTGAGCTGTGTGGCGTCGTCGCTGTAGGTCCAGCTCTCCGCCGCCGCCGGGACGGTCTTCAGATCAGGATCCAGCCGCGTCAGGCCTTCGTAGATCATCTGCAGGTGCGCGATCTCGTTGACGAAGGAGCTCTTCTGCGGGTCGATGATGTCGGGATAGGTGCCCAGGTTGATGCGCAGTACCTTGGCCTCTTCTTCCGGCACAGCGGTGGCGACGACTTCCTTCACCACCTCTTTCTCCACGACCACCGTCTGCACGACTTCGACCTGCTTCTCGACCTCGACGACGACGGTCTCCTTGACCACCTGAGCCGCGGGGGCGGGGCAGGCTGCCAGCAACATGCTGGCGATGACCAGGACGGCCAGAATGGCAGCCCATTTCTTGTTCGACATGTCTTTCTTCTCCTTAAGGAAAACCAATTTCGCCTCATCGGCGTCGGTGGTTGGCATCGCTGCGATGCACAACCAGGGTCACAACGGGGGAGGGCGTCTCATCAGCCGGAAACGCCCGTGGTTGGATTGAGCCGGCCAGACTCGTGTTTTTCAGGGCCGTACCCATCACCTCCTTGCGGGCTGGCTCGGTCAGAAGGCCGGCCAGAGCGCCGTGGCCTCAGCTAGTTGCACTGGCAGTTTGGGTTCCAGCGTCAGGGGCGCCGTCGCCTTCATACAGCCAGCAGGCCACCCAGTGACCGTGGCTGTTCTCCTTGAACTCCGGCTTTTGCTGGCGGCAGATCTCCATCACCTGCGGACAGCGAGTGCTGAAGTTGCAGCCGACGGGCGGGTTGGCCGGGCTGGGCACATCCCCTTCCAGAATGATGCGCTGGCGTTGCTCCTCGATCACCGGGTCAGGGATCGGCACCGCCGAGAGCAGCGCCTGGGTATAGGGATGCTTGGGGTTCGCGTAGAGCTCGTTGCGGTCGGCCAGCTCCACGATCTTGCCCAGGTACATCACCGCGATGCGGTCGGAGATGTGGCGCACCACCGACAGGTCGTGGGCGATGAACAGATAGGTCAGCCCAAACTCGTTCTGCAGGTCCTCCAGCAGGTTGATAACCTGGGCCTGGATCGACACATCCAAGGCTGAGATGGGCTCGTCCAGCACGATGAACGCCGGGTTGACGGCCAGAGCGCGGGCGACGCCGATGCGCTGGCGCTGGCCGCCGGAGAACTCGTGGGGATAGCGATTGACGAAATAGGGGTTCAGACCGACGATGCGCAACAGCTCCTGCACCCGCTCGCGGTTCTGCTGCTTGTTGCCCATGCCATGCACTTCCAGCGGCTCGCCGACGATCGCGCCTACGGTCATGCGCGGGTTGAGCGAGGCGTAGGGATCCTGGAAGATCATCTGCATCCGGCGTCGCTGGCGTCGCAGTGCATCCCCTTTCATGGTGGTCAAGTCTTCGTTGTCGAAGAACACATGGCCGGCCGTGGGTCGATAGAGCTGCAAGATGGCGCGGCCTGCGGTGGACTTGCCGCAGCCTGACTCGCCCACCAGCCCCAGTGTCTCTCCCTGGAAGATCTCGAAATCGAGACCGTCCACCGCCTTGATATGCCCCACCGTGCGCTGGAAGATGCCGCTGGTGATGGGGAACCACATCTTCAGCCCCTCGACGCGCAGGATGACGTTGGGCTGGCTGCCGTTGGTGTTGGTGTTCTCAGTCATGCTGTCACCCCGGTAACATCCACCCAGCAGGCCGCCTTGTGCTGATGGGCCACAAAGGCCAGCGGTGGGTTCTCTTGCAGGCAGCGTTCGATGCGCCAGGTGCAGCGGGCATAGAAGGGGCAGCCCACCGGCAGGTCGATCAGGTCAGGCGGCAGGCCCTCGATGGAGCGCAGCCGCTCCGGCCGATCCTCGTCCAGCCGGGGCAGCGAGCCCAGCAGTCCCAACGTGTAGGGGTGGCGCGGATTGCTGTAAAGCTCTTTGACCGTCGCCTCCTCGACGATGAAGCCGGCGTACATGACGATCATGCGGTGGGCCAGACCAGCCACCACCCCCAGGTCGTGGGTGATCCAGATGATGGCCATGCCCAGCTCTTCACGCAGCCGTTTGACCAGATCGACGATCTGGGCCTGGATGGTCACATCCAGCGCAGTGGTCGGCTCGTCGGCAATCAGCACCTGGGGGTTGCAGGAGAGCCCCATGGCAATCATCACGCGCTGGCGCATGCCGCCGGAGAACTGGTGCGGGTAGTTGTCCAGCCGGCCTTCCGCGCCGGGGATGCCGACCAGCTCCAGTAGCTCCTGGCTGCGCCGGCGCGCCTGCTGTTTGTCCAGTCCCAGGTGCAGCTCCAGAGCCTCGGAGATCTGCCGCCCGACGGTCAACACCGGGTTGAGCGAGGTCATTGGGTCCTGAAAGATCATGGCGATGCGATTGCCGCGCACCTGGCGGATCTCATCGTCGTCCAGCTTCAGCAGGTCGCGCCCCTCGAACCAGACCTCGCCGCCCACCACCTTGCCGGGCGGCATGGGGATCAGGCGGATCAACGACATCACGCCGACGCTTTTGCCGCAGCCGCTTTCGCCGACGATGCCGAGCGTTTCCCCCTCATCCAGCGTGTACGAGATGCCATTGACGGCGTTGACGACACCATCTTGTGTGAAGAACTGCGTGCGCAGGTCTTTCACTTCCAACAGAGCACCCATGCAGGCCTCCAGAATATGAGCGCAGTCTATGAAGTTGATGAAACCAGGGAATCCCAGCGATCTGGGCGCAAATGCAAGGCAGAGGTACTAACGATCAGTGGTCGCTGTTGAGGTCGCCTGCTGTATTGACGACCGGACACACTGACGCCAGCAGCAAACGTGGCCTTTATGCTATCACAGAGCGAACCTGTTGTCAAACCGGCCAGCGATTCAACAGGAATTCCAAATATGACGACTGCCAAACTGGAGTCGAGGCTTCAGCCGGGTTTGCACGCAAATATGGCGACTGCCAAACTGGAGTCGAGGCTTCAGCCGGGTTTGCACGCTCAACTCGCATCGTCCGGACCCGGCTAAAGCCTCGACTCCGCGCCATGTTTGATGACTGCTAAGCTGGAGTCGAGGCTTTAGCCGGGTCAGCACGCTCGACTCGCGTTGGCCAGACCCGGCTAAAGCCTCGACTCCGCGCCATGTTTGGAATTCCTGCATTGTACCCGAATGATTTGCCAGACCCCCTTGCCCCGCGTATACTGGACAGCGCCGCGGGCGGGGCGCTGCCGCCCCATACCAAACCAGCCCATCTATCCTCTGCCAACGAGAAACTATCGCCATGATCTATCATTTCGACCAGGAGATCGACCGCCGCGGCGCCCACAGCGCCAAGTGGGGCGTCGTCAAGCTGGACGGCCGCTTTGTGCCGCTGGACGAGGCGCCGCAGTTCAGCAACGGCCCGCGCTTGCTGCCCATGTGGGTGGCTGACATGGACTTCACCTGCCCGCAGCCGGTGATCGATGCGCTGACGGCGCGCGTCCAGCATGGCATCTTCGGCTACAGTTGGCCCGGCGCCTCCTACCGCCAGGCCGTGATCGACTGGATGCAGCGCCGCCACGGCTGGACGGTGCAGTCCGATTGGATCGTGCCGACGCCCGGCGTGGTGCCGGCGCTCAACATGCTGGTGCGCACCTTCGTTGCGCCCGGCCAGCGGGTGATCGTCCAGCCGCCGGTCTATTATCCGTTCTTCGCCGCCGTTGCCAACAACGGCGCCGAGCTGGCGCACAATCCCCTGCGCTATGCCGGCGGCCGCTACGGCGTCGATCTCGCGGGGCTGGAAGCGCTGGCCAGCCAGCCGGATGTGACCATGTTGATCCTCTCCAGCCCGCACAACCCTGTGGGCCGCGTCTGGACGCCGGACGAGCTGCGGCGGCTGGGCGAGATCTGCCTGGCGCACGGCGTGCTGGTGGTGGCCGATGAGATTCATGGCGACCTGATCTACCCCGGCCACCGTTTCACGCCCTACGCCACGCTGGGCAACGAATTTGCCGAGAACGCTGTCATCTGCACCGCGCCCAGCAAGACCTTCAACCTGGCCGGTCTGGCCACCAGCAACATCATCATCCCCAACCCTGAGCTGCGCCTTCGATTCGAGCGCACGCTGAACAGCAACGGGCTGCACGGCGTCAACACCTTCGGCATGGTGGCGCTGGAGGCGGCCTACCAGGAGGGCGAAGAGTGGCTGGCGCAGGTGTTGGACTATGTCGCCGGCAATTTCCGCTTCCTGCGCGACTACCTGGCCGAACACTTGCCGCAGATCGATGTGATCGAGCCGGAAGGCACCTACCTGGTCTGGCTGGACTGCCGGCGGCTGGGGCTGGACAAGGCCGCGCTGGAGCGGCTGATGCTGACGGAGGCCCGCGTTTTCCTGGACGAAGGCTACATCTTTGGCGCTGAGGGGGAGGGCTTCGAGCGCATCAACATCGCCTGTCCGCGCTCGATTCTGGCCGAGGCGCTGCAACGAATCAAGGCGGCGGTGGACGGCCTGCCGGGCGTCTCCTAGAAAACCATGCGCATCGGCATCCTGGGCGGCACCTTCGACCCGATCCACATCGGCCACCTGATCCTGGCCGAGGAGGCGCGCGACCTGCTGCACCTGGACACGGTGCTGCTGGCGCCGGCCGCCGATCCGCCGCACAAGCGCCAGCAGGGCAAGTCGCCGGCCAGCCATCGGATTCGGATGGTTGAGCTGGCCATCGCCGACAACCCCCACCTGGCCCTTTCCCGCATCGACATCGACCGCCCCGGCCCGCACTACACCCTGGACATGCTGCGCCTGCTGCGGGAGCAATACGGCCCCCAGGCTGAGCTCTACTTCCTGATGGGTCTGGACTCGCTGGCTGACCTGCCCACATGGCACAGGCCGCTGGAGTTGATGCAGCAGTGCAGCCTGGTCGCGCTCAGCCGGCCCGGCGCAGACTTCGACTGGGACACGCTGGAGGCGGCTCTGCCGGGCGTGCGCAGCCGCGTGATTCTCCTGCCCATGCCGCTGCTGGAGATCTCAGGCAGCGATCTGCGCCAGCGGGCGCGGCAGGGCCGGCCGCTGCGCTACCAGGTGCCGCGTCCGGTGGAGCAGTACATCGCCCAGCACCAGCTCTATCGCGAGCCATAGGCCGCCGCAAGGCAGCCCAGACATAGCTCGCCGCTCAGGCCGGTCTCCGACCGAGCCCCACCCGACCCGCCGCTCGGGCCGGTCTCCGACCGAGCCCCGCCAAGAACCTTGACCCGCGGCAACAGGAGACGTGACCATGCCTCTGAAAACGACCTTGTATACCCGCGTCGGCGACGACGGCTACACCGGCGTGTTGGGCCGCGAGCGCGTGGCCAAATATGACCTGCAGCCGGTGGCCTACGGCACGGTGGATGAGCTGTCAGCGCAGTTGGCGCTGGCCCGCACGGCCGTCCAACACCCCGACGCCAACGACATGCTGCTGGAAGTGCAGCGCGATCTCTACGCGGCCATGGCCGACCTGGCCACCACCCCCGCGGCGGCCGAGAAGAGCGGCGTGCGGCTGTACGAGCCGCGCATCGTCTGGCTGGAGGAACTGATTGACCAGGTGGGTCAGCAGGTCGAGATCCCGCCGGCCTTCATCATCTCGGGCGACAGCTACGCCGGCGCGCTGTTGGACGTGGCGCGCACCGTCTGTCGCCGCGCCGAGCGCCATGTGGCCAGGTTGCATCACGAAGCCCTGCTCTGCAACCCCGTGGTGTTGCGCTACCTGAACCGGCTCTCCTCCCTGCTCTTCGTCCTCTCTCGCCTGGAGGACAAGGCGGCAGGGGTGGAGGAGTTTACAGTCGCCAAATGGGAGAAGCGCGGTCGATGATCCGTAACTCGTAACCCGTAACCCGTAACCGGAAAGAGCTCTCGCATAAGGGGAAACAATCCGGGTTACGAGTTACGCATTACGCATTACGTCGTCCCATCCACCCAACACCCCTCTCACTCACACGGAAACATTCCGGGTTACGAGTTACGCATTACGCCTTCCCATCCACCCAACACCCCTCTCAATCACAACTTCTCACGGAGCCCCTCATGTCCCCCAAACTCGGCGCCCACATGTCGGCTGCTGGCGGCGTCAGCAAAGCCTTTGCACGCGGCCAGTCCGTCGGCTGCGAGACCATCCAGATCTTCACCCGCAACCAGAATCGCTGGGAAAGCAAGCCGTTGGACCCGGCCGAGATCCAACGCTGGCACGCGGCCGCGGCTGCCACCGGCATCGCCCCAGCCATCTCGCATTCCTCCTACCTGATCAACCTGGGCTCGCCCGACGATGCGCTCTGGGAGAAGTCCATCGGCGCGTTGGTGGATGAACTGCAGCGGGCCGAGGCGTTGGGGCTGCTGGGCGTGGTCTTGCATCCCGGCGCCCACATGGAGCAGGGGGAAGAGGTCGGCATCGCCCGCGTCGCAGCGGGCCTGGACCGGGCCCATGCCGCCACAGCCGGCTTCCAGACGCTGACTCTGCTGGAGATCACCGCGGGCCAGGGAACGACTCTGGGCTACAAGTTCGAGCATCTGGCCGCCATGCGCAGCCAGGCGGCCACCGCTGAGCGCATCGCCGTCTGCTTCGACACCTGCCACGCCTTCGCCGCGGGCTATGATTTTCGCACCCCCGAAAGCTACGCGGCCATGATCGAGGCCTTCGACCGCACCGTCGGCCTGGACCTGCTCAAGTGTTTCCACCTCAACGACAGCAAGGGGACGCTGGGCAACCGGCGCGACCGCCATGAGCACATCGGCAAGGGGGGCATCGGCCTCAGCGGCTTCGCCCATCTGCTCAACGACCCGCGTTTCGCCGGCGTTCCCATGCTCCTGGAGACCGACAAGAGCGACGATCTGCACGAGGATGCGGAAAACCTGGCCGTGCTGCGGGGGCTGATCGAGCCTGGAAACGGCTAAACGTCTCGTTTTTGTTCTCACGCCAAGCCGCAAAGCACCGGTTGCCGCGTCCTTGGATGACGCGTCGAGGCAGGGATCAACACGGATCCCTGCCTCGTTTTTGGCGAAAGTCACGGTCAGGCGTCTGACAAGTGCGCTGCGACGCGTTGGCGCTCAGCGCCTGCTCAACAGCTTCTTGCCCACCACCAGGCCGGCCACGCCGAGGCCGACGGCCGCAGCCGCCAGCAGCGGCGTCTTGGAGCTGCTGGAGGTTGACACACCCTTGGACATGACAGGAACCGACTTGAGCTGCTCGGCTGCCTCGGCGCGCACCTGCTCGAAGAGCACCGGGTCGGCGCGGTAGCGGTCGGCCAGCACGCGCTTGGCCTGGATGTCCTCATCGGTGATGTATTCTTCGCCGAAGCGCAGGCCGGCCAGCCGGAAATCGTGCTTGAGGGAGAGCTTGTAGATCTCCTTGACCCGATCCATGGTGATGTTGCGTCCCAGCGTGTAGTCCTCGAAGCGGCCCTCCATGGCCAGCAGCGCGGTCTCGGCCAGACAGGCGTAGGAGGTCTTGGGCGGCAGGCCGATATCATAGCCGAAATCGATGTCGCCGGGGATCAACACCTCGCCGCTCTCGATGCAGAGCACGTCCGGCCGCAGCGCCGCCTCGGCCGGGTTGATGTCCGGCGGCCGCGCCACGTCGCAGATCACCGCGCCCGGCTTGCACTTGGTGATGTCGATCACCCGCTGGCCAAAGGCCGAGGTGGCGGTGATGATCAGGTCGCAGTCGGCGATCAGGTCGCCCGCCTTGGTGGCGATGGTCACCTCGCAGCCGGGCGTCTCCTTTTGGATGGTGCGCTTCAGTTCGATCAGCTTCTCCGGTTCGATGGAGACCAGCACCACGTTGCCGATGGCCTGGGCGATCAGCCGCGAGCAGACCGAGGCGATGGAGCCGGTCGCGCCGACGATCATCGCCTTGCCCTTGGTCAGATCGGTGGCGCCCATCAGGATCACGGCCTTCTTGGCTGCCTCCAGCGTCATGGCCACGGTCAGGCTGTTGCCGCTGGTGATGGCGATGTCGGCCTCATGGGCCACGGTGATCCCCGCATCGCCCACCACCGAGGTGAACGCGCCCAGGCCCATGATGCGCGCGCCCTTGCGTTCGGCGATGCGCGCCGCCTTGTTGAGCCGGTCGTAGGTGAAGCGTTCCCCCTGCTGCATCATCTGGCGCGGCGTGGCGGCCAGGGTGATCAGATGGCCCTCGATGCGCTGGCCGGTGGTCGGCGACTTGCCGCCGGTGATGCGCGACAGATACATGGGGGGCATGTAGGCCGCCACCCGTTCCACCAGGTCGTTGGGCAGGTGCTTGGTCCAGGCAAACTGGGGGCTCTTGTGAATGAAATTGACGTTCAACGGATGGATCACGAACGCGAAGCGGTTGATGCCCGCCTCCTGCGGCTGCAAATAGCGCACATGGGGCGTCCAATGGATGTCGGCCATCAGGTCCAGGTAGGTGTCCTCGGTCAGCGGCAGCTCCGGGTTGGTGCGCAGCGCCACCAGCACCGCCTCGATCGTCGCGGCCGACCAGCGCCCCAGGTTTTTGGCGCCGTCCAGCGCCGGCATCATGGTGATGACGATGGCCGCACCGCGCTGGCGCAGGTCTTCCAGATCCTCTTCGCTGGCCCACTCCACTGCCACCGTCTTGTGTTTGAGCTGGGCGGGGGCATAGCGGCGAATGGCGCCCATGTCGCCCGCGATGACATCGGCCCATTCAAACGGGGCGGTCGAACGCGGTTGGCCGGCCGCACCAGCCTGCGGCAGCAGCCGGCGGAAGGGCGCGTTTTTCAGATGGTCCAGCGTGGGCTTGACTGCCTGCTCCAGCGTGCGCTGGCTGCCGACGCCAGGAAAGTCAGGCAGGGCAAAGAAGACATCGGGGTCAGCGTAGCGCAGGAAGGGGGTGCGCCGGCCCAGCGCCTGGGCCAGGCCGCCGTGGTTCAGTCCCGGCGCCATCAGAATGTGCTTCTGGCTGAAGATGCCCGGCTCGGCCCGGTCGGCCAGGATCACCGCCCAGCGCTCCAGGCCAGGTCTGATCCCGCCGCCGTCCACCACGGGCGTCTGACTGGCCGCGGTTGGCAGCGTCGCGCCGATTTCATGGGCTACCCGCACGCCCCCCAACTCCAGCTCGGCCGGATAGCCCTCCAGGCCGATCGCGTCCACCAAGCCATCGAACTGAGCGATGAGCGCCTCAGCGCGCTGGGCGTCGCCGTGGCAGCCGATGCGGTGAATCTGCACCTCCTGGCCCAGAAAGTTGACCGCCGAAAGATCCTCGCCGTCGCCCAGATGAATGATTACCACTTCTTTCATGATTTTTGTCCTTTGGATTCGTGATGCGTAATGCGTAATGCGTAATGCGTGATGCGTAATGCGTAATGCGTAACTCGTAACTCGTAACCCGGACTAGCGGCCCGTAACTGGTGATTCGTGATCCGGCGTTCGACACCCGGACCCGTGGCTCGTAACGCGTGACCCGTAATGCGTAATGCGTAATGCGTAACCCGGACTAGCGGCCCGTAGCTGATGATTCGTGATCCGGCGTCCGACACCCGGACCCGTGGCTCATAACGCGTGACCCGTGACCCAGAGACGACTCCCGTGAACTCCGGGTTACGAGTTACGCATTACGAGTTACGAGTTACGTCCCCGTCATCGGCCGCGCGTCCAACAGGCGCGCGGCCTCGCTGTCGTCCAGGTAGCCCAGCTCGACCACGACCTCGCGCACGGTGCGACCCTGGGCATAGGCCTGTTTGGCGGCTTTGGCCGCCTTGTCGTAGCCGATCACCGGATTGAGCGCGGTGACCAGAATCGGGTTCTTGTCGATCAAACTGAGCATGCGCTCACGGTTGGCCACCGTGCCGGCGATGGCCTTGTCGGCCAACAGCCGGCTGGCGCTGGCCAGCAGCGTGATGGACTGCAACAGGTTGTGAGCCAGCACCGGCAGCATGACGTTCAGCTCGAAGTTGCCCGACTGGCCGGCGATGGTCACCGTCAGATCGTTGCCCAAAACCTGGGCCGCCACCATGGTCACGGCCTCGGGGATCACCGGGTTGACCTTGCCAGGCATGATGCTGGAGCCGGGCTGTAGGGCGGGCAGGGCAATCTCCCCCAGGCCGGCGATGGGGCCGGAGTTCATCCAACGCAGGTCGTTGCTGATCTTCATCAATGTGACGGCCACGGTCTTGAGCTGCCCGCTCAGTTCCACGGCCGCATCCATGGCCGCCTGGGCGGCAAAATGGTTGCTGGCCTCCCGGAAAGGCAGGCCGGTCAGCCGGCGCAGGCTCTGCGCCACGCCGTCGGAGAAGCCGGGCAGGGCGTTGATGCCGGTGCCCACGGCCGTGCCGCCCAGCGCCAGCTCAGCCAGACGCCGCAGGCTGGCCTCGACGCGCTGGCTGCTGGCCTCGATTTGGGCCGCGTAGCCGCCGAATTCCTGGCCCAGCCGCACCGGCATGGCGTCCATCAGGTGGGTGCGGCCTGTCTTGAGCACATCGTCGAACTCGACCGCCTTGGCGGCCAGCGCCTCGTGCAGGTGGTGCAGCGCCGGCAGCAGCGCCTCGGCTACCTCCAGATAGGCCGCCACGTGGACTGCCGTCGGAATCACGTCGTTGGAGCTTTGGCCCATGTTGACGTGATCGTTGGGGTGTACCAGCTTGGATCCCGGCTCCTGGCCCAGGATCTGCAACGCCCGGTTGGCGATCACCTCGTTGGCATTCATGTTGGTGGAGGTGCCGGAGCCGGTCTGGAAGATGTCGATGGGGAAATCGGCGTCCCAGCGGCCATCGGCCACCTCCTGCGCGGCCTGAACGATGCCGCCGGCCAGGGTCGGATCCAGATGGCCCAACTGCTGGTTGACCTGGGCCGCGGCCAGCTTGATCAACCCCAGCGCGCGGATGAAGCTGCGCGGGAAGGTGATGCCGCTGACGGGGAAATTCTCCACGGCGCGCATGGTCTGGGCGCCGTAGAGCGCATCGGCTGGAACCTGCACCGGCCCCATGGAATCCTGTTCGACGCGAAAAGCTGTGCTCATGCTGTCTCTCTCCTTCAATTCGTGGTCAGATCAAGGCTTGGGAAGTCTGGGTTCGTCATGAATAGCAAAAAGCCCCTGCCAAACAGCAGAGGCCCTTTGCGTTCTCGATTCGGCGATTCGAGCAGGCTTGCGCCCAGCCCTGTTACACAAAATGCACACAGACCGCGCGCCGCAGATAGCATGCAACGCCGCGCTGACCAGCCTGTCTACATGTTGAGCGCTTCGTAGCCTGGGCCCTTGGAGAAAAAGTCGGCGTTGAACTTGGCCGAAGGCGTGTATTCCTTGGGAACGTCCTCGAAGGGGAAGATCGCCTCTACCGGGCATTCAGGCACACAAGCGCCGCAATCGATGCAGGTGTCGGGGTCAATATAATACCAGGGCCATTCGGCCTCCGGCTGACCGGCGACGATACACTCGACCGGGCACACTTCCACACAAGCGCCGTCGCGCAGGCACAGGTCAGTGATGACGTGGGTCATGGATGCTCGCTCTCCAGCTGGTGCGTCCGGGTTACATGTTCAAGGCGTCGTAGCCAGGGCCGCTGCTGTAGAAATCATAGTTGGGCTGAATGCTGGTGGTCAGGTCCACCACTTCGCCGCCCGAGGCGGTCCACAGAGTCAGGTCAGGCATCGCCATACGCTGCTGGCCGGCCTTCATCTCGTAGTCGCCGGGCACATCCTCTTCGGGGAAGATCGCCTCGAAGGGGCATTCGGGCACACAGGCGCCGCAGTCGATGCAGGTGTCAGGATCGATATAGTACCAAGGCCACTGATCCTCAGGCTTACCCGGCACGATGCATTCGACCGGGCAGACTTCAACGCATGCGCCGTCGCGCAGACACAGGTCGGTGATAATGTGGGTCATCTGGCTACATCCTCCTAAGTGAGGTGATGTCGTAAAGACAATGAGCGTGAAGTTTGAAAGACAGGTTACGTAGCAACCATGCTGGCCAGATGAAGCCCACCCAGCCAGCGCTTACGTGTTGCGATTGTACTCCCTATGTTGGCAAATGTCAAAACCCCGTCACTAGCGCAACACGGCACAAGCACGTTGCTAGAGCCAGTCAGCTCTCAGCCACAGCCATCAGCCCGTCGGCGTCCAGGATTGTGATCCGCTTGCGCCCGATCTCGATCAACCCCTGCGCCTTGAGGTCGTTCAACACCTGGGTGGCGGTCTCGCGGTAGGTGCCCACGGTCTCGGCCAGGTCCTGATGGGTCAATCCTACCACCTCCAGGCTGTCATGCTCTTCGGCCAGCAGCAGCAAGAGCGAGGCCAGCCGGGCCGGAATGCCCTTGAAGGCCATGGTCTGCAGCCGCCCCTCCGCGTCCCGCAGCCGCCGGCCGGTGATGTCCAGCACGCGCAGCGCCACCTGTGGCTTGTTCAGGAAGAGGCGCTCCAGGTCCTTGCGACTCATGACGAAGATCACACATTCCTCCGCGGCCTCGGCGAAGGTGTTGTGCATCTGCTGGCCCAGCAGCGGCATCTCGCCGAACAGCGTGCCGGGACCGAGGGAGGCGATCACCAGCTTCTTGCCCTCAGGCGAGATGCGATAGAGCTGAACCCGGCCCGATTTAAGGATGAAGAGCACCTCGCCGCTCTCCTCTGGCCGGTAGAACACCTTGCCGCGCTTGACCGCGCTGATGGTGATCAGCCGTTCCAGCTCTTCGATCTCCTTGGGGGACAGGTCCTGAAACAGTTCGATATCTGACAGAAAGCCCAGCTTGGCCTTGGTAGTGGTGCTTGTCACGGCAGTCAACCTCGCGTCACGTTTGTGAGGATTGTAGCGCAATCTTGGAATCAGGCAAGGATGCGAGCACGTTGCAATGGCCAGACCCGCCTGAAGGCTCGATTCCGGGATTGCCGGTGCGGAGTCGAGGCTTTAGCCGGGTCTGGCCATTGCAACGCGGACACCCTGACCCGCCTGAAGGCTCGATTCCGGGATTGTTCCGATCCGCCTGGCGGCGGCTTGACAGCGCCGGGATTCTATCTGATAATGCCAGCCCAGGCAACCTTGCAGCCAGGGCGCGCTCCAAGATTGGCCCATCACCCATCACCCGTCACCCCCTCACTCCCATGCGCATCGGCATCGACATCGGCGGCACCTTCACTGATTTCGTTCTCTTCGACCCGGCCAGCGGCAGCTTGCAGACCTTCAAGCGCCTCTCGACGCCCCACGATCCGGCCGAGGCGGTGTTGGCCGGGCTGGCGCGGCTGGATCAGCAGCGGGAGGCGGAGCGCGGCCCGGCAGGCGACCCCACGCCGTCCCTCGCTGAAATCGTCCACGGCTCCACCGTGGCCACCAACGCGCTGCTGGAGCGCAAGGGCGCACGCACGGCCTTCGTGACCACGGCGGGCTTTCGTGACCTGCTGGCCATCGGCCGGCAGAACCGCAGCCAGCTCTACGATCTCTTCGCCGACCGGCCCGCGCCGCTGGCGCCGGCTGAGCTCTGCTTCGAGCTCGGCGAGCGTGTCGACCGCCGCGGCCACGTCTTGCAGCCGCTGGACCCGGCCGAGCTGGCGGCCTTGGTGGAGCGATTGACCGCGGCCGGGGTGGAATCGACGGCGGTCTGCCTGCTTTTCTCCTTCGCCAACCCCAGCCACGAAGAGCAGATCGGCGCCGCGCTGCGCCAGGCCGGCCTGCTGACCTCCCTCTCCAGCGAGATCCTGCCCGAGTTTCGCGAGGTGGAGCGGGCCAGCACCACGGTGATCAACGCCTACGTCGCGCCGACGCTGAACCGCTACCTGGGCCGGCTGGCCGAACAGTTCCAGGGGGTGGAGTTCCGCATCATGCAGTCCAACGGCGGCAGCATCAGCGCGGCTCAGGCCCGCCGCGAGGGGGTGCGTTCGATTCTTTCCGGGCCGGCCGGCGGCGCCGTCGGCGCGTTCCACGTGGCCCAGGCGGCCGGCTTCAGCCGGGTGCTTGCCTTCGACATGGGGGGCACCTCCACCGACGTGACCCTGTGCGACGGCGGCGTGCGCGTCACCAGCGAGGGGGAGATCGGCGGCCTGCCGGTGCGCATCCCGCTGATCGACATCCACACCGTGGGCGCGGGCGGCGGCTCCATCGCGGCCGTGGACCTGGGAGGCGCGCTGCGCGTCGGCCCGCAGAGCGCCGGCGCCGACCCCGGCCCCGCCTGCTATGGCCGCGGCGGCCTGCTGCCCACCGTCACCGATGCCAACCTGGCGCTGGGCCGCCTGCCGGCCGATCGTTTCCTGGGCGGGCAGATGGCGCTGGACGCGGCCGCCAGCGAGCAGGCCCTGACCCGGCTGGCCCAGGCCGCGGCGTTGACAGCCGCGCCCGGTCTTACCCTGGCCCAGACCGCCGCGCTGGGGGTGATCCAGATCGCCAACGCCCACATGGAGCGCGCCCTGCGGGTCATCTCGGTGGCGCGCGGCCATGACCCGGCCGATTTTGCCCTGCTCAGCTTTGGCGGCGCGGGCGGGCTGCATGCCTGCGAGCTGGCGCGGGCGCTGGGCGTGCGCACGGTCATCGTGCCGCCGGGCGCATCCACCCTGTCCGCCTTCGGCATGTTGGCGGCCGACGTGGTCAAGGACTACGTGCAGACGGTGATGCTGGCGGGGACGGTCCCCTTTGCCGAGCTGGCGGCGCTGGGAGAGGCTCTGGCGCAGCGCGGGCTGGCCGAGGTGGCCGCGGAAGGGGCGCCGCCGGCGCGCATCGCGCTCTATCCCCAGGTGGATGTGCGCTACCGCGGCCAGGCCTACGAGCTGACCGTGCCGCTGACGCCGGACTTCGTGGCGGCCTTCCACGCCGAGCATCAACGCATCTACAGCCACAGCCAGCCGGCCGCCCCGCTGGAAATCGTCAACCTGCGTCTGCGCGCCGTGGGGAGCGTCCCGCGGCCGGCCCTGCCCACGGCCGAGCCGGGCGACCCCGCGGCCGACGCGGCCTGGCTGGGCCGCCGTCCCGTGGTTCTCCCCAGCGGCCTGGTCGATGCACCCCTGTTCGACGGCGCCGCGCTGCGTCCCGGCCACGCCATCGCCGGCCCGGCCATGATCGTCTACAAGGACACCACGGTCTTTCTGGCCACCGGCGACCGCGCGAGGGTGGACCGTCATTTCAACCTGGTGGTTGCAGTCGGCGACCGGTAGTCAGTCGCCACCTGCCGTTCCGCCCCCTGTCCCCTGTGACCTGCCCTATGCCACCTGCACCCCCCGACCCCATCCGCCTGGAAGTTTTCAAGCATCTTTTCGCCTCCGTGGCTGAGGAGATGGGCGTGGTGCTGCGGCGCACCAGCTATTCGCCCAACATCAAGGAGCGGCGCGATTTCTCCTGCGCGCTGTTCGACGCGGCCGGTCAGATGATCGCCCAGGCCGCGCACATTCCCGTTCACCTGGGCGCGATGCCGCTCTCGGTGCAGGCCGCCATCGACGCCCTGACGCTGGGGCCGGGGGACGTGGCCATCCTCAACGATCCCTACCGCGGCGGCACCCACCTGCCCGATATCACCCTGGTGACGCCGATTTTCGTGGACGCGCAGCCTTCTGGGGTTGCGCAAAATACCGACGGGGCTGGCGAGCGGCCCTTCGCCTTCGCCGCCTGCCGCGCCCATCACGCCGATGTGGGGGGCATGTCGCCCGGCTCCATGCCCATCGCGCGCGAGCTGATCCAGGAGGGGGTGATCATCCCGCCCCTCAAGCTGGTGGAGGCCGGGCAGATCAACCAGGGGCTGCTGGAGCTGTTGCTGGCCAACGTGCGCACGCCGGAGGAGCGGCGGGGCGACCTGCACGCACAACTGGCGGCCAACGCCAAGGGCGCCCAGCGGCTGGGGGAGCTGGCGGCCCGCTACGGCCTGGCCGAGGTGCAGGGGGCCATGCAGGGGCTGGTGGACTACGCCGAGCGCATGACCCGCCGCCTGCTGGCCGGCCTGCCCGATGGCGTCTACCGCTTTGCCGACCGGCTGGATGACGACGGCGTGGACCCGCAGCCGGCGGAGATCGTCGTGACCATCGCCATCCAGGGCGAGGAGGCCACGGTGGACTTCACTGGCACAGCGCCGCAGCGCCGCGGCAGCGTCAACGCGGTCTATGCCATCACCCTGTCGGCCACGCTCTACGTTTTTCGTTGCCTGCTGGGGGAGGACGCGCCCACCAACAGCGGCTGTCTGCGCCCCCTGCGCGTCATCGCCCCGGTCGGGACGGTGGTCAACGCGCGGCCGCCCGCGCCCGTGGCCGGCGGCAACGTGGAGACCTCGCAGCGCATCACCGATGTGCTGCTGGGCGCGTTGGCCCAGGCCGCTCCCGACCGCGTGCCGGCCGCCAGCCAGGGCACCATGAACAACCTGACCATTGGAACCTCCCGCGCCGAGCCGGGGGCCGGCGACTGGGATCTGGCCGCGGGCCGGCCCTTCGCCTACTACGAGACCATCGCCGGCGGCATGGGCGGCCGGCCGGGCAAAGCTGGCGCCGACGCCATCCACACCCACATGACCAACACCCTCAATACCCCGGTGGAGGCGCTGGAATACGCCTATCCGTTGCGGGTGCAGCGCTATGAGATCCGCCGCGGCTCCGGCGGCGCGGGCCGTTGGCGGGGCGGCGACGGCGTGCGCCGCGACATCGAGCTGCTGGCCGACGCCCAGGTGACGCTGCTGACCGAGCGGCGCATTTTTGCCCCCTATGGCCTGGCCGGCGGCGCGCCGGGCCAGCCCGGCCGCAACCTGTTGCTGCGCGGCGGCCAGGAGATGGAATTGCCCGGCAAGACGACGCTGCAAGCAGAGGCGGGGGATGTCATCAGCGTGCAGACGCCCGGCGGGGGCGGCTGGGGCGCGCCCGTGGATTGAGTAGGCCGCCTACTCAATCCACGGGTTCGCGCCCGCCGGCTGAGCAGTTACAATTGCACAAAAAAACGCCCCCTGCTGCCAGGGGGCGTTCTTGCTTTTCAGCGGTTGACCGAACCGGCTAGATCCCCAGCCGGTTGCGCTGCACCAGCGCGGCCAGGCCGTGGTCGGTGCTGACCTGATGGCCGGGCAGGGGCAGAATGCGCTCGTGGATCGCATCCAGAATCCAGGCGGCCTGCGGGAAGAAGGCATCCTCCAGCTCGGCGGCGGGGGTGATCCAGTTGCGCGCGCCCACCACCGCGATGGGGCCGTCCAGGTAGTCGAAGGCCAGTTGCGTCAGGTTGGAGGCCATGGTGTGCAGGAAGGAGCCGCGCTCCGAGGCGTCGGAGGCCAGCAGCGCCTTGCCAGTCTTCTTGATCGACTCCACCAGCGGCGTGTAGTTCAACGGGTTGATGAAGCGGGCGTCGATCACCTCGGCCGACAGGCCGTGCTTGCTCTGCAAGATCTCGGCCGCCTCCAGCGCGCGGTAGAGGGTCGCGCCGATGGTGATGATGGTCAGATCACGGCCGGCGCGGCGCAGGGCCGGCTCGCCCAACGGCACCTCGTAGTACTCCACTGGCACGCCGCCCGCCACCAGCGTTTCCGGCTCCGGGTAGAGGCGCTGGCTCTCGAAGAAGACCACCGGATCGCTGCCGCGCAGCGCCAGGTTGAGCATCCCCTTGGCGTCGTAGGGGGTGGCGGGGAACATGACCTGCAGGCCGGGGACGTGGGCCACCATGGCGGTCCAGTCCTGCGAGTGCTGGGCGCCATATTTCGCGCCCACCGAGACCCGCAGCACCAGCGGCATCTGCAAGACGCCGGCCGACATGGCCTGCCACTTGGCCATCTGATTGAAGATCTCGTCGCCGGCTCGGCCCATGAAGTCGCAGTACATCAGCTCCGGCACGACGCGGCCGCCGGAAAGGGCATAGCCCACGGCTGCGCCCACGATCGCGCCCTCGGAGATGGGGGAGTTGAAGAGCCGCGGATAGGGCAGGGCCTCGGTCAGGCCGCGGTAGGCGCCGAACGCGCCGCCCCAGTCGCGGTTCTCCTCGCCCCAGGCCGCCATGGTCGGATCCTCGTAGAAGCGGTGGATCATGGCCTCGAAGATGGCCTCGGCGTAGGTCAGGCAGCGGATCTTGGGCCGCGGCTTGCCGGCCTCATCCAGCCCAAAGCGGAACTTGGCGGCGGTGTCCTTGAAGCGCGTCTCCGGCTTGGGGCGCAGCGCGGCCGGCTCGTCCGCGGCCAGCCGCTCCTTGGGCTGGTGGGAGAACATCACCTCGCCGATGCGCTCGCCGTCGTCCGCGATGCGCGGCGAGGTCTCCAGCGACACCGCGGCCTTGGTCACCGCCAGCAGCCGGGCCAGCACGTGGGCCTCCAGGCTGCCCAGCTCGGCCTCGTCGGCATGGCCGTTCTGCAAGAGGTAGCCGCGGAACGCGGCCAGCGAGTCCTGCTGCTGCCACAGCTCCATCTCCTCCTTGGTACGGTAGGCCGAGGCGTCGGAGGGAGAATGGCCGGAGAAGCGGTAGGTGATGGTGTCCAACAGCACCGGCCCGCGGCCGGCCTCCAGGATGGCGCGCTTGCGCTCCACCGCGTCGGCCACGGCCAGCGGGTTGTAGCCGTCCACCCGCTCGGCATGCATGGCTTGGGGGTTGACCGCCAGGCCGACCCGTGAGACGCCGAACTGGCCGAAGCCCATGGTCTCGCCGAAGGGCTGGCCGCCCATGCCGTAGAAATTGTTCATGAAGTTGAACAGGATGGGGGGCGCGCCGCCCGCGTCCTCCGGCCAGAGGGTGCGGTACTGGTCCATGGCCGCCATCATCAGCGCCTCCCAGACGGGGCCGCAGCCCATGGACGCGTCGCCGATGTTGGCGATGACGATGCCCGGCCGGCGGTTGATGCGCTTGAAGAGCGCCGAACCGACCGCGATGTCAGCCGAGCCGCCCACGATGGCGTTGTTGGGCATCACGCCGAATGGGGGGAAGAAGGCGTGCATCGAGCCGCCCATGCCCTGGTTGAAGCCGGCCGCACGGGCGAAGATCTCGGCCAGGGTGCCGTAAAGCGCGTAGTCGAAGGCCACATCTTTGACGCTGCCGCTGGCGAAGGTCTCCACCACCCGCAGGGTCGCGCCCCCCAGGTAGCTCTCCATGATCTCGGTCAACGCCGCATCCTCCAGCTTGGCGATGGCCGAAAAGCTCTTGGCCAGAATCTCGCCGTGGCTGCGGTGCGAGCCGAAGATGAAATCGTCCGGGCTCAGGTGATAGGCCTGGCCCACGGCCGCGGCCTCTTGGCCGATGGAGAGGTGGGCCGGCCCGCGGTGGTTGTACTCGATGCCCTCGTAGACCCCTTCCTTCTTGATGCGATCCAGCATGGTCTCGAACTGGCGGATGGTGAACATGTCGCGGTAGATGCGCACCAAATTCGCGCGGCCAAATTTGGCCGTCTCAGCCGCCGGATCGGAGACGTAGGCGTTGATGGGGATCTCCGGCGCGCGCAGCACTGCGCTGGCCCGCATCTGGGCGGGGTCGATGGTGATTTGTTTGGTCATGGTTGGTTCTCGTAATGCGTGATGCGTGATGCGAAATTCGGAGCAGGACGGCGACGCGCTGTGGGCCCGGCGGGGCGCCCGGTGATCGTTCGGTCGCCTGCCTGTTTGTTTACCCGGCCAGCAGCAGATCGATCTCTGCCAGGCTGCGGGCCAGCGCCTGCAGGAAGCGGGCGGCCGGCGCGCCGTCGACGACCTGGTGGTTGATGGTCAGCGACAGGCCGATGTGGGGCACGAAGGCGACTTCCTGGCCAGCCTGCACAGGCTTCAGGTTGATGTTCCCGACGCCCAAAATCGCCACCTCCGGCGGGTTGAGCACCGGCGTGAAGCTTTCGACGCCCAGGCCGCCCAGGTTGGTGACGGTGAAGGTGCCGCCGCGCAGCTCATCCGGCGCGACGCGCCGGGTCTGGCAGGCCGCGGCCAGCCGCTTGGCCTCGGCGGAGATCTGGCGCAGGCTGAGCTGGTCGGCGTTGCGGATCACAGGCACCATCAGCCCGGCCGGCGTGTCCACGGCCATGCCAAGCTGTACGTGGGCGAAGCGGCTCAGCGTGTCGCCCTGGAAGTGCGCGTTCAGGTCGGGGTGCATCGGCAGAATGCGCGCCGCCGCCAGCAGGATCAGATCGTTGATGGTGATCCCTTGCAGGCCAAAGGCGGGGTCGCTGCCCTTGAAGCGCGCCCGCAGCGCCTGCAGGCCGCGCGCGTCGGCCGAGGCGTTCAGCGTCAACTGGGCGGTGGTCTGCAACGAGGCCAGCATGCGCTCGGCGATCACCTTGCGCACCCCCGTCAGCTTGATCACCTCCACCTCTTCCGCCGGCGCCGGCCTGGTCTC
>JAKQCW010000024.1 GCA_029558955.1 Chloroflexota bacterium
CGCCGCGGCCAGCAGCAGCGCGGTCGCCGGCAGGTAGAAGAAGCCGATGGAGAGGGCGCCCAGGATCGAAAAGGCGGCCAACGCGCCGGCCGCCGCGCTGGCCAGCCGCGTCCGCCATGGCCAGCCGCGCCAGCTTGCCGCGCACACCAACGCCGGCAAGGCGGCCGTCTCCACCAGGTAGAGGCCGGGGAAGGGCCACATCTCCTGCTCCGCCGCCAAAACAAAGCCCCAATAGAGGCTCATCGCCAGGCTGGCCGCCAGCGCCAGGGCGGCCAACGCCAGCTCCGCAGACCATCGTCGCATGCTGGACCATCCTTTCCCGATGACATGCTGCCGGGCGAGGCCGGTTTGTCGCACACTGCCGGCCCCCGGCCCTGGCTGCGATGATACGCACTTGATCCACACTGTCAACTCGCGGGCCGCCCTCGGCCCCGGCACAACGGCTGCACCCAACCAGTTTGAGCACACCCACAACCTATGGTACAATCTTCGCCGCGCTGCGCGTGGCCCGCTGGGCTGGCCAGGGCGCTAGCATCCGCAGGCCGGCCCGCGCGGCGTGCAGGAGAGTTTCTAGCCAAGGAAAGCGCTTGATGCAGACAGTCGTCATCACCGGAGTCAGCGGCTATTGGGGGCATCGGGTGGCGCAGCAGTTGCTGGCCATGCCCGATCTGCGCGTCCTGGGGGTGGACCGCGTGCCCCCCAGCCAGCCGCTGCCCGGGCTGGACTTCATCAAGGCCGACATCCGCAACCCGCTGCTGATCGAGCTGCTGCGCGCTGAGCAGGTGGACACCCTGCTGCATCTGGCCTGGCGGGAACGCCAATGGCGCCGCGAGGAGGACTTCGAGAGCAACGTCCTGGGAACCATGCAGCTCTGCGGCGCATGCGTCGATGCGGGGGTGCAGCAGGTGATCTGGCGCAGCAGCACCGCGGTCTACGGCGCCCGGCCGGAGAACCCCCTCTACATGCCCGAAAACACCCCGCTGGCCGCCCGCTCCTCCTACGCCTACGTGCGCGACGCGCTGGAGGTGGAGCGCTTCATCGCCGGCTTTGCGGCCGAATACCCCGACACGCGCTTTGCTGTGCTGCGCTTCGCCAACGTCCTGGGCGTGGAGGTGGACTCGCCGCTGACCCGCCTGCTGCGCCAGCCGGTCTGGCCCGATCTGCTGGGCTTCGACCCGCTGCTGCAAGTGCTGGACGCCGACGACGCGCTGGCCGCGTTGGTGTACGCCGCGCGCCATCCGCTGAACGGCCCCATCAACGTGGCCGCGCCCGGCATCGTCTCCCTCTGCCAGTTGGCAGGTCGCCTGGGCCGCCCCACCCTGCCGATCCTGCATTGGCTGGTCTACTGGGGCTGGCCGGCGCTGAGCAGCCTGCCCGCGGGCCGCGATCTGCTGGCCTGGTTCCCGCTGGAGCCGGACTACCTGCGCTATCCCTGGATCGCCGGCCTGACGCGCATGCAGGGGGAGCCGGGCCTGGCGCCCCAGTGGAACGCCAGCCAGACGGTGCAGCGCCTGGTGGAGGGGCTGCGGGTGCAGGGCTACCAGCCCGCGGCCGCGGATCAGCCCTACGCCGCGGATCAGCTTGATCGCGTCCTGGCCCAGCGCCGCGTCGCCCCCGCCGGCCGCGTGCAGGTGGACGTGCTATGAGCGAGACCCCGACGCCGGGCCAGGCTTTGGCCGAGAACGGGCGGGGCAACTGGCCGGGGAGTGCGGAGGCGGGCCAGGCCGCGCACCCCCATGACGAGGGCTGGCTGGCCGTCGATGTGCGCACGCCGGCCGCGCCGCGGGTGGAGTCTCCGACCCCGCCGCCCGCCGACGCCCATCCCCCCGACCTGGAGCAGGCCCTGGCCATCGACGACCGCCTGACCGCGCAGCGCCAACGGGAAAGCGAGCGCCAGGACCGCCTGCACGAGGAGCTGAGCCGCTTTGCCAGCGCGGCCCAACGGCTGGCGCCGGAGGGCGCGCAGGCGCTGGCCCCCAGCGTGCAGGAGATGCAACACCAGCTCAGCCGGCTGCTGGGCCCGCTCTACCCGCGTCAACTGGTCGAGCAGGGGGGCGTTTGGCTCAACCCGGACCTCTGGCGGGGCGCGTGGTATGTGGGCAGCTACCTGCTGGCCGCGCAGACGGGCAGCCTGCGCCGCCGGCTGGCGGGGGAGTACGAGATCGACGATTTTGGCCGCGACCAGGGCTTCATCGACCTGCTCATGCCCCTCTTGCAGTTCTTCTATCGCAACTACTGGCGGGTCGAGGTCAGCGGCAGCCAGCATGTGCCCGATCAGGGGCGCGCGCTGCTGGTGGCCAATCACTCCGGCGTGCTCCCCTTCGACGGCGCGATGTTGGGGGTGGCGCTCCACAACGAGACGGCCAGCCAACGCCTGCCGCGCGCGCTGGCCGATTCCTGGTTCCCCACGCTGCCCTTCATCTCCACCCTGCTGCACAAGACCGGCCAGGCGCCGGCCCATCCCATCACCGCGCTGCGTCTGCTGGAGCGGGATGATCTGGTGGTGGTCTTCCCGGAGGGCACCAAGGGGATCGGCAAGCCTTTCCGCGACCGCTACCAACTGCAACGCTTTGGCCGGGGCGGCTTCATCAAGGTGGCGCTGCAAGCGGGCGCGCCCATTCTGCCGGTGGCCATCGTCGGCGCCGAGGAGATCTACCCCATGATCGGCCGGGTGGAGCCGATCGCCCGGCTGCTGGGCATGCCCTATTTCCCGCTGACCCCCACCTGGCCCTGGACCGGGCCGCTGGGGCTGGCGCCGCTGCCCACCAAATGGTTCATCGACATCGGCGAGCCGATCCATCTGAACGACTACGACGCGCGCGCCGCGGCCAATCCGGCCATCGTCGCCCGGCTGAGTGACCAGGTGCGGGGCGCGATCCAGCGCATGTTGCTGGAGCGGCTGGCCCAGCGCCGTTCCCTGTTCTTTGGCTGATCAGCCGGCGCAGTTCGCCGGTTTCAGCGACCGGCAGCGACGCCAGCCGCGTCGAGCCTTCGGGTGGGCAACTGAACCAGCCCCAGGCTCGCCGCCGCACCCCATGAGGACCCCTTGCTATGCCCGTCTATCAAAACCCTGAGCAGTTCTATGCCATTCTGGACGAAGGCTTTCGGCGCATGGCGGCCGACCCGCAGGCGCTGACCGATTTTCAGCGGCGGCGCATGTTGGTGACCTTGCAGACCACCGACCCGGAGACCCTCATCGTCTTCGACGGGCGCGTGAACCCGGTGCAGGTGAGCTATGGCCAGGTCAATGGCCGGGCTGATCTGGCATTGAAGATGTCCACCGATCTGCTGCACCAGATTCTGATGGAGGAGGCCAGCGTGAAGCAGTCGTTTCTGTCAGGGGCAGTGCAGGTGTCGGGCAACATCTTCCGCGCCTTGCAGTTGGCGGATCTCTTTCATCAGATCCAGCGCGTCTATCCGCAGGTCAGGCAGGATCTGGCGGGCGGGCTGTAGCAGGGCGCAGAAATCAAAAGCGGCGACCTGTGGCAGGTCGCCGCTTTTTGGTTTTTCTCCGCATCCGCTAGATCACCCGGTCCAACTGGCGTTCCAGCGTCTCCAGGGTATTTCTGAGCAGATCGGCCCAGCCGTCGAGGTGGGAAGAGGCCGGCGGCTTCGGGGCCTCGCTGCTCCCCTCCAGCACCCGCTGCACCACCGCGGGATCGTGTTGCGCCTCGGAGATCTCGGCCAGATGGGCCAACACGCCGCTGCGCGAGATCTGAATGTCATAGCGCGCCAGCGTCTCCTTGAAGCTTTCGTAGTCGCCGGCCAGATCGACGCTGACCGAGCGAAAGCCATGTTCGGCGATCTTGACCCGGTCTTGCAGGCGCATGATGTTGGCGAAGAACATGATGGTGTCGTCGGGCTTGGGCTCGATCAGAATGATGTCCACATCGGGGTGGCGGCGCTGAAGCTGTTTGATCTGATACTTGAGGCCGGAATGGAGCATGACGCGTGTGGTTTGGGCGCTGACCGCCTCCAGCCCGCGCGCGCTGATCTGGTTGCCCTTGCCCTCGCCCTGTTTCGCCGAGTCGTAGGGCACCAGCGAGTTGATGCACACCACCAGCTTGGCCCCCTGCTCGATGGCCACATCCAGGCTGGCATTGCCGCGGATGCCGCCGTCGATAAATTCCTTGTTGTCGATGCGGTAGGGGCGATAGACAATGGGAACGGCCGAGGAGGCCGCCACCGCGTCGGAGATCAACACGTCGGGGGTGTTGGCGCTGAACACCTTACGCCGGCCGTTGTTCAGCTCAGTGGCAATGATGTACAGCTCGCTGGGAAGCTGATCGAAACGGTTGGTGCAGCCGGTCAACGCCAGCGAGTCGCGCATCCACTGCCCATAGGAGCGGTTGTCGTAGATGCCTGAGGGCAGGGCGCTGCCCAGGCCGCTGAAGATCATGTCCAGCACCGACAGCCGGCCGCGGCTGACCAGCGCATCGACCCCGGTGCGCAGCAGGCGGCGGGGCAGCCCCAAGCTGCGCCGCATCATCTCCCCGGTGTTCAGACGAAACAGGTGTTTGGCTTCAGGAAAGCGGGCGATGGGGTGGCTGGCGTTGACCACCCGCATCAGATCGACTGAGGAGACGCCGTTGGCCAGGAAGGAGGTGACCAGCGCGCCGGCGCTGGTGCCGACGTAGATATCGAAATCGTTGACGGTGCGGTTGACCAGCAATTCGTCGATCGCGCGCAGGGCGCCGATCTCGTAGACCGCGCCGCTAACGCCGCCGCCGGCCAAGACCAGCGCTGTGCGCCCCGTTGACTGTCTATCGCGATCCATGGAACTGCCTCGATTTCCACGTCACTGGCGTGCAGACTCGCCAAAACCGGGTAATGGCCAATTGGCCCGGAAACGACGGCGTTTCCCGTTTGAGCGCGCTGGCGCCGGAATCGCCCACGGCGCCAGGCAGGTGCAGCGCCGCCTGGCAAGCAATCGGCCGGCGGGCCGGCCGGCTGAGCAGTTGCGGCCGCGGCTTACTCTGCGTCGGGCGGCGGCGCGGCCTCGGCCGCCAGCAAAAGGTCCAGCGCCTGGTTCAACTGCTCCAGTTGCTCTTGCAGGTTGACCATGTCCAGGCGAGAGGGGATGTTCAGGCGGTGCAGCGCCGCCTCGACGCGGGTATCCACCAGGCGCGGATCGACCATGGCAGCAAAACGCTCGCGGCTCAGCTCCTCACGCAGGCGCGCTGCCTCCTCTTCGGCCATCTCGCCGCGGCGCACCAACGTGTCGATGCGCTGGTCCACCTCGGCCTCCAGCGCCCGCACTGCGTGCACCGATGCCTGAAAGGAACGGCGGACATAGCCCAGGGTATCGCCGCCGGCGCGGATCAGATTGGCCAACAGGATGTTGGGCAGGTAGCCGCTGTCCCGCTTCTCGTGTTCGAAGATGATCTGCGAAAGGGTGATGCCGGTGAGGTCCTCGCCGCTGTCATGGTCGCGAACTTCGACATCGACGCCGTCGCGGATCATCTCGGCGATGCTGTCCAGCGTGATGTAGCGCTTGGCTTCGGTGTTGTAGAGCTTGCGGTTGGGATATCGCTTGATTAAGACCGTTGGCATGGCACGTTCACTCCTGTGGAAATTATACCGCGCTGTGTCAAAAGTGTCCAAAACGAAGGGCGACACAATTCCAGAACTGGCAAGCGCGCGGCTGACACATGTTTCCAACGCGCAAGCTCTGGAATCGTAAGAAAACGCCGGCAGAGCTATGTGCAGCACGCACTGGCTCTGCCGGCGTCGGGGGCAACGACACGGCCTGGCGAGATCGGCCGACGGCGCCATCGGCATGTGGGGGCCGACCCGCGAGGCGACAAGCTCTCAGCAGTTACCCGTTCTTCAGGGCATCGACCTTCTCGGCCAGCAGAGAGATCTTCTCGCTCAGCATGTCGATGTCGCCCTTGCTGGGCACGTTCAGGCGGCTCAGGATGCCCTCGATGCGCTGGTCGAGCATGGATTCGGCGCGCGCGACCTGCTTTTCGGTCTCGTCCTGCATCTTCTCCATGACCTCTTCGGTCTTGTCGCGGCGGCGGTGCAGGACTTCGGTGACCAGCCGGCGGCCATCCTGCTCGGCGATCTCGCCGCGCTCGATCAGCTTGCCGACGAAATCCTCGATCTCGTCCTTGGTCAACGCCACCACGCCGACGCCGGCCATCAGCACCCGGCGCACGGCCGCTGCCATGCCCGTGATGTCCTGCTTAATCGTCTCGGCCATCTTGTCTCCGTTGGCCGCGGGCTCCTCGAAGCCGTTCTCTACGATCTCGACCGCCTCAGCGACCGCGTTTTCCATTTCCGTTTTCATGTGAAACCTCCATGTAGGTTGTTGTTCAGATGTTTTGATTTTCCGATGACGCACCGCGTCATTCGGGAGTATAACACATCGCGTTATACGAGTCAAGTTCTGGAAATCACGAACAAAAGCTCCAAAACGGCACGCCGGTTCTCGTCCTTGGCCTTCGACGGGCCTTTGGTGTATAATGTGATCGACCGCACAAAGGCGCGTCAACAAGGGACTGTGGAGGTTGCAGTCTGTGCTGGGATCGCACAGCCTTTCACCCGGCCGCGACTTCCACCCATTGAACACAATGAGGTGACAGACATGGAGAAACCCTGGCTCAAACACTATGAAGATGGGGTGCCGGCAACCCTGACCTACCCCAACATCGCGCTCTATCAGATGCTGGCCGACGCAACCGCCCAATATGGCGGCCAGGACGCCGTCAAGATGATCCTGCGCTATCTGCCGGCCGGCCTGACCATCGGCGCCAAGTTCACCTACACGGAGCTGAAGGACAAGGTCGATCGCTTCGCCACGGCGCTGCACGCGCTGGGGGTGCGCAAAGGCGACCGGGTGGCCGTGCAACTGCCCAACTCGCCGCATACGCTGATCGCCTTCTATGGCGTTCTTCGGCTGGGCGCGATCGTGGTCAACACCAACCCCATCTACACCCCGCGCGAGATGCAGCACCAGTTCAGCGACTCCGGCTCCGAGACGGTGATCCTGCTCAACAGCTTCTACCCCAAGCTGCAAGAGATCCAGGCCAAGACGCCGATCAAACGGGTGATCATCGCCCACATCAACGACTTCACCGGCTTTCCCTTCGACCGCCTGGTCAAGAAGACCCAGGCCAAGGAGGGGCAGTGGGTGGACGTGCCGGAGGGCAACGGGGTCTATCATCTGACCTCGCTGCTTCAGAAGTATCCGCCGACGCCGCCAACGGTCGATGTCCAGCCGGACGACATCGCGCTCTTCCAGTACACGGGCGGCACCACCGGCCTGCCCAAGGCGGCCATGCTCAGCCATCACAACATGGTGAGCAACGTCATTCAGTGCTCCCACTGGCTGACCGACCTGGAGCCGGGCCATGAGGTGATGATGGGTGCGATCCCCTTCTTCCACGTCTTCGGCATGACCGTCTGCATGGCCCTCTGCGTCTCCATGGGCGGCAAGCTGATCGTGGTGCCCAACCCGCGGCCCATCGACAACGTGATGAACCAGATCCAGCGCGAGCGGGCGTCGATCTTCCCCGGCGTGCCGGCCATGTACATCGGCATCGTCAACCATCCTGAGGTGGCCAAATACGACCTGAAGAGCGTCAAGGCCTGCATCAGCGGCGCTGCGCCGCTGCCCATGGAGGTGCAGGAGCAGTTCGGCGCGATCACCGGCGGCCGGCTGGTGGAAGGCTACGGCCTGACGGAGGCCGCGCCCGTCACCCACTGCAACCCGGTCTATGGCCTGCGCAAGTCGGGCTCCATCGGCGTGCCGCTGCCGGACGTGGAGGCGCGGCTGGTCTCACTGGAGCCCGGCCCGGACGGTGTGCCGTTGGACGTGGCGACCGGGCAGGAGGGCGAACTGGCGCTGCGCGGCCCGCAGGTGATGATGGGCTACTGGAACAAGCCGGAGGAGACGGCCAATGTCCGGGACGCCGCGGGCTGGCTCTACACCGGCGACATCGCCAAGATGGACGACGACGGCTACTTCTACATCGTCGACCGCAAGAAGGACATCATCATCGCCAGCGGCTACAACGTCGTGCCGCGCGAGGTCGAGGAGGTGCTCTTCAGCCATCCCAAGGTGCAGGAGGCGGTGGTGGCCGGCATCCCGCATCCGGTGCGCGGCGAGACGGTCAAGGCCTATGTGGTGCTGAAAGAGGGCGAAAAAGCCACGTCCGATGAGCTGATCGCCTATTGCAAGGAGCAGTTGGCCGCCTACAAGGTGCCCACCGCGATCGAATTCCGCAGCGAGCTGCCCAAGACCATGGTCGGCAAATTCCTGCGCCGTGTGCTGGTGGAAGAGGAGAAGGCGAAGCTGGCGGCCAAATAGCCGTCCGGAGCAACTGCTCACATGCCCAACACGGAGTCGAGGCTTTAGCCGGGTCTGGCGGTCGTCGCCGTTGGAATTGCTGGCTCGGTCAGGAGACCGGCCAGAGCGCGATCCCCCTCTTTTCACCCCTCTCCGCGCGCGAATGCACAAGCATCGCGCTCTGAAGATTGACTACTCCCGCCGATGTGGCTATAATGCGCCCACTTCAGCTTTACCCCATGTCCCCTGCCCGCGGCCTGTGAACAGACCGTCCGGGCATCACCCGAGGAGGCGCCTAGTGTCGTGAGCCGTTGCTTGCACCCTGTTGTCCTTACATTGTTGCCGCTTGCACCCGTGAAAGCTTCGCTGCTTCGCGGGCGTCACTATTCAAGAAGGAGATACATCGTCGCATGAGAGGCAAAACCGTTGCTTTGCTGACATTGGTCATGGTTCTGGCCATGCTGGTGTCACCCGCGTTTGCAGCCCCCCTGGACTCGACGGCCCAGCCCCCCACGGCCGCGCCGCAGCCCCAGGCAGCCCCCCTCATCCAGGCGGCCAACGCCGCCGGCCCCGCCCGCTATATCGTGATTCTCTCCGATCCTGCCGTGCCCAGCTACACCGGCGGCATCGCAGGTTTCGAAGCCACCAACCCGGCCTCCAAGGGCCAGACCAGCTTCGACGCTGAAAGCGCCGCCAGCCAGGCCTATGCCTCCTATCTGGAAGCGCAGCAGAACGCCTTCGTGGCCGATACGGCCCAACTGCTGGGCCGTTCGCCTGAGGTGGTCTACCAGCTCCAGTTCGCGCTCAACGCAGTGATCATGGTGCTCGAGCCGGCCGAGGCCGCGCAGGTCGCCAAGATGCCCGGCGTGGCCCAGGTCGAGCGCGATGTTGCCGAAGAGCTGGACACCGACGTCGGTCCCCAGTGGATCGGCGCGCCGGCCATCTGGAACGGCACCGCCACCGGCGGCCTGCCCGGCACCAAGGGCGAGGGCGTCATCATCGGCGTGCTCGACACCGGCATCAACATGGACCATCCCTCCTTTGCCGATATCGGCGGGGACGGCTACAACCACACCAACCCCTTCGGCTCCGGCGTCTACAAGGGCTGGTGCAACGCTGGTTTCCCCGTTCAGGTCGTCTGCAACGACAAGCTGATCGGCGCCTGGGACTATGCCGACGCCAGTTGGGGTGAGACCGGCGGCCCCGAGGACACCGACGGCCACGGCAGCCACACCGCCAGCACCGCCGGCGGCAACTACCTGGCCCCGGGCACAGTGGTTCTGGGCAGCTACTCCTTCAGCCCGGCCATCTCCGGCGTCGCTCCCCATGCCAACATCATCGCCTACGACGTCTGCGGCACCTCCTGCTACAACACCGACACCATCGCCGCGCTGAACCAGTCCATCCTCGATGGCGTGCATGTGACCAATGAGTCCATCGGCATCAGCGGCAACGCCTTCTCTGGCGCCAAGCAGCAGGCCTATCTGTCGGTCTTCAACGCCGGCATCACCTCGGCCCGCTCGGCCGGCAACAGCGGCCCCGGCGCCGGAACTGTCGGCGGCACCCCCCCCTGGGTGATCACCGTGGGCGCCAACACCCACAACCGCTCCGGCTCCAATGCGGTGACCAACCTTTCTGGCGGCAACACAGCACCTCCCGGCAGCGGCACCCTGACCGGCCTGGGCGTCTCTGACGGCTCGGCAGTCGGCGGCATCGTCTATGCCGGCAACGCGCCCTACAACGACGCCCTTTGCCAGACCCCCTTCGCGGCCAACAGCGTCACCGGCAAGATCGTCATCTGCGACCGCGGCACCAATGCCCGCGTGGCCAAGGGCTGGAACGTCAAGCAGGGCGGTGCGATCGGCATGGTTCTGGCCAACGACTCCGCCAACGGCGCATCGCTGAACGGCGACCTGCACCACCTGCCCGCCGTGCACATCTCCTACGCCGACGGCGTGGCGCTCAAGGCATGGGTCAACAGCGGCACAGGCCACCAGGGCCAGATCGCCGGCACCACCTTCAGCTACGCCGCCTCCAACGGCGACGTCATGGCCGGCTTCAGCTCGCGCGGACCCCACCCGATCCCCGACCTGCTGACCCCTGACGTGACCAACCCCGGCGTGGACATCCTGGCGGCTTACCTCACCGGCTCCATCACGCCAGAGGTCCCCAGCGTTGAGTACGCTTTCGTCAGCGGCACCTCCATGTCCAGCCCGCACACAGCCGGCTCGGCCGCGCTGGTCAAGGCGGTTCGTCCCTCCTGGACGCCGGCCGAGATCAAGTCGGCGCTGATGGACACCAGCAAATACACCGGCATCCGCAAGGAAGATGGCGTCACCCCGGCCATCCCCTTCGACATGGGCGCGGGCCGCGTGGACCTGAACCATGCCGCCAACGCCAGCCTGGTGCTCAACGAGACCGGCGCCAACTTCGCGGCCGGCGCCGGCAATCCCAAGGCGCTCAACCTGGCCAGCATGGCCGACGCTGCCTGCCCCGGCGTCTGCTCGTGGACCCGCACCGTCAAGGCGACGCGCGCCGGCACCTGGACAGCCAGCTATGTGACGCCCAGCGGCATGACCCTGGCCGCCACCCCCAGCAGCTTCACGCTGGCGGCCGGCCAGACCCAGACCCTCAACATCCAGGCCAACGTGGCCGGCTTGCCGCTGAACGCCTATGCCTTCGGCTATGTGGTGCTGACCCCCTCCGGCGCCGGCGCGCCGGGCGATGTCATCCACCTGACCGTGGTGGTTCGCCCCATCTCCGGCTCGGCCACCATCAACGTCACCCCCAGCAGCCTGGCCGCCACCCAAGCGACCAACACCACCACCAGCCAGAACCTGGTTGTCAGCAATGTGGGCACCGCGCCGCTGACCTGGCAGATCGCCGAAGCGCCGGTAGCCATGCGCATCGAGCTGAACGCCGCAGGCATGGACGCGCCGGAAGCGCCCCAAGCGCCGGTTTCACTGATCGTGGACGACGGCACTGGCGAAAACGCCATCGGCTTGAGCAACGGCGGACAGTTCCTCTGGCTCAATCGCTTCTCTCCAGGCGCCAGCAACTTCCCGCTCCAACTCAATCAGGTGGATGTGATGTTCGGCTACGCCGGCAGCACCGGCAACATCAACGTCGGTGAGCTGGTGGACATCTATCTCTACGAGGATGCCGACGGGAACCCGGCCAACGGGGCGACCTTCAAGGGTTCGCTGCTCAACCAGGCCGTCGAGGCCGTCAATGGCACCACCTGGTCCACCTTCCCGCTTGGGTCCGCCGTCACCTTCAATGGCCCCGGCGACGTCCTGATCGCCGTGGTCAACCGCACGGCCGGCATGACCGCGGGCAGCTGGCCGGCGACGCTCGATGAGACCGCCAGCCAGGGCCGCTCCTGGATCGGCCTGGGCGCCGGCGCCACCACCAACCCGCCCACGCTTCCGCCCGCGACCTTTGGCACCGTAGATAGCTTCGGCTTCCCCGGCAACATGATGGTGCGCGGCTTCGGCGAAAGCTCCGCAGTGGCTGCCTGCGACAACCCGGCTGACGTGCCGTGGCTGACGGTGGCTCCCACCGGCGGCACCACCAACGCCGGCGGCAGCACCAACGTCACCGTCGGCTTCAACTCCACCGGCCTGGCCAATGGCGTCTACAACGCGATGCTCTGCGTCACCAGCAACGACCCGCAGAACCCGCTGGTCGAGGTGCCGGTCAGCCTGACGGTGGAAGAACCGGGCGATGATCCCAACATCAACGTCAGCCCGCTGAGCATGGCCAGCACGCAGGCGCCCAACACCACCACCAACCAGACGCTGAACGTGGGCAACACCGGCGGCGAGGACCTGACCTGGGCCATCACCGAAGAGCCGACGGCTGCGCCTGAGCTGGCTGATTGGAGCGACAACTTCGACAGCTACGCCACCGGCAGCCAACTGCACGGTCAGGGCGGCTGGAAGGGCTGGGGCAACGATCCGAACGCCGGCGCGCTGACCAGCGGCCAGCAGTTCCGCAGCTCACCCAACTCGGCGGCCATCCTCGGCGCCAGCGACCTGGTGCATGAGTACAGCGAGACCAGCGGCCAGTGGGTCTACACCGCATGGCAGTACGTGCCCGCCAACTTCACCGGCGAGTCGTACTTCATCATGCTCAACACCTACGACGACGCTGGCGCGGGCAACAACTGGTCGGCCCAGGTGATGGTCGACGGCGCGGCCAACACCGTGGTCAACGACGGCGGCGTCTCCGGCGGTTCTCTGCCGTTGGTGCGCGGCCAGTGGGTCGAGATCCGGGCCGAGATCGACCTGGACGCCGACACCGGCGCCTTCTACTACAACAACCAGTTGCTCTACTCCGGCACTTGGAGCGGCCAGGTGAGCGGCGGCGGCGCCGCTGCGATCGGCGCGGTGGACCTCTTTGCCAACAGCGCATCGGTGGTCTACTACGACGACATGAGCCTGGTGAACGTCACCCAGTCGCCGGTGTGCAGCACTCCTTCCGACATCCCCTGGGTCAGCGCCACCCCGCTCAACGGCGTGACTCTGCCCGGCGGCAGCACCCCGGTCAACGTGACCTTCGACTCCACCGGCCTGGCGCCCGGCACCTACACCGGCAACCTGTGCGTGGACAGCGACGATCCCGATCCCGGCCCTGGCAACGGCACCGATATGGTGATCGTGCCGCTGCGCCTGGTGGTTGAGGCGCAGTCGCCCAACATCGACGTCGACCCGCTCTCCATGGCCAGCACGCAGCCGGCCAACACCACCACCCAGCAACTGCTGAACGTGGCCAACACCGGCGGCGGCACGCTGAACTGGACCATCGACGAAGAGGACACCACCGCCTTCCCGGCCATCGCGGCTGGGCCGCTGGTGGCGCAACCGGCCACCGAGAACGTGGGCGCACCGGAAGGGGCAGCTCCCGCGGCTGCACCGGCCCCCGCGGCCATCTGGCAGGCCCCGACGGCAGTCCTCTACGACAACGGCCCGCTGGTCACCAACCCCGGTGCAGGCGCAGGCGGCGCTGATGCCAGCGCACTCCAGACCGCCCTGGGCAACAGCACCTATGGCTTTGGCCATGCTGTTTCCAGCGGCTTCCGCGTGGCTGACGACTTCACCGTCCCTGCCGGCGGCTGGAACATCGACCAGATCACCTTCTTCGCCTACCAGACCGGCTCCAGCACCACGTCGACCATCAACGCGGTCAACCTGCGCATCTGGGACGGCCCGCCCGGCCAGGCTGGCAGCAACATCGTCTTCGGCGACACCACCACCAACCGGCTGACCGGCAGCTCCTTCAGCAACATCTACCGGACGCTGGACACCGACCTGGGCAACAGCACGCGGCCGATCATGGCCGATGTGGCTGCGGTGGGCCTCTACCTGCCGGCCGGCGCCTACTGGGTGGACTGGCAGACGGGCGGCACGCTGACGTCCGGCCCGTGGGCGCCCCCGGTGAGCTTCCTGGGCCAGACCACCAAGCCTGGCGCCAATGGGCTGCAATACGACCCGACGACCAACGCCTGGAATTCGCTGGTAGACAGCGGCAGCTCGACCGTGCAGGACCTGCCCTTCGTCATCGAGGGCACGGCCGGCGAGCCTGAGTGTCTGGTCCCGTTGGACATCCCGTGGCTGTCGCTGGACACCTACGCTGGCTCCAACGCGGGCGGCACGAACACCGACGTGACCGTGACCTTCGACTCTGCTGGCCTGGCGGCCGGCACCTACACCGGCAACCTGTGCATCAACAGCAACGATCCTAACGCCGGCCCCGGCAACGGGACCGAGCTGGTGATCGTGCCTGTGACGCTGACGGTGGAAGAGAGCCAGCCTGGCGTCTTCGCCTGCAACCTGCCGGCTGAAGACTTCAGCGGCGGCGTGCCGCCGACCGGCTGGTCGGTGCAGACCAACGAGCCCAACGGTCCGCAGTGGACCACCATCGCGCTCTCTGGCGAGACGGGCAACTACACCAACG
This sequence comes from Chloroflexota bacterium, assembly GCA_029558955.1. Classification (GTDB taxonomy): domain Bacteria; phylum Chloroflexota; class Anaerolineae; order JAAEKA01; family JAAEKA01; genus JAAEKA01. The sequence goes on from JAKQCW010000024.1 coordinate 14,252, forward strand.
GCGCGGGCGAGGCTGCCAGCGTCAGCAGCGATGCCTTCGGGCCAGCCGAGATGGATACCTCGCTGGTGACCCCGGCGTTCGACCTGACCGGCTTCGGCACGGCCTCGCTGAGCTACACGGCCAACTATCAGAACTTCGCTGGCCTCGACTTCCTCGATGTGGACATCAGCACCGACAATGGCGTCACCTGGACCACGCTGCTGAGCTGGAACGAGGATCATGGCACATTCGGCAGCGCGCCAGGCGTCGATGTCAATCTCGATCTGTCGGCCTACGCCGGCCAGAGCGGGCTGAAACTGCGCTACCGCTACTACGATCCCAACTCGGGCGACTGGAACTGGTATGCCCAGGTGGACAACGTGGGCTTGACCTGCGGTCAGGTTGCGGAGCAGCCCAACATCGACGTGGACCCGCTCTCCATGAGCAGCACGCAGCCGACCAACACCACCACCCAGCAACAGTTGGACGTGGCCAACACCGGCACGGCCAATCTGACCTGGTTGATCGACGAGGAGCCGGCGCGGCCGGCCGCGGCCCCGGCGCCCTTGGTCATCAGCCCCAGCAAGCTGGGCGCACCGGAAGCTGTCCAGCGCAGCGCCAAGGAACTGCAAGACCTGCTCAGTTCGCCCACGGCAGACGTGGTGCAGGACGGCAGCTTCGAGGTCGGCACCCCCAACCCCTACTGGACCGAGGCGTCGCTCAACTTCGGCACTCCTCTGTGTGACGTGCCTAGCTGCGGCACCGGCACCGGCACCGGCCCGCTCACCGGCGACTGGTGGGCTTGGTTCGGCGGCATCGCCGCCTACGAGGCGGGCAGTGTGTCACAGAGCGTGACCATCCCCTCTGGCGGCCCGGCGACGCTGAGCTTCTGGGTGGAGCAGTACGTCTGCTCCGGCGCTGCGGCTGACTATCTGGAAGTCAACATGGACGGGACGCAACTGTGGACAACCACGGCGGCTGACCCCGCCTGTGGGACACTCGGCTACCGCCAGGTGACATTGGACGTCAGCGCCTATGCCGACGGCGGCGCACACACGCTGGAGTTCAACTCGGAGGTCTTCGGCAGCGGCAACACCAACTTCTTCGTGGATGACGTGATGCTGGATGCCCAGAGCGGCCCAGTCGTATGCGATGCGCCGGCCAACGTGCCGTGGCTGAGCGTCAACCCGACCAACGGGACGACTGCTCCGGCCGCGACCACCCCGGTTCAGGTCACCTTCGACTCCACCGGCCTGGCAGCAGGCGTCTACAATGCCAACCTCTGCATCAACAGCAACGATCCCGACCCCGGCCCCGGCAACGAGACCGAGATGGTGATCGTGCCGGTGACGCTGACGGTGACGGAGCCGGTGGATCGCTTCTTCTCCTGCCAGTACCCGGAGGAGAACTTCGAGAACGGCGTCCCGGCGTTGGGCTGGACGGTGATC
>JAKQCW010000050.1 GCA_029558955.1 Chloroflexota bacterium
TTGACGTGTATGCCAGCACTGTCAGTCCTGCGCGTTTACGGCATCCGCAGCGCCGCGCCGGCGTAGTTGTAGCCGACGCCGGAGCCGACCAGGGCCACCAAGTCGCCTGACTTGGCCTTGCCCTGCTCGATGGCGTCGTCCAGGGCCATGCCGATGCAGGCGGAACCGGTGTAGCCCCACTCCTCCATGATCCAGTGGGTCTTGGCCAGCGGCAGCCCCAGATCGTCCATCACCAGCTTGATGGAGGGCAGGCGCACCTGGGTGAAGATGATCAGATCGATCTCCTCAAGGCCGAAGCCGCCCCGCTCGGCCAGCAGACGGGCGATCGTGGGCCAGTTGATATGGTTGACGTCGGGCGGATAGCGCTGGAGCAGGCGCACGTTGGCGCGGCCGGCCTGCACCGATTCCACCGTGGCCGGCTCGTAGGTGCCGCCGCTGTAGAGGCCCCAGTAGTTATGATACGCGCCGTCGGCGATGTAGGCAGACGAGAGAAAGCCCGGCGTGTCGGCGGCTGTCAGCACGGCCGCGCCCGCGCCGTCGCTGTAGAAGAAGGAGGTTACGTCGGCGGGGTCGGCCAGCTTGCTCATCATGTAGACGCCGATCACCAGCACGTGCTTCATCCAGGGATTGGTGGCCAGCAGGCCGGAGGCGGTGGCCACGCCGGTGGGAAAGGATGCACAGGCGCAGCCGATGTCATAGGTCCCGGCGTTGACCGCGCCCAGCTTGTGCTGCACCACGGTGGACGTGGCCGGGGTGATGTAGTCAGGCGTGTCGGTGCCCAGCAGGATCATGTCCACCTGCTCCGGCGTGATGCCGGCCTTGTCCAGCGCGGCCTGCGCGGCCCGCACTGCGAGGTCGGACGCGGCCCAGTCACGCGGGGCCAGCCGCCGGGCGCGGATGCCAGAGCTCTCCTGAAAGGCATCGACCACCTTGGCCAAATCGGGGTTGGCCGCGCTGACCTGCGCCTTGAGCATGTCGTTGCTGTGGACGGTCTCCGGGACATAGCGTCCCGTGCCGATGATGGTTGCATAGCGTGGCATGAATGTCCTCGAAATGGTTCGCCCGGTGAATGGGAATTCAACCGGTGAATGGAATTCACCGGCTGACAATCCAAAGGCCCCTCAGGGCCTAACGGATCCGGAATCCAGCGGCTGAGGCCGCTTCGTGCTTTCAGCCAGGGGTTTCCAATCCCTGGGACTATCGCCAATCTCTGGCCCGCAGCTCCGCCTTCAGCACCTTGCCATAGGGCGACACCGGCAGCGCGTCGACGAAGGCTACGTGCTTGGGCGCCTTGTAGCGGGCCAGCCGGCCGGCGCAAAACTGGCGCAGCTCATCCTCAGTGGCCATCCGGCCGGCCTTGAGCACCACCACCATCAGCCCCACCTCGCCCCATTTGGGGTCGGGCAGGCCGATCAGCGCGGCGTCCTGCACCGCGGGATGGTCGCGGAAGACCTTCTCGACCTCGGCGGCGTAGATGTTCTCGCCGCCGCTGATGATCATGTCCTTGAAGCGACCGGCGATGGTGTAGAAGCCCTCGTCGTCCATGCGGGCCATGTCGCCGGTGTGGAACCAGCCATCCACCAGCGCCTGAGCCGTGGCCGCGGGATTCTGCCAGTAGCCGGTGCAGACGTGCGGGCCCTGGATCAGCAGCTCGCCCGTCTCGCCCGCGGGCACATCCAGCCCGGTCGCGGAGTCGATCAGCCGCATCTGGCTGTGCATCACCGGCTTGCCCACCGAGCCTGTCTTGCGCAAAGACTCCTCGTCGGTCATGCTGAAGCAGTTGGGGCCAACCTCGGTCAGGCCGTAGCCCTGGCGGAAGATCACCGGCTGCTGCGCCCGCCAGGCCTCCACCAGCGGCACGGGCAGCGGCGCGCCGCCGCTGATGAAGAAATGCACCGCGCTGAAGTCGGCCTGGGCAAAGCCGGGCGCGTCCAGCCACAGTTGGAACAGCGTCGGCACGCCCAATATCACCGTGCAACGCTCCTCCTGGATCATGCGCAGCGACTGTTCGGCGTCGAAGCCCTTGGCCAGGATGATGCGGCCGCCGGCGTAGAGCAGCGGCGTCAGGAAGGCGAAGAGCCCGCCGGCATGGAAGAGCGGCGTCAGCACCGGCGACACGTCGCGCTCGGACAGCCCCCAGCTTGTCACCGTGTTGATGCAGTTCCACAGGATCTGGCGGTGGGGCAGGACCGCGCCCTTGGGCTTGCCGGTGGTGCCGGAGGTGTAGAGGATGCAGTAGGGCGACTCGCCATCCAGCGGCGGGCGGGCCGGCTCGACCGGTGCTGCCGCGGCCAGGCCATCGTCGTAGCTCAGCGCGCCAGCCACGTCCGCGCCGTCCAGGCTGACGACGCGGACGACATCCACCGACGGCTGCATCTCTGCCCAGACGCCGCTGAACTCCGGCCCGACCAGCATCACCTTGGGCGTGCAGTCGCTCACGATGAAGCTCAACTCGGCGGCCGTCAGCCGCCAGTTCAGCGGCGTGAAGATCGCGCCGATCTTGGCCAAGCCGTAGAACAGGTCCAGATAGACGACGCTGTTGTGGGCCAGGATCGACACCCGATCGCCAGCCTGCACGCCCAGGCTGGTCATGAAGTTGGCCAGCCGGCAGGCGCGGACGTTCAGCTCGGCATAGCTGAAGCGGCGGCCACTGTCCAACTCCAACAAGGCCTCACGGTGCGGCGTCAGGCGACTCCTATCCGTGAGAAGATCAGCGCTATGCATGGCAGTTTGACTCAAAGGATGGGGACACGACCTTCGAGGTTCTCGGAAACCTCGGAGATCTGCCGCGGGCTTCTTCAAACCCGAGACAGATGGGCACGGACCAATCCCCACACGGCGACAGTCTGTAACAGTGCGCCAATTGTGGGTAAAACGATCAGCAGCAAGATCGAAATCAGGTCCGGCGTGTCAACAGACCGTAGCCTTGAAAGTGGGAACCACGCCAGGTACAAAATAGCGCCAACCAAACCGATTATCGTAGTAGCCGATCTGATTCGCACAACAGCATAGATCCATACCGCCAGTGCAGCAAGCATGGTCGCAAGACCGGCCAGGCTGCTTATCCAAAGAAACTGGTGGATTGGCAACACTGCGGAAATCGCTTGATCTGTCGTAGCCATCATGAACCTCCTTGGGTTTGCTTCCCGCTATGTTCCCACGACGATTCCACCGTCGACGCGCAGCACCTCGCCAGAGATGTAGCTGGCCTCGTCGGACGCCAGGAAGAGGTAGGCGTTGGCGATGTCGCGCGGCTCGCCCATGCGGCGCAGGGGGACGCGGGCGGCCATGTCGGCCAGCACCTTCTCCGGCATCTGCAACACCATCTCGGTGCGGATGAAACCGGGGGCGATGGCGTTGACGCGGACGCCGTTGCGGCCCAGCTCACGCGCCCATACCTTGGTCATGCCGATCACGCCGGACTTGGTAGCCACGTAGTTGGTCTGACCGAAGTTGCCGTCCAGCCCGACCACGCTGCTGGCGTTCAGGATCACGCCGCTGCCCTGGCGGATCATCACCGGCGCCACGGCCTGGGTGCAGTTGAAGACACCCTTGAGGTTGACGCCGATCACCAGGTCCCAGTCGGCCTCCGGCATCTGCTTGACCAGCTCGCCATCCTTGACCACCACCAGCCGGCCATCGCGCAGGACGCCGGCGTTGTTGACCAGCACGTCGATGCGGCCAAAGCGAGCCGTCACGTCGTCGATCCAGCGCTGCACATCCTGCCGGTCGGCCACGTTGACCTTGTAGAAGGCCGCCAGCCCCAGCTCGTCAGCCACGGCCTGGCCGACCTCTTCCTTCACGTCGCAGATCACGACGATTGCGCCCTCTTCCTGAAAGCGCTGCGCCGTCGCCTTGCCAATGCCGGCCGCGCCGCCGGTGATGAGGGCTACTCTACTCTTGAGTCTCATGAATGAGGTCCTTTCCGTTCTTCGCTATGATGCGGTCTTGACATCGCCGCAGGATTTGGTACAATTGTAACCAGAAAGCCGGGTGGTGTGGCGCCCTCACGGTACCCAGTCCGTGGCTGGAACCACACAGTTCCGCGAAAGCGGCCCCCGGTTTTTTTATTTGGTCAGTACCGTCCACAATTCGTCCATCGCAATCCGTCGATTCGCTCTCACTTTGCCTCGTGTAACACCGATTGCCAACTCATGAGCCGGTGAGCGTTTGCCAATCTGCCCAAACTGCACGAGGTTGGGGTCAAATCGCACTCGCATTCGGTCAAGATACATCAAGAGTTGGCTCTTGATCGCTGCCTCTTGCCCGGTGTACTCCGTGTCGATCATGATGGCGTCGGCCTGCTCAATCACATCCTTCAGCAGTAGGGCCAGGAGCGCCGCGAACACGAGTTGCACTGCTGCTCGACTGGATCGTCCTTGCTCACGTAGCCTGCGTAACGCGTCCTGTTTGGTTGTTGCCAGGATTTCCACTGTATATCGATGGCTGTTCGAGTAAGCCAACACGGTGGAGCGATTGCTCTGTTCTACTTTGCCACTCTGATCAACCTCGACTCGCAGCGCCATTACCAACAGTTCCCCCATTTCACCATACCTGCCGCCCACACATAGCCAATCCCTGCCGCGACGATGGCCATCAGGTCGCCATCCTTCAGCCGGCCGGCCGCCAGGCCCTCGCGGATGCTGAACATGGCGTCCTGCTCGCCGGTGTGGCCGATGGCGCCCAGATAGACCGACTGCTCCTCGCTCAGGCCCAGATGCGCCAGCATCTCGCGGTGGCCGCTGGGCTTGATCAGGATCATGTTGAGGTAGTCGATGTCGGCGCGGGTATAGGCCTGGCCGTCGGGCTTGCGGCCGCTTTTGCGCAGCGCCTCATCGACGCAGCGCAGCCAGTTGTCCATGCTGACCGCGTTGAGCCGGTTCTTCATGGCCTCCGGCTCCACCAGGTCGAAATAGAACTGCTCGGGCGGCAATCCGTTGTTGCCGGCCATGGCCTGCGGCGTGGCAAACTGCGCCGTGCCGCTGGCCGGGATGATCACGTGCTTGCTCATGCTGCCGTCGACGATGATGTGCGAGCCGAGCACGTGGTTGGCCGGCCAGCCCTTGCGCAGCAGCATGGCGCCAGCCCCGCTGGCGATGTTCCACATGAACGAGGTGCGGGAATTGCGAAAATCGATGAAGTCGGAAACCCGGTAGCCGCCGGCAATCAGCACGGTGTTGATCTCCGGGTCAGCCAGCATCATGTCCCTGGCCATCTTCAGCGCGCCGACGGTGGTCGCGCAGCGCATGTGCAGGTCCACCGCCCAGGCGTTGCTCGCGCCGATCTCATGGGCCAGATGGATGCCGGTGGTCCACAGCAGATACTCCCGCCATTCCTCGGTGGTACACAGCACCACATCGATTTCGCTGGCCGGGATGTCGGTCTGGCTGAGGCAGTCCAGCGCGGCCTTGATGGCCATCTCGTTGGGCTGGTCATCCGGCCCGGCCACATGCTTGCCGCTGATGCCCATCTTGTCGCGGATCACCCATTCGGGCAGGCCGCTGGCCGCGGCGATCTCGGCCGCGGTCATGTAGCCGGGCGGCGAATAGGTACCGATGCTAACGATGCCAACCGAAGGCTGAGGGGCTGTCATGCGCTACTCCTCGCCGCTTCCGCCGGGCTGTGCTTGCGGATGCGCGTCCCGTGATCCGTTCTCATCCACATCCACAAAACGCCCAATGAAGTGCAGCGCCTCATCGATGCGCGTGAAACGGGCCTCCTCGTCGCTCTGCACGTGGCGCACTACCCCGCGCCAGGGCGCGCCGGCCTCGGCCTCCTGGGTGAAACGTAGAATGAAGGAGCTGATCACGGTTTCGGACATAGATCACCTGCGGCAGCGCAGCTTCTGCTTTTGGACGGGAACGTGCTACAATGGCGTCGTTTGACGACGCAGGCTGGCGGAAGACGACCATGGCCAGCATACCACAGGCCAGTTACCGTGGAGTTACAGCTTTGCATGCATTTGTCATGCTGAGCGGGTCCAACAGGCCATGTGACAGCAAGGTGGCCGCCTGCCGCATTGGGGCGCGAACGCCGTTGGCCCCCTGACCCGTTCAGCATGACAGCGCCGGCGAGCGCCGTTCGACATAGCCACACACCCAGTGCCTAACGGCGCGGCCCCTTACGCATCACTCGTCACGCATTACCTCCCCATGCTCATCCTCCGCACCAAGCTCACCCCACCCCACCTGCCCCCGCGCACCCTGGCGCGGCCGCGGCTGCAGGCCCGGCTGGCTCAGGCGCTGGACCATCGGCTGACCGTCGTTCACGCCGAGGCCGGCTACGGCAAGAGCACCGCGCTGGCCCTGCTGGCGGCAGCAGGCGCGCCGACCGCCTGGTACCACCTGGACGCCGACGACGCCGAGCCGCTGCGCTTCATGCACCACCTGCTGCACAGCCTGCGCAGCGCGGCGCCCGCGCTGTCCGACGCGCCCGACGTGACCCTCGAAGCGTGGAGCGGAGCCAGCGGCGAGGCCCGCTGGGCCGCCACGGTGGACGCGCTGGTCAATGAGCTGGACCTGCACCTGGAGGGGCCGCTGCTGCTGGTGCTCGATGACGCCCATCACATCGCACGCGCGCCGCAGATTCTGGCGGCGCTCAGCCGCCTGCTGGAGCGCGCCCCGCACCATCTGCACACGGTGCTGGCCACGCGGCTGCCGGCCCCCCTTGCCTCACTGCCGGCCTGGCGGCTGCGCGGCGAGGTGCTGGAGATCGACCGCGCCGATCTGGCCTTTACCCCCGACGAGGTGGCCGCGCTCTTCGCGCAGCACTACGGCGTCGCCCTCTCCGCCCAGCAGTCGGCGCGACTGGCCGAACAGACCGAAGGCTGGGCCATCGCCCTGCCGCTGATGTGGCAGAGCAGCGGCGAACATGGCGCCGCGGGCCATCCCCGCCCGCCGGCCGCGGCCCGTCCCGACGACCTGTTCAGCTATCTGGCCAGCGAGGTGTTGGCGCAGCAGGCGCGGCCCGTGGTCGATTTTCTGCGCCAGACTGCGGTGCTGCGGGAGCTGAGCCCGGCGGTGTGCGATTGCTTGCTGGGCCGCGACGCCGCCAGGTCCAGCTCAAGCCGGATCCATGATCCGGCGGCGTTGGCACCCACAGCCGGGCGAATCACGGATCCGCCCAGAGCGGGTGAGGAAATCCTCAAGGGCTTGTTGGATAGTGGGCTGTTCGTGGTCAGCCTGGGCGAGGGGCACGCGCGCTACCATCACCTCTTTCAGCAGTTCTTGCTCCACCAGTTGACCGCGGCCGAGGCGCAGGCCGCGCACCGCCAGGCTGCCAACTGTTTTCTGGCGCAGGAACAGCCCGAAGAGGCGCTGCATCATCTGCTGGCTGGCCAGGCCTGGGACGAGGCCGCGCGCGTGCTGCGCTCGCTGGGCCAGGAAATGGTGCGCGCCGGCCGGCTGGACACGCTGGCCGCGGCCATCCACGCGCTGCCCCCCGACGTGCTGGAGCGTCACCCGCCGCTGCTGGCTTACCTGGGCGACGTGGCCCGCCTGCACAGCCGCTTCAACGAGGCGCTGGGCTGGTATCAACAGGCCGAGACCCACAGCCGCGGCCAGGGCGATCTGGCCGGCGCGGGCCAGGCCTTGCGCGGCCAGGCCAGAGTCTACCTGGACACGGTCAATCCCACCCAGGCCGAGCACCTGCTGCAAGAGGCGCTGCGCCTTTCCGACGGCCAGGAGGACCGCGAGACCCGCATCCGCTTGCTGGAGCTGTTGGCCGAGAACCGGCTCAACCTGGGCCGGCTGGAGGACGCTGAACGCTTCCAGATGCAGGCCGCCGGGCTGGCCGAGGAGGTCAGCAGCGAGGCCGAGCTGGCCGTGCGGGTGCTGATGCGCACCGGCCGGCTGAGCGAGGCGCGGCTGGTGCTGGAGGAACGGGTCGAGGCCGAACGGCAGGCGCCGGTGCTGCGCCCGCGCGCCCATCGCGAGACGCTCCTGCTGCTCTCGCTGCTGCAGGCCTTTCAGGGCGACGGCGAGGCCGCGCTGCGCACGGCGGTGGAGGGCACGGAGCGCGGCCGGGCCCTCAGTTCCCCCTTCATCACCGGCGTCGGCTACATGCGTCAAGGGCACGCCTGGCAGCTCCAGCCCGCGCCCGACGCGGCCGAGCAGGCCATCCGCTGCTTCCGCGACGCCATCGCCATCGCCGAGGATCTGGCTGTGCCGCGGCTCAAGGTGGAGGCCTTCTGGGGTCTCTGCCGCGCCCACGGCTACAGCGGCAACCTCCCGGCCGCCGAGGCCGCCGCGGCCCAGGGCATGGCCATCGCCCAACAGACCGGCGACGAGTGGGTCACGGCGCTGATCCGCCTGGCCATGGCCAGCAGCTACGTGTTGGCCGGACGCCACGACGAGGCCGGCTCGCTCCTGGCCGAGGCCGCGTCCGCCTTCCGCGAGTGCAGCGACACCTTCGGCGAGACCGCCACCCGGCTGTGGCAGTGCCTGCTCTGGCAGGTCACCGGCGACGCGGCGCGGCTGGCGCGCGGCGTGGACGAGCTGCTGCGGCCGGCCAGGGATCACGGCTACGACTGGCTCTTCCTGCGCCCGACCCTGCTTGGCCCGCCCGACCCGCGGCGCATCGTCCCGCTGCTCTTGCAGGCGCGCGGCGGCGAACGCTTCCGCTCCTACGCCGCCAACCTGCTGGGGCGGCTGGGGCTGGCCCGGCTGGAGCTGCACCCTGGCTATCAACTGCGGGTGCAGACCCTGGGCGCGTTCGTGGTCTGGCGCGGCGCAGAGGGGGCGGCGGCAACCGAATGGCGCCGCGACAAGGCTCGCCAGCTCTTCCAACTGCTGCTGACCCGCCGTCAGCGGCTGCTGGAGCGGGACCAGATCGTCGATCTGCTCTGGCCCGGGCTGGACGGCGAGACGGCCGAGCGCGATTTCAAGGTGGCGCTGAGTACCCTCTACCGCGTGCTGGAGCCGGCCCTGCCCGCCCGCGCGCCCTCCGCCTACGTGCTGCGCGAGGGCACGCTCTACGGGCTGCGACCGGGCGCCGACCTTTGGCTGGATGCAGACCAGTTCGAGCAGGCGGTGCGGGACGGGGATCGGCTGGCGCGGCAGGGAGACGAGGCCTTCATCGAGCGCTATCGGGTCGGCCTGGCGCTGTACGGCGGCGACTTTTTGCAGGATTACCCCTACGACGAGTGGGCCAGCGAGGAGCGGGAACGGCTGCTGGGGCTGTGGCTGCACACGGCCGACCGGCTGGCCGCCGCGCTGGCCGAGCGGGCGCGCTGGCCAGAGGTCATCGACGTCTGCCAGGCCATCTTGCAGCGCGACGAGTGCTGGGAGCAGGCCTACCGGCTGTTGATGCTGGCCCATGCCCGCCTGGGCAACCGCGCCCAGGTCCTGCGCACCTACCAGCGCTGCGTCGAGCGCCTGCGGGAGGAGCTGGACGTGCCGCCGTCAGCCGCGACGGTGGCGTTGTTCGAGGAGTTGCGGGTAGGATGAGTTGGGCGCACGCGCGAATCGCACCGCCTCTGGTGTAATCCGGTTGTCGCCATGCCGATCATGCGCTATAATGCGATCCGCCGACGCCGATAAACGCGGCGCCCGGAGACGACGAAAATGAAACGACTTGAAGTGCCTGAGTTCGCAACGTATGAAGAAGACGCGGCCTTTGAGATAGTACCATGCAACGCGAAGCAATCCTCCAAACCCTCAGCGCCCATAAGCCAGAGCTTTCAGCCAAGTATGGTGTCACGCGCCTGGGCATCTTTGGCTCTGTCGCGCGTGGGGAGGCCAGCAGCGCCAGCGACGTGGACATCGTCGTCGAGATGCCGCCCGATTTGTTCATGATGGTTCACATGAAGGAAGACCTGGAGGATATCCTCGCCGCCCCGGTGGATTTGATCCGCTACTCCCGTTTCCTCAACGACACTCTCAAGCGCCGTATCGACCATGACGCGATCTACGTCTGATCCTGAATTGGTGCATCAGATCCTCACTAACATCGCCACGGCCATCGAGCGCATCGAGCGTCGCTTTGCGGGCATAGAACGCGCCGAGGATTTCCTGTCCAGCGACGACGGGATCGACCGCCTCGACGGGATCACGATGATGCTGATTGCCATCGGGGAGCAGCTCAAACAACTGGATAGCGTCGCCCAACTCGACCTGGCGCAACGCTTTCGCGAAGTCGACTGGAAAGGCGCGAAGGGTATCCGCGACTTCCTCAGCCATCATTACTTCATCCTGGATGCCGAGGTGATCTTCGATGTGTGCCGGAACAAGATTGGCGGCTTGAAGCACGCCATCGACATGTTGCTTGCAGAGTATCCGCTCGACTAATCTCGATACGTCCGCCAAACCATCACACCGGGGGGTGTAATAGGATCCTGCTACCGGCTGTTGTTGCTGGCCCACGCCCGCATGGGCAATCACGCGCTGCGTCGAGCGCCTGCGCGCCGAGCTGGACGTGCCGCCGTCAGCCGCGACGATGGGGTTGTTCCAGGAGCTGCGGGTTGGGTGACCAAGGTCGTGGGACGTTGGCAAAAATGGCCCGCGCCGGGTATAATGGGCGCACGATGATCGGTGCAAGGAGATGAGCGATGCTGAAACCCCAACGAGTGACCTTCGAAGAACTCAACCAACGGCTGCGCGCCTACGAGCAGAAGTACGGCTACTCGACCATCGAGTTCTACCGGCGCTATCGCGACGGCGAGCTGGGCGACGACGATGACATGATGATGTGGGCAGGTCTGTATCACCTGTATCTGACCACGCTGCCCGTGCGCCAGTTCATGCAGAGCGAGTTGGTGGCTGCGTGAACATCGACGACTACTTCGCTTCTCTGGAACGGGGCCTGCGCCAGAACCCGCTGGTGAGCCACTTGCAGGAACCTTTCGTTTGCCTGGCCTCGGACGACTTCAACGGTCTTGTCCGGGGCCGTGTTTTCTTCTGGGACGACTCCTTTCTCGACCTGTATGAAGTGGTCAGCACTGAGTTGGGCTACCCGGTGCGCCTAGGCTACGCTTACGCGTATCTTCAAGGAGGCGAGCGCGTCTTTCGCTACGACAACGCGCCGCACCATCCTGAGATCATGACCTTTCCCCACCACAAGCACATCGGCCGGCACGATCGCATCGCCCCGTCAGATCAACCCAGCCTGAGCCAGGTGTTGGCTGAGATCGCTGACTGGCTCGACCGTCAACAGGCCTGACATGCAACGATGCAACGACAGTTCACCGTAGTCCTTGAACGCGACCCTGAAAACGGCTGGCTTGTTGGCTCGGTATCAGAATTGCCCGGCTGCTACACCCAGGCGCCAGATGTGGCCAGCCTGGAAGCGAACATGCGCGAGGCCATCGAGGTGTATCTGGCCACGGTCGAGGGAGAAAGCCAGCGGCCTTATCCAGCCTTCGTAGGTCTGCAGCGGATGGAAGTCGCCCTATGAGCCGCCTTATGCTTCTTCCTTATCGGGATCTCGCCAGGTCGCGGAGATGGCCGGGTTTTAGTGGGTGCGACGCCAGGGCAGCCACCACACCTTTCGTGCGCCCGATGGCCGGGTCGTCGTCATCCCAGACCACGGTAGCCAGGACATCGTGCGTCCCCTCCTGCGCAAGATCATCCGGGACATGGGGTTGAATGTGGATGAGTACAACCGGTTGACGGAGAACTTATGGGTAGGAGCAGGTATTTGCCCAGATAATAGGGATGCGTTGTCCTGCCTCAGGTAGAGGAACATGTGCGGCCGGTTGTATTGTTCGATCAGGTACAGGGAGGATGATCGACTACCTCGCTGCGTCTGCAGTTCGCACAACAACGTTAATCGCTTGGATATGGGTGGAACTTGACAATGTGCGACTTGTGTGGAGAATTTGTGTCACTTTTGGTGGAGAGAGTCTGGCATGGTGATGGTGCCTCAATCGCCGCACGTTTTCCACCATTTCCATTCTTGTTTTTCACGTTATGATGCGTCGGCAAGTCATGGAGGGTTCGAACATGAGCGACCGTACGGCTCGCAATCCGGATGAAATAGCCCGCAGACTCAAGCTGGATACCGGATGCTTTGTGTTGGTTGCGATCGCGATCATTCTGTTGACAAATGCGTGCGGCCTCGTCATAACAGTCGCGGGTGCTATATTGTGGGAACCAACGGCCACAGCGGAACAACCGCCCGCCGCTCGGGAGGCGAAGAACGAAGGCGAGCGAGTCCTTGCGGTGACCGATCGGACAAGTACCGTGCCAAACGTAGCAAGCACGTCCACGCAATCCAATTCGGGTACACAGCCGTCAGCGCCGGCGGCAGCGCTAGCGTTCACACAGTCCGTTACTACGACACTACCCGGAGAAACACCAGGAGATGTTGGCGCCGCCCCGGCTTCGTTGGCCGCTAGCCAGCAATTCTTTGCTCTTGTCTTGTTGGCCGACGTGGCAATTCTGTTTCCAGCTATCAATACCTTCGCCAAATTAGGCTGATGTGAGCAACTGTGTAAGCTCTGGTTTGTGGAGCCGGAGGTACACAGTTGCTCATGGTCGAGATTATCGCACTTCTCAGTTGTTTAAGCCAATGCCTGGAACCAACTACGCTGC